>JAKFEZ010000211.1:0-53834 GCA_036675435.1 Ramlibacter sp. | reverse complement strand
GCTGGTGACGGTGTGGCCGGGCCTGGTGCTGTGGCTGCCGCGGCTCGCGGGCTATACGGGGTGAATGCATGGCGAGCGGCAAATTGCTGGTCGGCCTGATCGGCTCGGGCATCCAGCTCTCGCTCACCCCTGCCATGCAGGAGGAGGAGGCGCGCCACCAGGGGCTGCGCCTGCACTACCAGCTGATCGACCTGGACGAGACCCCGGGCTCGCTGGAAAAACTTCCCGACCTGCTCACCTCGGCGCGCATCATGGGTTTTGCCGGCCTGAACATCACCTACCCGTGCAAGCAGGCGGTGGTGCCGCTGCTGGATGCGCTTTCGCCCGAGGCGCAGGCCATGGGCGCTGTGAACACAGTCGTGATCCGCGACGGCCGTCTGCTGGGCCACAACACCGACGGCTCGGGCTGGTCCTGGGGCTTTCGCCGCGCGCTGCCGCAAGCTGATCTGGGTTGCGTGGTGCTGCTGGGCGCGGGCGGCGCCGGTTCAGCCATCGCGCATGCTGCGCTGCGACTGGGTGCGGGGCAACTGCGCATCGTGGACACCGACCCGGCAAGGGCGCAGGCGCTGGCCGAAACGCTCACCGAACGCTATGGCGGCCGTGCTGTCGCACACAGCGATGCGGCGCGGGCCCTGGACGGCGCGAGCGGCTTGATTCAAGCAACGCCCACCGGCATGGCCAAGCTGCCGGGCCCGCCGATTCCGGCCGCGCTGCTGCGGCCTTCGGTGTGGGTGTCGGAGGTGGTCTATTTCCCGATCGAGACCGAGCTGTTGAAGGCCGCGCGGGCCATCGGCTGCCCGACGGTGGATGGTGGCACCATGGCCGTGGGCCAGGCCGTGGGCGCGTTCGAGCTGTTCACCGGCCTGAAAGCCGATGCGGCGCGCATGGAGCAACACTTCCGGCGGCTGCTCGCCGGCCGCTGAAAGGTGAGGACATGATGCTGGGACAGGCTGCACTGTGCATGTGGTGGGACATGGCGCCTGGCATGCGCGAGGAATTCGAGCACTGGCACTCGCACGAGCATTTCCCCGAGCGGCTGGCGCTGCCCGGCTTCGAGCGCGCTTCGCGCTGGGCCGACGCCGGCGGTGGCGAGGGGTTCTTCGTCATGTACGAGCTGTCGGCCTACGAGGCGCTCGTCTCCCCGCAGTACCTGGCTCGCCTGAACGCACCCAGCGAATGGTCGAAAAAAATGATGCCGCATCACCGCCACATGGTGCGCAGCCAATGCCGCTTGCTGGAAAGCAGCGGCGGCGCCGTGGCGGGCCATGCGGTCACGGTTCGCTTCTCGCCGGTGGCCGGCGAAGAAGACCGCCTGCGCCATCAACTTGATTCGCTGGTGCACCAACTGCCGGCGCGGCCCGGAATCACCGGCGCACACCTGCTGCGCACCGACACGCCGGCGATCGCGGCGACCACCGAGCAGGCGATACGCGGGCATGCCGATCGCGCCGCGGACTGGATCCTCGTCGCGAACGGCTATGACGTGCAGGCACTGCGCCAGCTGACGGAGAATGAGCTGTCACAGGGAGCGTTGCAGGGCGCGGGTGCTGCGATGGGGGCGATCACCGGAACTTATTTCCTGCGGCTTTCAATGGCCGCCGCGGAAGCACGCTGACTCGTCACAGGGATCACGGGGGCGGCCGGCCCGTACTCCCTCTCACGACCACCTCGAACGGCAGTGCCTGATTGGCGGCGAAGGCCTGGCCCTCCAGCCTTGCGATCAGCTGCTCGGCCGCCGCGGTCCCGATCTCCACGATGGGGGTGCGCACCGAGGTGAGCCCCGGCACCTGGGTCGCGCCCAGGTCCGTGTTGTCGATGCCGGTGATCGAGATGTCCTGGGGGATCTTCACGCCCGCGTTCCGGCAGGCCACCATCGCGCCCACAGCCATCACGTCGTTGGTGGCGAGCACCGCCGTCGGACGCTGCTTGCGCTTCAGGATGCGCCGCATCGCTTCCTCGGCGGCGCCCAGGGTGATGCGCTGCGCGTACTCGGCGTGCGGCTGCGCCACGCCCGCTTCGTCCAGGGCTGACCGAAACCCTGCAATGCGCTCGCGGCCGCGGTCGTTGCCCTCCAGCGGCGAACTGAGTACGGCGATGCGTTGGTGGCCCATCGCCAGCACGTGCCTGGCGATGGCGTGGCCGGCAGCGCGGTTGTCGAAGCCGACGGTGGGGTGCCGGTTCGCGCTGTCGACGCCCCACGTCAGCACGAACGGGCGGCCGTAGTCTCCCAGCAGCGCAAAGAGCCGGGGGTCGTGGTCGACGCCGACCAGCATGAAGGCGTCCACGGAATGCTCGATCAGCTGGCGCGCCACCTGCAGTTCCTGCTGCAGGTCGTAGTGATGCTCGGCCAGCACCACCGAATAGCCGTGCGCGCCCAGGTGCTGCTGCAGCGCGCTGGTGGTCCTGGCGTATAGGGCGTAATCGAAGGAGGGGACGATCGCGCCGACCATGCGGCTGCGCTGGCTGCGCAGCGACCGCGCGCCGCCATGCGGCACGTAGCGCAGCTTCTTGACGGCGTCGCGCACGCGTTTCAAGGTGTCGGGGTCCACCGCGTCCGGGGTGTTCAGTGCGCGCGAGACGGTGGCGGTGGACACGCCCGCCAGCAGCGCCACGTCACGGGCGGTGCGGCTGCGGGTAGTGCTCGAATCCATGGCGAATGAGCTTATTCGTTTATGCAAACGATTTCATATTATTTGCATGCGGCAAGGGATTTCACCTAGATTTGAGGGCTGGAGTCGCGCCGCCCTGCGGCGCACAATGTTCGTGTAATCGAATACATCCAACGCCGACGGCAACACGACAGGAGATCCCGATGACCGACCGTATTCCCCAGAAGCTTCAGCAGCCCGGCCGCCGTCGCGCGCTCCAGCAGGCCGCCTCGGTGGGCGCGCTTGCTGCCACGCCGCAGTGGGTCGCCAGCGCCTTCGCGCAGGGCGACGACCTCGCGCCGTACCGCAGTGCCAAGATCAACTGGAAGCAGGTCGAGGGCGAGTCGATCTCGGTCGCGGTCATCCCCGCCAGCTACTTCGACAACCTGTTGTCGCTGCTGCCGCAGTTCGAGGCGCTGACGGGCGTCAAGGTGCGCGCCGAAAAAGTGCCGCCCGGCCAGATTCGCCAGAAAGCCATGCTGGACCTGTCGTCCAAGACCACGACGTATGCCACGCACGCGGCCGACCCGATGTACTACCCGCTGTACGTCGCCAACAAGTGGGTGGAACCGCTGGACAAGTACCTGAACGACGCGACGCTCACCGACGCAGGCTGGTACAACTACAACGACATCCTGAAGGCCTGGCGCGACGCCGATTCGATCGATGGCAAGCCTTACGGCATTCCCTACGACGGCGAGGTGACGGTGCAGGTCTATCGCAAGGACCTCTACGACGCCAAGGGCCTGCATCCCGCCAACACCTACGACCAACTGCTCTCCAACGCCAAGGCGCTGCACGACCCTGCCAACCGGGTATTTGGCCTGGCCATGCGCGGCTTCTCCGGCGCCGGCCAGAACATGTATATCTTCCCGTCTATCTTCCGCGGGTTCGGCGGCAGCTGGTTCAAGGGCAAGGACATCGTCGTCAACTCGCCCGAGGCCGTGAACGCCCTCCAGTGGTACGTGAACGCGCTGACCGCCTATGCGCCGCCGGCCGTGCGCAACTGGAACTGGCCCGACATCGCCGATGCCTTCTCGCAAGGCACGGTCGCAACCTACCTCGATGCGCATTCGTCGGCCGCCGTGCTCACGAACCCCGAAAAGTCCAAGGTGATCGGCAAGATCGGCTTCGCGCGCTGGCCACGTGGCCCCAGCGGCAAGCGCGTCACTTCCATCTGGAACTGGGGCTTCCCGATCAATGCCGCGCTGACCGACAAGCAGAAGAAAGCGACCTGGCTGTTCATTCAATGGGCGACCTCCGCCGAGACGCAGGCCCGAACCTCCTGGAAGTTCGCCGGTCCGGCCAAGCGCTCGGGTGTGAATCGCCTGTCGGCCTGGAAATCGCCCGAGTTCTCGCAGGCCGTGGGCGGCGCCGGAACCAACTTCATCTCCGCCGCGCTCGACTCGCTGGAGCAGGATACCGATGTCGAATGGCGCCCGCGCGTGCCGCAGTGGCCTGCCGTCGGGGAGACCATGGCCACGGCCATCCAGTCGGCGCTGGTCGGCCAGAAAAAGCCCAAGGAAGCGCTGGACGAGGCGCAGGCGCGCATCCAGCAGATCCTGAAGGCATGAACGGCTGAATCGCGTGCAGTCGGCAGTCATGGCGGTGCGGCCGGGCGACAGCCTGGCGCGCCAGGAGCGGCGCTTTGCGCTGGCGCTGCTCGCGCCCGCGCTGCTCGTGCTTCTCGTCACCACCACCGTGCCGCTGGTCTACCTGGGCTGGACCAGCCTCAACCGCATCGACCTGAGCATGCCCTGGCTCACCGGCTTCATCGGCGCGGCCAACTTCGGCAACATGGGCGACGACCCGCGCTTCTGGAATTCGTTGTGGCTGACGCTGGTGTACACCGCTTCCACCGTCGTGCTGCAGGTGGTGATCGGGCTCTCGCTGGCGCTGCTGGTGCTGCAGATCCCGCGCGGGCAGGCGTTGCTGCGCGTAGGGGCCATCCTGCCGATCGTGCTGGCGCCGGTGGTGGTGGGCTTGTTCTGGCGCACCTTGGTGCTGTCGCCCGACGTGGGGCTGGTCGACATGGCCACCCGCTCGCTCGGCCTGGGCAGCCACAACTGGCTGGGCGAGCCGCAGCTCGCGCTGATTTCCGTCATCGCGATGCACACTTGGCAATGGACGCCGTTCGCCTTCCTGGTGCTGCTCGCGACGCTCTCCACGCTGCCGCCCGATGTCTATGAAGCTGCGCGGCTCGATCGCGCCAGCGCCTGGCAGCGCTTCGTGCACATCACGCTGCCGTTGATCCGGCCAGCGATCATGATGGTGGTGATCATGCGGATGATGACGGCGCTCTCGGCCTTCGCCGCGATCTTCGCCGCGACGGGAGGAGGGCCGGGCTCGGCGACGGAGATCCTGAACCTGTACGCCTACCGCACGTCCTTCACCGAGCTGAACCTCGGCTACGGCGCCTCGCTCGCCATGGTGTTGCTGGCGATCACGATCGTGGTCTCGTTCTTCATGTTCCGGCTGCGGAGGAAGGCATGAGAGGTTCTGTGCTTCGCAAGCTCCTGCTGTGGCTGGCAGCGGGCGTGCTGGTGTCGATCTGGGTGTTCCCCGTGCTGTGGGGGCTGCTCACCTCGTTCAAGACCGAGCGCGACGTGCTGGCCTATCCGCCCAAGTTCATCTTCGAGCCGACGCTCGCCAACTACAACGAAGTGTTGTTCGGCACCTCGTCCATCCTGCCCAACCTGTGGTCGAGCATGGTCGTCGCAAGCGCATCGACGCTGTTGACGATGCTCATCGCGGTGCCGGCGGCCTACGCGCTGGCGCGGTTGCGCTTCCCGGGCAAGAAGACTTCGGGGTTCTACGTTCTCGCCACGCAGATGCTGCCGCCGGTCGGCCTCATCATCCCGTACTACCTGGCGATGCAGAAGCTCGGCCTGCTCGACAGCTACAGCGGGCTCACCACGATCTATCTCACGTTCTCGCTGCCGTTCGCGGTGTGGCTGATGGTGTCGTACTTCGAGGATGTGCCGTACGAGATGGAAGAGGCCGCGCTGCTGGACCGGGCAGGGCGCCTGCGCGCGCTCTGGTACGTGGTGCTGCCGCAGGTGCTCGGCGGGATCGCCGTGACCACGGTGTTCGTGTTCCTGAACGCCTGGAACGAATTTCTTTTCGCGGTGGTGCTGGGGGGCAACAACGTGCGCCCGGTCACCGTCGCCATGTTCAACTACATATCCGTCGAGCAGACGCAATGGGCGCGGCTGGCGGCTGCGGCGATGCTGGCCATGGCGCCGGTCATCGTCATCGGCCTGGCGGCCCAGCGCCACATCGTCAAGGGGCTCACCGTGGGCGCCGTCAAAGGAGGAGGACGCCGATGACGCAGTCCGCAAGCGTTCGCCTCGAAGGCATCGTCAAGCGCCACGGCGCATTCACCGCCCTGCACGGAATCGATCTGGACATCCAGGCGGGCGAGTTCTTCGCGTTGCTGGGGCCTTCCGGCTCGGGCAAGACGACCACGCTGCGCATTCTCGCGGGTCTGGAATCGGTCGATGGCGGCCGCGTGCTGATCGACGGAGCCGACGTGACGGCCACGGAGCCCGGCTCGCGCGACGTGGCGATGGTGTTCCAGAGCTACGCGCTCTACCCGCACATGAGCGTGGCGCAGAACATCGGCTTTCCATTGAAGATGATCGGCATGCCGGCAGCGCAGATTGGCCAGGCGGTGCAGGATGCGGCGGCGAAGGTGGCGATCTCGCACCTGCTCGACCGCAAGCCCGGCCAGCTGTCGGGCGGTCAGCAGCAGCGCTGCGCGCTGGCGCGCGCCATCGTGCGCCAGCCGCGCCTGTTCCTGCTGGACGAGCCGCTGTCCAACCTCGATGCCAAGTTGCGCCTGGAAACGCGGGCCGAATTGCGCAAGCTCCAGCGGTCACTCGGCGTGACGGCGGTGTACGTCACCCACGACCAGGAAGAGGCCATGACCATCGCCGACCGGATGGCGGTGTTCATGGAAGGGCGCATCGTGCAGGTGGGGACGCCGCACGACATCTTCCGCAAGCCCGCCACGGCCACCGTTGCCGCTTTCATCGGCACGCCGCCCATGAACCTGCTGCCGGCCGTCCTCGAAGCGGGGCAGGTGCGCGTGGGCGATTCGCTCATGCTTCTCCCTTCTCCTGCGGGGGAGGGCAGGGGTGGGGGCACGCCACGTGAGATTACGCTCGGCATCCGCCCCGGCGACCTGCGTTTGGGCTCCACCGGCATCCCCGCACGCGTCGAGTTCGTCGAGGATTTCGGCGACAGCAGCATCGTCAACCTGGAGGCTGCCGGCCAGCGTGTGAAGCTGCGCGCCGGCGAGCTTCCGTCGGTGCGGGAAGGCGAGGGCGTGCACCTCTCGTTCGATCCCGCGGCCGCGCATCTGTTCGACCGGGCGACCGGCCAACGCATCTGAAAGGAAGTCTTCCATGGCTACGCAACCCAACATCGTCCTGATCCTGAACGACGACATGGGGTTCTCCGACATCGGCTGCTACGGCGGCGAAGTGGAAACGCCCAACCTCGACCGGCTCGCTGCCGGCGGCGTGCGTTTCTCGCAGTTCTACAATACCGCCCGCTGCAGCCCCTCGCGCGCGTCGCTGCTCACGGGCCTGCACCCGCACCAGACCAGCATCGGGGTGCTGACGTACAACATGGGCCCAGAAGGCTACGCCGGCAACCTGAACGACCGCTGCGTGACGATTGCCGAGGTGCTCAAGGAGGACGGCTACCGCAGCTATCTGAGCGGCAAGTGGCATGTCGCCAACAACCTGACGCAGCCGACGGACAGCTGGCCGTTGCAGCGCGGCTTCGACGAGTTCTACGGCACCATCATCGGCGCGGGCAGCTTCTACGACCCCAACACGCTGACCCGGGGCAACGAGAACATCGAGCACGAGGCCCGGGCGCCGGGCTTCTTCTACACCGACGCGATCAGCGACAACGCGGTGGAGTTCATCCGGCGGCATCGCCGCGAGCATGCGGACAAGCCGTTCTTCCAGTATGTGGCGTACACCGCGCCGCACTGGCCGCTGCACGCGCACGACGAAGACATCGCCAAGTACAAGGGCCGCTTCGACAAGGGCTGGGACAAGCTGCGCGAGGAGCGGCTGCAGCGCCTGGTGGCCAGCGGCATTCTCGACAAGTCGTGGCCGCTTTCGGAGCGCGATCCGACCCAGCCCGCGTGGACCGAGGCCCGGCACCAGCCATGGCTGCTGCGCTGCATGGAGGTGTATGCGGCGCAGATCGACCGCATGGACCAGGGCATCGGCCGCATCCTGGGTGCGCTCGAGCAGGAAGGCCAGCTGGACAACACGCTGGTGATCTTCCTGTCCGACAACGGCGCTTGCGCAGAAGACATTCCGGACGATCTCACCGTCGACGAACTGGTGAACAAGTTGATGATCGCCAAGGAGCACACGCGCAGCGGCGAGCCGGTTCACTTCGGCAACGACCCTTCGATGATGCCCGGCCCGGAGAACACTTATCAGAGCTACGGCCGCGCGTGGGCGAACCTCTCGAACTCGCCTTTCCGCCTGTACAAGCACTGGATCCACGAGGGCGGGATTTCGACCCCGCTCATCGTGCACTGGCCCGAGGGCATCCAGGAGCGCAACGCGGTGCGGCACACGCCCGGCTACCTGCCGGACATCATGGCCACGATCGTGGAAGCCACCGGAGCGAAGTACCCGGCCAGCCGGCAAGGTCGCCAGGTGGACCCGCTCGAAGGTCATAGCCTGCTGCCGGCGATGCAGGGCCAGGACAGCGAGCGCCCCCCGATGTTCTGGGAGCACGAAGGCAACGCCGCCGTGCGGATCGGCCAGTGGAAGCTGGTGCGCAAGTACCCCGATCCGTGGGAGCTGTACGACCTGGCCCAGGATCGCACCGAGCTGAACGATCTGGCTGCGAAGCACCCGGACCGCGTCAAGGACATGCTGGCGCAGTACGAGGCGTGGGCCGGGCGCTGCGGCGTGATTCCGCGCGAACGGATCGACCAGCTGCTGCGCGAGCAGAACGTCGGCACCGCGTTCTGGGAGCGAGACGACTTCCGCGCGCCGTACCTGCCGTGAACGGCAAGCCTTGCTGCACGCCGCGGCGAGAGTCCGTCAGCTCCTCGCCCTCGGACTTCATTCCCTCCCCCTCTGGGGGAGGGCTAGGTTGGGGGCAATCCCCCGCGTGCTCGCTGCAGGATCTGGTCTCCATCCCCGGCGGCGATTTCCACATGGGCACCGATTCCAACGAGGGCTTCCCGGCCGACGGTGAAGGCCCCGCACGCCGTGTGAGCGTCAGCCCCTTCCGCATCGCCGCCACCGCTGTCACCAATGCCCAGTTCGCCGAGTTCGTGCGGTCCACCGGGTACATCACGCAAGCCGAGGAGGCGGGCTCGTCGTTCGTCTTCTACCTGCAGGTGCCCGTGGCGCAGCGCGCCGCGATCCGCAAGCATCCGCACGGTCTGCCGTGGTGGCTGGAAGTGCGCGACGCCTGCTGGCAGCGACCCGAAGGCCCGGGGTCGCACGTGCGCGATCGAGCGGACCACCCGGTCGTGCATGTTTCGTGGGACGACGCTCAGGCCTATTGCGGTTGGGCCGGCCTGCGACTGCCGACAGAGGCACAGTGGGAGTGCGCGGCGCGCGGCGGTTTGGCGGGGCAGCGCTATCCCTGGGGCGACGTGATGCCGGCCGATCCGCCGTGCAATATCTGGCGCGGCGCCTTTCCCAACGAGCCCGCGCCCGGCTGGGTGCCGCAAGTCGTCAAAGCGGGCACGCACGCGCCCAACGGCTATGGCTTGTGCGACATGTCGGGCAACGTCTGGGAGTGGTGCGCGGACTGGTTCACGCCCGACTACCACCGGACGACAGGCTCCAACGATCCCTTGTACGACGAGCCGACCGGGCGGCGCTCCAGCCGGGGCGGCTCTTTCCTTTGCCACGACTCCTACTGCAATCGCTACCGGGTGGCAGCGCGTGGCTCCAACACGCCGCAGAGCTCGGCCAGCAACCAGGGGTTCCGCGTGGCCGCGCCGGCAGTCGAGCGGGCCGGCGCCGGGGCATCGAAGTAGCACCGGTTACCCCTAGGAAAACACCAAAGCAATTCGGCCTACCCCGACGCCGCTTCGTCACATTTGATTCCTATACTCGCGCGATGTCTTCCATTCAACTCGTCAACGTAGGCAAGAGCTGGGCCGGTTCCACGGCCCTGGAAGGCATCGACCTGAGCATCGAGGCCGGCAGCTTCTGCGTCCTGCTCGGCCCCTCGGGTTGCGGCAAGTCCACCACTTTGCGCATCATCGCGGGCCTGGAGACGGCCACCAGCGGGCGGGTGCTGATCGACGGCCGCGACGTCACCGACTTGCCGCCGGCCCAGCGCGGTGTGGCGATGGTGTTCCAGAACTATGCGCTGTTCCCGCACCTGAGCGTGGCCGACAACATCACCTTCGGCTTGTCGGTGCGCAAGGTTTCTGCCGCCGAGACGGCCAAGCGGCTGGCCGAAGCGGCGCAACTGCTGGGCCTCACGGAACTGCTCGATCGCAAGCCCTCACAGCTCTCCGGCGGGCAGCAGCAGCGTGTGGCGCTGGCGCGTGCCCTGGTTGCGCAGGCCAAGGTGTGCCTGATGGACGAGCCGCTGTCCAACCTGGATGCGCAGCTGCGCCAGGAAATGCGCACCGAGTTGCGCCAGCTGCAGCAACGGCTGGGCCTGACGGTGGTGTACGTGACGCACGATCAGGCGGAGGCCATGAGCATGGCCGACCAGGTGGTGCTGCTCTATCGCGGCCGCATCGAGCAGGCCGCCACGCCTCGCGAGCTTTATGCGCAGCCCGCCACCACCTTTGCCGCCGCCTTCATCGGCACGCCGTCGATGAACCTGCTGCGGTTGGACGGCGAGCACATTGCCGGCAGCCGCGTGCCCGCTGGGCGTGCCGCCCATTGGCTGGGCGTGCGGCCCGAGTCGGTGAGCCTGGGCGGGCAGGTGCCCGCCACGGTTCGCAGCGTGGAATACCTGGGCGCCGACCTCATCCTGCATTGCGGGGTGGGCAGCGAGACGCTCACGGTGCGCACGGGCGGCCAGGCCGTACTGTCTGCCGGCAGCGAGGTGCTGCTGGACTGGCAGCCCTCGGCCATGCATCATTTCGATTCCCAGGGGCAGAGACTTCAATAACCGGAGACAGACCAGATGCAACGCAAGACTTTCAACCGATTCGTTCTGGCCAGCTGCGCCACGGCGGCCATGGGCCTGGGCAACGCGCAGGCTCAGACCACCGAGTTCTCGTTTTTCTTCCCGGTGGCGGTGGGCGGGCCCATCACCAAGTTCATCGATGGCTTCGCCAACGATTTCATGAAGGCCAACCCCGGCATCAAGGTCAACCCGATCTACGCCGGCACCTATCAGGAGACGATCGTCAAGGCGCTGACGGCGCACAAGGCGGGCACGCCGCCTGTCACGTCCGTGCTGCTGTCCACCGACATGTTCACGCTGATCGACGAAGACGCCATCGTTCCCATCGACAACTTCATCAAGACGGCCGACGACAAGGCCTGGCTGAACGGCTTCTACAAGGCGTTCATGCTGAACAGCCAGACCGGCGGCAAGACCTGGGGCGTGCCGTTCCAGCGCTCCACGGTGGTCATGTACTACAACAAGGACCTGTTCAAGGAAGCCGGGCTCGATCCCAACAAGCCGCCTTCGACCTGGGCCGAACTGAAAGACGCGGCGACGAAGCTGACCAAGAAGGACGCCAGCGGCAAGGTCACGCAATGGGGCATGCAGATTCCGTCGAGCGGGTTCCCATACTGGCTGTTCCAGACCCTCACCACCACCAACGGCGCGGTGCTGGCCAACGAAGCCGGCAATGCGGTGAAATTCGACGATCCCAAGGTCATCGAGGCGCTGCAGTACTGGGTGGACCTGGGCAAGGCCGGCGTGCATCCGCCTGGCGTGGTGGAGTGGGGCACCACGCCGAAGGATTTCTTCGAGAAGAAGGTGGCGATCATGTTCACCACCACCGGCAACCTGACCAACGTCAAGACCAACGCCAAGTTCGACTTCGGCGTGGGCATGATCCCGGCCAACCAGCGCAAGGGCTCGCCGACCGGCGGCGGCAATTTCTACATCTTCAAGAAGGCCTCGCCGGCCCAGCAGGAAGCTGCTTTCAAGTTCATCAAGTGGGTGACGCAGCCCGAGCGCGCCGCGCTCTGGAGCATGGAAACCGGCTACGTGGCTGTTTCCGAGGCCTCGTATGGCACCGACGCGCTGCGCAAGTACGGACGAGACTTCCCGGCGGCCCTGGTGGCGCGTGACCAGCTGCCGTTCTCGGTGGCCGAATTCTCCACCCATGACAACCAGCGCGTCACCAAGGCGCTGAACGACGGCCTGCAGGCCGCGCTGACCGGCACCAAGACGCCCGCGCAAGCCATGCAGGACGCCCAGCGCGAAGCCGACCGGCTGCTGCGCTCCTACAAATGACGCAAGCGACGCTTGGCTGACACGCAAGTGATGCAGGCGCCGGCCCGCGTCTCGGCCGGGCTGGGCAGCCACGCAGCCATCCACGCCTGGCTGCTGCTGTTGCCGGCGCTGGTGCTGCTGGTGGCGTTCACGCACTGGCCGGCTGTCGCGACGCTCATCGACAGCTTCTTCTCCACGCCCCGGGGCAGCCGCCCCGGCGTGTGGGTCGGCGCGGAGAACTACCAGGCCATGAACGCCGACCCCGTGTTCTGGAAGGCGGTGGTCAACAACCTGTGGTTCGCCGGCGCCACCATTCCGCTGTCGATCGGCCTGGCGCTGGTGATGGCGCTTTGGGTCAACGAGCGCATCGCCGGCCGCGCCTTCCTGCGGATGGCGTTCTTCACGCCGACGGTGCTGCCCATGATTGCCGTGGCCAACATCTGGCTGTTCTTCTACACGCCGCAATACGGCTTGCTCGAGCAGGTCACCGGCGCGCTGGGCCTGCCGTCGCACAACTGGCTGGGCGACCAGCGCACGGCGCTCGCCTGCATCACGCTGGTGGCAGTGTGGAAGGAAGCCGGCTTCTTCATGATCTTCTACCTGGCGGCGCTGCAGTCGCTCAACCCCAGCCTGCGCGAGGCCGCCGCCATCGAAGGCGCGTCACGCTGGTATTTCTTTCGCCGCGTGCAGTGGCCGTTGCTGATGCCCACCACCGTGTTCGTGCTGGTCAACGCCGTGATCAACGGCTTTCGCATGGTCGACCATGTCTTCGTGCTGACGCGCGGCGGTCCCGACAACGCCTCGACGCTGCTGCTGTATCACCTGTACGAGGTGGGCTTCAAGTTCTGGGACACGGCCTACGCCTCGGCCCTGACGGTGGTGCTGGTGGTGGTGCTGGCCAGCGTGGCGCTGTTCCAGTTCTTCGTGCTGGACAAGCGGGTGCACTACAAATGACGGCCGCCCGCAAATCGCTGGAGCCGGTGCGCCGCCTGGTCTACAACGACCCGACCTGGCTCGACACGCTGGCGGCGTGGGTGCTGGCGTTGCTGTGGATCCTACCGCTGGTCTATGCGGTGTGGACGGCGTTTCATGCCAGCGAATTCTCGACGCGCTTCACCCTGTTCGCGCCGCTCACCCTGGACAACTTCCGCCGCGCCTGGGAAGCCGCGCCTTTCGCCCGCTACTTTCTTAACACGGCGATGCTGGTGCTGATGATCCTGGCGGTACAGGTGGTGCTGGCCACGATGGCGGCCTATGCTTTCGCCCGCTACGAGTTCCGCGGCAAGAACGTGGCCTTCGCGCTGGTGCTGGTGCAGCTGATGATCATGCCCGACATCCTGCTCGTGGAGAACTACAAGACCATGGCCCAGTTGGGCCTGGTCGATACGCTGGTGGCCATCGGCCTGCCGTATTTCGCCTCGGCCTTCGCCATCTTCCTGTTGCGCCAGACCTTCATGGGCATCCCCAAGGAGCTCGATGAGGCAGCGCGGGTGGAGGGCGCCAGCGCCCTGCAGATTCTCTGGCGCGTTTACGTGCCGCTGGCGCGGCCGGTGTACACGGCCTTCGCGCTGGTGTCGGTCAGCTTCCACTGGAACAACTTCCTCTGGCCCCTGATCATCACCAACAGCGTCAACGCCAGGCCGCTGACGGTCGGGCTGCAGGTGTTCTCATCGGTCGATCAAGGCGTCGATTGGTCGATCATCACGGCGGCTACCCTGATGACCTCGGCGCCGCTGCTGATCGGCTTTTTGCTGTTCCAGCGCCAGTTCGTGCAGAGCTTCATGCGCGCCGGCATCAAGTGAAGCCGGCCGCATCGCCTTTCACTGGCTGGCGCCGGCACTGGCAAGCCGTCGCTTGGCGCGCGCCCTGATATTCAGCGCCTCGACCGCCAGCGAGAACGCCATGGCCGCGTAGATGTAGCCCTTGGGCACTTCCTGATCGAAGGCCTCGGCAGTGAGCGCCATGCCGACCATGACCAGGAAGGCCAGCGCCAGCACTTTCACGGACGGATGCCGGTCGACGAACTCGCCGATCGGTTTGGCCGCGAGCAGCATGACACCCACCGAGGTCACGACGGCGGCCACCATGACACCGATCTCGTCGACCATGCCGACCGCGGTGATCACCGAGTCCAGCGAGAACACGATGTCGATGATGGCAATCTGCCCGATGATTCCCCAGAACAGCCTGGCGCCGGCGGCTTTCATGGCTGCGGCGTCGGCCACTGGCGGCCCCTCCTGCTCTCGGGCCTCCACCTCCACGAAGATTTCGTGGGAGGCTTTGTACAGCAGGAACAAACCCCCGAAGAGGAGCACCAGGTCGCGCCCGCTGATCCCCTGATTGGCGATGCTGAACCAGTCGGCCGTCAGGCCCATGACCCACGTCAGGGTGAAAAGCAGCAGGAGCCGCGACACCATCGCGAAACCCAGGCCGAGCCTTCTGGCCTTGTCGCGCAAATCGGGCGGCAGGCGGCCCACGAGGATGGAGATGAAGATGATGTTGTCAATGCCGAGCACGATTTCGAGCGCGGTGAGCATTGCGAAGGCAATCCAGATGTTGGGGTCTAAAAGGAAGTCCATTGGCGATTCGATGTTGAGCGATGACGCTCGTCGGGAACACGCGAGGCAGCCCCGGCCAGACGTGACCGCGACAAGCCGCACTCGGTGGGCTGGGCGTTACAGGAAAGCGACCTGGCCGCGCGGCGGCCGATGAGGCCCGTCCAGGAATGGATGCGAAAAGTTCGCCATGTCTGCACCCGGAGGATTGCCCGCAGGCGTACCGGCCAGGTAGCGCTCGCACAGAGGCTCCAGCATTTCAGGGACATCGGACAGCGTTTCCGCGGACGACGCATCCAAGGCGCCTACGCCCAGCTGTGAGTCGCCAGGCGATTCGGCCTGGCAGGAAAGGCAAGTTTGCTGAAGCTCGGCCGCGCTCGCGAAAGGCAAGGTGAGCAGGCTCGCTGCCAAGGCAAAGTAGACCGAGAAAAGGGCAACGAACCAGCGGGACACGATAGGGCGCAGTATATCTGACGGGCTCTTCGCCTTCCCCCGCGCCCTTGCGCCGGGAAGCCGGGCGGCGTGCGCATGACCTCAAGGCTTGTGCCCGAGAATCTCGCCGACGTTGGCGCGCGGCTCAGCCAGCGGGTCGGGCTCTTCGGCCCCTGGCGGCATGTCGCGCGGGTCGCTGCGCTCTGCCTTGTCGTGGGCCTGTGCAGATGAGGAGGGGATGCCGACATTGGCGGCGCCGCCGGTGAGGCTGTGCGTGCCGATGGGTGCGCCCCCGGTGCGCTTGCCCGGGGCGGGTTTCTCATCCGCGGCATGCCAGGGCTGGGCTTCCGGCCGGCTGTCTTGACCCTGCCTGTCCTGGCTCGGCGTATCGCTGCGTTTGGGATCGTTCATGGCTGCTCCTGGTGATCGCCCATTGTTCTGCCGTGCAGCGCTGGTGGGTGTCGGACCAATTCGCCAACGGGTGTCACATCCGATCGTGCCTTTGGCCCAGCCGTGGCCAGCGGCTTGACACGTGGATTCATTCTAGCTAACCTATCGTTTATATAACCAACTGGTTTTGCAAAACGCCAATGGACACACTGAGCCTCACCTTTGCTGCGCTGGCCGATCCCACTCGCCGCGCCATCCTTTCGCGCCTGGCGATAGGTCCCGCCAACGTAACGGAGCTGGCCCTGCCTTTCACGATCAGTCAGCCCGCCATCTCCAAGCACCTCAAGATTCTCGAGCGGGCCGGGCTGATCGGCCGCTCGCGCGAAGCCCAGAACCGGCCATGCAGCATCCAGGCCGCGCCGCTCAGGGAGGTGGTTGACTGGGCCGACGCCTATCGGCAGCACTGGGAAGCCAGTTTCGATCGCCTGGATACGTATCTTCAAGACGTCCAACAAAAGGAGGCTACTCGTGCCAAACGCAAATGAGTTTCTTGACCAGGAAGAGCTGATCATCACCCGCATCTTGCGGGCGCCGCCCGCGCTGGTGTTTGCCGCCTGGACCGAGCCCCAACATCTGGCGCACTGGTCCGGGCCCCAGGGGTTCACCACGCCTCACCATGAGATGGACCTGCGGCCCGGAGGGCGTTATCGCGCCTGCCTGCGTTCGGCGGACGGCGTGGACCACTGGGTCCAGGGCGTGTACCGCGAGGTTCAGCCGCCCGCGCGGCTGGTGATGACGCATGCGTGGGAGAACGAGCGCGGCCAGCCGGGGCCCGAAACCCTGGTGACGGTTACCTTCGCCGAAGCCGGCCCGGGCCTGACCCGAATGCATTTCAGGCAAAGCGGCTTCACGTCCGAGGATTCGCGCCAAGGGCACCAGGACGGCTGGTCCAGCAGTTTCGACCGGCTGGCGAGCCACCTCGAAGAGACGGCAACATGAAGCTCTACTACGACGAGACGATCAACCCGCGCAAGGCCTGCGCGGTGGCCCGGCATCTTCGGCTGCCCGTGGACTACGTGCGTGTGCATTTGGCTCGGGGCGAGCAACGCGCCCCGGTCGGCCGCCGTGCGGGAGCCGCACCTGGCCAAGCGCCGCTTCCTGCTGGGCGATTCCCTGAGCGTGGCTGACTTCGCTGTCGGCGCGGCGCTTCCGTACGCGCAAGCCGCGCGACTTCCGCTGTCGGACTTCCCAGCGATCGTCCAGTGGCATGAGCGCCTCAACGCATTGCCCGGCTGGCGCAATCCATTCGGCGCCGACGACTAGTTTTCTATCAGTCCCCGCTTGCGCAACATCGGCTCCACTGCCGCGTCCCGTCCCCGGAACGCGCGATAAGCTTCCGCCGGCTTGCCTTTCCCTCCTGCGCTGTAGACATGCCGAAGCAGCCGCGCTGCCGTCTCGGCGTGAAACGGGTCACCGGCCTCGGTGAAAGCGTCGAAGGCGTCGGCTTCCAGCACCTCCGCCCACATGTACACGTAGTAGCCGGCCGCGTAGCCGCCGGCAAACAGGTGCTGGAAGTGGGCGAGGTGGTGGCGCTGGCCGATGTCTTCCGGAATGCCGAGCAACTCGCGTTGCCCCGCCTCGAACTGTGCGATGTTCACCGGGGTTCCCGGCGGCAGGCTGTGCAAGGCCATGTCGATCAGGGCCGGGCCGGTGTACTGGATGGTGGCCCAGGCCTGATCGAAGCGCCGCGCGCGCAGCAGCTTGTCGATGAGTGCCTTGGGGATCGGCTCGCCGGTCTGGCAGTGGCGTGCATGCTGTTGCAGGATCTGCGGCTCCAGCGCCCAGTTTTCGAAAAGCTGTGAAGGCAACTCGACGAAATCGCGCAGCACACTGGTGCCCGACAGGCGTTCGTGCCGCACCTGCGACAGCAGGCCGTGCAAGGCGTGGCCGAATTCATGGAACAGCGTGCGAACGTCGTCGAAGCTCAAGAGGGTGGGGCTGGCCTTGGCGAAATTGTTGTTGTTGACCACGATGGGCAAGGTGCCGCCGCCGATGCCCGACTGGCTTCGAAAGACGCTCATCCACGCGCCGCTGCGCTTGGAGGCACGGGCAAAGTTGTCGCCCAGGAAAATGCCGACGAGGTCGTCGCTGCGGCCCCGCACTTCCCACAGCCTGACGTCGGGGTGGTACAGGGCGGGGTCTCGCTGTTCGATGAAACGCAGCCCGAACAGCCGGCCCGCGCAATCGAACATCGCCGCGATCATGTTGTCCAGCGTGAAATAGGGCTTGAGCTGCGCATCGTCCAGGTCGAACTGCTGCTGCCGCACCTTCTCGGCCAGGTAGCGCCAGTCCCACGCGGCGACGGGCGTGCGCTCGCCCAGGCGCTGCGCCATGGCCGTGAGCAGTGCGCGATCTTCGTCTGCCTTGGCTTTGGCCGGCTCCCAGGCTTGACACAGCAAGTCTTGCACGGCGGCCGTGTCCTGCGCCATGCGATCGGCCAGCGCATAGTCGGCGTAGCTGGCATAGCCATGCAACGCGGCCAGTTCCTGCCGCAGCGTGACGATGCGCGCCGCGACCGGGCGGTTGTCGTGCTCGCCCTCGTGTGCACCGCGGACCACGCGAGCCCGCCATACCGCCTCCCGCAGGTCACGGCGGGAAGAGAAGGTCAAAAAAGGCTCGGCCAGTGAAGGCGACAAGGTGATCGCGTGGGCCTGGGCGCCCAGCCGGCGTTCCAATGCGGCAGCGCGCGCGGCCGAACGCACCGAGTCGGGCAGCCCGGCCAGATCGGCTTCGCTTTCCAACGGCAACAGCCAGCCCGCTTCCTCGGCCAGCAAATTCTGCGCGAAGCGTGTCGTGAGCTCGGCCAGTTCCTGCGTGATCTGCCCATACCGCTGGCGCGCCTGAGGTGGCAACTTCGCGCCCGACAACACGAAGTCGAGGTGAATGCGTTCCAGCAGGGCCAGGTCTTCCTCGTCCAGGCCGAGCGAATCGCGCCGCGCGTGAAGGGCATCGATTCGGTCGAACAGACCCGCATGCAGGTAGATCGCGTTCCGGTGGGCGGCCTGCCGCGGCGCAATCGCCCGCTCGACGGCCTGCAAGTCAGGATCGGTATGGCTCGACGTCAGGTTGCCGAACACCCTGCTGACCCGGGTGAGCAGCCGGCCAGAGCGGTCGAAGGCCTCCACCGTGTTGGCAAAGGTCGCCGGCGCCGCTTGAGCGGCAATGGCGTTGATCTCCGTCATCTCTTCGCGCATGGCCACGTCGAAGGCGAGTTCGAAATGGTCCGGCCGAATGGCATGGAAGGGCGGCAAGCCGTATGGCTGAGTCCAGTGCTGGAGCAGGGGATTGTCGGAAAGGAGCATCAGAAGATTTTCGCCGATGCTCCGATCGGGCCGCTGCACAGCTGGCGTCTATCATCTCCTTTTCGCCCATGCCATGGACCCCAACCTCCTGCAACTGCTCGTCACCCGCGAGATGCCCTACGGCAAGTACAAGGGCACGCTGCTGTGCGACCTGCCTGGCAATTACCTGGCCTGGTTCGCGCGCGAAGGCTTTCCTTCGGGTGAGCTGGGGCGATTGCTGGCCTTGATGCTGGAGATCGACCACAACGGCTTGAAGCCGCTGCTGGAGCCCTTGCGCCGAAATTCGCCCGCTGCGCGGAACTGAGACGCCGGGTGCGGCGCGCCCCTGGCGGGTTGGGTTGGACAGGCCGACGGTTACCTGTCACAGTGAGCCATCAATACAAGGGGGCACCATGGCCAAATCTGCAGTCGACCCGACCAAGAACGCACCCGAGATGAAGCTGCCCACCGAGCAGGACCACGAGGTCGATTACCTGATGCGCGCCACCGGGCGCAGCCGGGTGCAGGTGCTCAACGCGATCAAGGTGCGCGGCCCGGAGCGCGATGCCGTGCTGCGGGCACTGGCGAAATAGCCTTACACGCTGGAGGCGGCACCCTCACCCCAGCCCTCTCCCGGCGGGAGAGGGAGCTAACCCCCCATGAACCAGCCCGTGCCATCCAGGCCCAGTCCGGCCTGGGTCCTGGGCAGGTACTGATCGAAGAACAGCCGCGACACCAGTTCCGAGCGGCTGCTCACGCCCAACTTGTCGTACAGGTGCTTCAGGTGGTCTTCCACCGTGTAGCGCGAGACGAACAGCAGCCCGGCGATTTCAGGCGTGGAGCAACCGGCCGCCAGTAGGCGCGCGACTTCGGACTCGCGCGGGGTGAGTGCATAGGCGCCGGTCAGCACCTGGGCGATTTCGTGCGGGCGGCTGGGCTGGATGATCAGCGACACCTCGTTGCTGCCGCAGACGCTTTCCGCGTGGGCCGTCAGCCAACGGCCGCCGCGCGTGCGCAGGCGGGTCATGCCATGGCCGCTGCCGCGGGCGCGCAGGGCCAGCGAATACAGCGCGTAGGGCAGGCGCTCCACGGTGCCGTCTTCGACCTGCGCCAGCCAGTGCGCGGCCGTGGCGCTGGCATGCCGCACCGACAAGATGGTTTCACCGCCCAGCAACAGCAGCGCCGGCGCTTCGGCGCCGCTGTGCGCCTCGATTTCGCTCAGCAGCAGTGCCCGGCGCAGGGCGCGTGTGACTTGCTCGCCGATCCCGGCGACCAGCGCCACCTCGTCCGCGGAGAAATCGCGGGCGTCGTCGGCGCGCAGCAAGACCAGCGCGGCCCACGGGCCGTGAGCGTCGCGGAACACCGCGCGCAACTCATGCGCCAGGCCATCGGGTGCAATCACCTCCCGGTAGCGGGCGCTGCGGTTGCGGTCGCCTTCCGTGGCGCTGGCCAGCGTGGCCACGGCTGCGCGTCCGCGGGCGAGGCTGGACAGCAGGTTGACGTCGTCCGCGCCGAACTCCAGTTCCAGCAGGCGCGGGGCGCGCTCGGGGCTGAAGCCTTGCTCATGCACGCCGCCGGTCGGCAGGCTGGTGGCGGGGTCCAGCGTCAGGGCGCACCAGCGGTCGGAAGGCACGTCTTGCTGCAGCGCTTGCTTCACGGCCGACAGCACGGCCGTGGGCGTGCCTCCCAAGCGGCAGGCGTCTGCCACCTTGCGTTGCACCCGTGCGGTCCTGTCCATGCGGGCATTCTAGGAGCGGGCCTGCCATCGCAAAACCCCAAAATTCAGGGATGGTGGCGTGCACGCCGGCTCGAGAAGATAGGCGCCATGAACACCACCCTGCCTACCCCCACCCTGCCTCGCTCCGGCGAGTTCCCCCATACGCACCATCACGAGGCGGGCCAGCACGGCCTTGGCCACGTGCTGCGTCCCGGCGATGCCGGCTACGATGAAGCACGGGCCATCTGGAACGGCGCCATCGACCGGCGGCCGGCCTTCATCGTGCGCTGCCGCACCACAGCCGAGGTGGCGGCGTCGGTTCGCTTCGCCGCCGACAACGATTTGCTGCTGTCGGTGAAGGGCGGCGGCCACAGCATTCCCGGCTGGTCCGTCTGCGAAGGCGGCCTGATGATCGACCTGTCGCCCATGAAAGCCATCCAGGTGGATGCGCAACGCCGCATCGCCCTGGCCCAGCCCGGCCTGCTGTGGGGCGAGTACGACGCGGCCGTGCAGGCCCACGGGCTGGCGTCGCCGGGCGGGGAAATCTCGCACACCGGCGTGGCCGGCCTGACGCTGGGCGGCGGCATCGGTTGGCTGTCGCGCCGCTTCGGCCTGGCCTGCGACAACCTGGTCGAGGCCGAAGTGGTGCTGGCCGACGGCGCCATCGTCACCGCCAACGCGCAGCAGCACCCCGATTTGTTCTGGGCCTTGCGCGGCGGCGGCGGCAACTTCGGCATTGTCACCCGCTTCAGTTTCCGGTTGCATCCGGTCGCGCCGATGATGGCGGGCTTCGTCATGTACCCGGCCAGCCAGGCCGTGCCGGTGCTGCGGCATTTCGATCAGCTCGCCCGCAAGGCGCCGCAGGCGCTGTCGCTGGTGGCCGCGATGGTGTCTGCGCCGCCTGCGCCCTTCGTGCCCGAGGCGCTGCACTTCCAGCCCATGGTGGCCATCGCAGCCTGCTACGTGGGGCCGGTCAAGGAGGGCGCGGCGGCGGTGCGGGCCATTCGCGAGTACGGTTCACCGGCAGTGGACACCTTCGGTGTGCAGAACTACGCGGACATCCAGCAATGGTTCGACAACAGCGTGCCGCACGGCCTGCACTACCACTGCCGCTCGGAATGGCTGAAGCCGCTTGACGAAGGCGCCATCGCTGCAGTGGCCGGGGCGGCAGGGAGCAGCACCTCGCCGATGTCGCAAGTGCTGCTGCGCCACATGGGCGGTGCCACCGCCGGCGTCGCGCCCGAGGCGACCGCGTTCCGCTTCCGTGAGGCCGAGTACATGCTGACGGTGGCGGCCGTGTGGCAGCCTGCCGACGCCCAGCCCGAGCGCCATCGCGACTGGTGCCGCGCCACCTGGCAAGCGCTGCGCCCGGCCACTGCCGGCGGCGGCTATGTCAACCACCTCACTGACGAGGGCGAAGACCGCACGCGCGAGGCCTACGGCGCGCAGACCTGGGATCGCCTGGTGTCGGTGAAGCGCCGCTATGACGCGGGCAACCTGTTCAGGATGAACCAGAACATCAAGCCAAATTGATGTCGCCCCCACGCTCACTTCCCTCGCTGCCCCCCGACGGGGCCCAGCCCACCTTGGGAGCGGCCCGGCGGTGGTCGCGCCGCAGGCTCACCCCGTCAATATGGGTCGCAGCGTGGCCGTCTCCTGCACCATGAAGTCGAAGAACGACGCCACCCGCGGCGTGCGGCGCAGTTGCCGGGTGGTCAGGAGGCGCCAGATCCGCGTGAGTTCGGCGACTGGCCCGAACAGTCGGATCAGGTCCGGCTCGGCATCCCCCAATGCGGTCGGCAACGCGGCCAGTCCGACATTGGACTTGGCGGAATGCACCATGCCCAGCACGCTGCCGGCAGTGACGGCGATCCGCGCGTCCGGCGCCACCTGCCGCAGCCATTGGGTGGAGCGATGGTTGGCCATCGACGCGTCCAGCGCGATCCAGTCCCGCTCGGCCGCGGCTTGCACCGAGGTGGGGGCGCCGTGCTTTTGCACATACTCCCGCCCGGCGTAGACGGCCCAGAGCGATTCGCCCACCTTGCGGCCGATCAGCTTGTTGTCCACGGTGTCGCCGGAGCGCAGGGCCACGTCGGCCTCGCCCTGCGCGAGGTCGACATAGTGGTCGGTGGTGATGAACTCCACACGCAGGTTCGGATGGCGCGCGCCCAGGCGCTCCAGCAGGGGAGAGCGCGTGATGCGGGCGACCAGCGGCTCGGGACAGGTGAGCCGCACCACGCCGTTGACTGCCCGCGCGGAAAGCCGGATCTTCTGCTCCAGGCCGGTGATCTGGCGCTCCACCTCGCAGGCCAGCGGCAGCAGTTCCTCGCCATAGGCAGTCAGACGATAGCCGCTGGGGCTGCGCTGCACCAGCGGCTGCCCGATGCGCCTTTCCAGCTCCGCGAGGCGCCGCTGGACGGTGGACTGGTCGATGCCCAGCGCGCGAGCTGCTGCCGTCGTGCTGCCGTGCCTGGCCACGGCCAGAAACGGCTTGAGATCGTCCCAGTCGAACATGCGCACCCCGCAGTCTTGCGGCCCCATTATGCAAACATGCGGCTGGTGCGCGGGCGGTGTTTTTCCTAGACTGGGTTCACCGTTTCAAGGAGTTCGCCATGCACATATCCGTCTTGCGCACCACTGCCGCCCTCCTGCTGCTGGGAAGCTGGGCCATGTCGGTTCCTGCTCATCAGCCCGGCATGGCGGCTCCCAACCTGGTTCTGTCGGAAATGGTCGAGGCGATGCCTCGCGGCGATCGGCAGCAAATCCGGGTGATGACGGCCATGTTCGCGCCCGGCGACCGGACGGTGTTCCACACCCATCGCTCACCGGTCACGGTCTATGTGCTGGAGGGCCAGTTCACGCTCGAGCTCGAAGGCCGCCAGCCAGTGGTGATAGGGCCGGGCAAGGCTTATGTCGAGCCGCCCCACGTGAAGATGACGGGCTACAACCGCAGCGCCACGGAGCCGCTCAAGGTGCTGATCTTCTACGTCAGTGATCCGGCCACGCCGTTTCTGGATCGGGTGCATTAGCTGCTTTGCGCATTCCGTTCAGCTTGCGTTCATGCAAGCCCGTGCAAGATCGGCCCCATACCAACCAAAGGGGCCTCCATGAAACGTCTTGCACTTGTCTGTCTGCTGGCATCCGGCGTGGCCGGGGTTCAGGCCGAAACCTTCTTCGACAACGCGCGCGTTCGCAGCGCCGAGCCGCAATATGAAAACATCAGTGTGCCGCGCGAAGAATGCAGCTCGCAATGGGTGAATGAAACGCGGCCGGTGGGCGGCGGCGCCCCCAATTACGGCGGGGCGATCGTGGGCGGGGTGGCGGGCGCCGTGCTCGGTAACCAGGTGGGCAAAGGGCACGGCCGGGAAGCGGCCACTGCATTGGGTGCCGTAGTGGGCGCCTTTGCCGGCGACCGGGTGGCCAACCAGGGCCGCCAGGAGCAATACCAGGTGGTGCCGCGGGAGGTGAGGAACTGCCGCACCGTCACCGAAGTGCAGTCCCGCATTGCAGGCTACCGCGTCTCCTACGACTACCGCGGCCAGCACTACACCACGATGATGCGCGAGAACCCGGGCCCCAACCTGCAGGTGCGGGTGTCGGTGGAACCGGTCGGGCAGTAGTGGGCGGTAGTACCATCCCCTCCATGATTCGGCCACGCCCCTCGCCATGAACTTACTTGTCAAGCCGATCTGCGCGGCGCTGGTGGTGTTCGCCACCGCGGCCTGGGCCGATCTCAGCCGCGACGAGGCCGCCGCCGCCGCCCAGCGCGTGAGCAGCGGCCGCGTGCTGTCCGTGGACAAGACCGAGGCGGCGGGCCGCCCGGCCTGGCGGGTCAAGGTGGTGACGGCTAAGGGGGAGGTCAGGGTGATCGTCATCGACGCCGGCAGCGGCAAACCGCTCTAAGCCGGCGCCCGCTCTCATCACGGGTCCACCAAGATGCGCCTGTTGCTGATCGAGGACGACGCCGCGCTTCGGCTGGGCCTCGCGCGCCAGCTCGAAGCTGACGGCTATCGCGTCGATCAGGCGGGTGACGGCGAGGACGGTCTTTTTCAGGCGCGCGAGTACCCGGTGGACCTCGCCATCGTCGACCTGGGGCTGCCCCGGCTGAATGGCCTGGCTGTCGTGCAGCGCCTGCGCGCCGGCGGCAAGACGATTCCGATCCTCATCCTCACGGCCCGGGGCAGCTGGCAGGACAAGGTGGTGGGCCTGGAAGCCGGCGCTGACGACTACCTCGTGAAGCCCTTCGAGTATCCCGAGCTGGCGGCTCGGGTGAAGGCATTGCTGCGGCGCTCGCTCAAGGCGGCGTCCGACGTGCTGACGCTGGGGCCGTTGAGCGTCGATTTTTCGGCGCAGGTGGCCAGGCTGCACGGCGCCGCGATGGAGCTGACGACTTTCGAGTACCGCGTGCTGGAATACCTGGTGCGCGAACGCGCGCGGGTGGTCAGCAAGCAGGAGCTGTCCGACTATCTGTATCCGCACGACGAAGACCGCGAAAGCAACGTGCTCGAGGTGTTGATCGGGCGGTTGCGCCGCAAGCTCGACCCGGACGGCACCCTGGCGCCCATCGAGACGCTGCGCGGACGCGGCTACCGCTTCACCCTCGAATGAGGGCTGATTTTTCCATTCGAACGCGGCTGGTGCTGGGCGCCGCCCTGGTGCTGTTGGCATTCATGGCGGGGGCGGGCCTGGCGGTGCAGCGCGCCCATGCCGACAGCGTGCGCTCCGCCCACTTCGCGCGGCTGCAGTCCACCGTCTACCTTCTGCTGGCAGGCGCCGAACTCGACGCGCAGGGCGCGCTCGTCATGCCCACGGGTTTCGCCGAGCCTCGCCTGTCGCTGCCCGGCTCTGGCCTGTATGCCAGCATCCTGAACGTCAACCGGGACGAGACATGGCAGTCGGCGTCGGCCGTGGGCATCACCCCGCCATTCCAGCGCAGCGTGCCGGTGGGGCAGTGGCGCTACGAGACGCTCCAGGGTGCCGGCGGAGCCTTCCTGGCGGCCTCGTATGGCGTGGCCTGGGCCGGCCGCAGCGCGCGGGCACCGCTGGTGCTGTCGGTGCTGGAGGACAAGGCCGGGTTCGACCGCGAACTGAGAATCTTCGACCGCACCTTGTGGAGCTGGATGGGGGGCGCAGGCCTGTTGCTGCTGCTTTCACAGACGCTGCTGCTGCAGTGGGCGCTGGCGCCCTTGAGCCGGGTGGCACAGGAAATCGCCCGCATCGAAGGCGGCGAGCAAACCGAAGTGCAGGGTCATTATCCGAAGGAGATTGCGGCGCTCACCGGCAACCTCAACACCTTGATCAAGCAGGAGCGCGTTCGCCAGGTTCGCTACAAGGAAGCGTTGAGCTATCTGGCCCACAGTCTCAAGACGCCGCTGGCGGTGTTGCGCACGGCGCTCGCCGAGCCGGCGAAGTTGCCGGCGGCGGTGGCCCAGCAGGTGAGCCGCATGGACGATATCGTCCAGCACCAGCTCAGCAGGGCTGCCGCCAGCGGCTCGGCGCGCTTTGCGCCGTACCTGCCTCTCGCGCCCGTGCTGAACCGCATTCGCGATTCGCTGGACAAGGTCTACGCCGACAAAGCGCTGGCGATCGGCGTCGACTGCCCGCCCGATTTGACCTGGCGGATCGACGAGGGAGACGCGTTCGAAATGCTCGGCAACGTGCTGGACAACGCCGCCAAGTGGGCCCGTCAGCGCGTGGCGGCCCGGGTCTGGCGCGAAGGCGATAACTTGAGGATACGCGTGGAGGATGACGGCCCCGGGTTCAGCGACACGCAGGCCGTGCTGCAGATTCACGTGCGAATGGACGAAAAAGTGCCCGGCCACGGCGTCGGCCTGGCGGTGGTGAACGATCTGGTGGCGAGCCACGACGGCACGCTGGGCCTGTCCCGCTCATCGCTCGGTGGCGCTCAGGTGGACATCGCTTTGCCGGCGCCTTGAATATTTCGGCGATCCGTTCAGGCAGCGTTCATGCTGGGCCGCGCAAGATGAGGCCATCAACCCAAGGAGCTTCCATGAAACGACTCTTTTCTGCCAAATTGCTCGCCGCGGCCGGTCTCGTGTTGGGCGCCCTCGGCGCGGCATCGGCCGCCCATGCCCGCAGCGATGTGGTTCTCTCCGTCGGCGTGCAGGTGCCGGGCGCGTACGTGCAACACGCTCCGGTGTACGTTCAGCCGGCGCCCGTCTACGTGCAGCCCCAGCCGGCCTATGGCCACGACGGGCGGTACCGCCACGTGGAGCGGCGGGGCCCCTACGGTGACTACGACCGCGACGGCATCGCCAACCGGTACGACCGCGACGGGCGCCACCACCCGAGGCGCCACGCGCACCGCTTCGGCCCCAATGGCGACCTCGATCGCGACGGCGTGCGCAACCGCGACGACCGCGACCGCGACGGCGACGGCATTCGCAACCGCCGCGACCGGGAGCCGAACAATCCGTACCACAGGTAACCGCGGCCAGGCCGACGGGTTGTGCCTAGAATGCGCCGATGATCAAGCTCTACTACCACCCGTCGCCCAACCCGCTCAAGGTTGCGCTCTACCTCGAAGAGGCCGGCTTGCCCTACGAGGCGGTTGGCGTCGACACCCGCAAGGGCGAGCAGCACACCGCGGCCTTTCGCGCGATCAACCCCAACGGCAAGACGCCGGCGCTGGTGGATGGGGAGGTGACGGTGTTCGACAGCAACGCCATCCTGCTGTACCTGGCCGAGAAGACTGGCCAGTTCGTGCCGCCGAACACGCCGTCGCTGCGCGCTGAGATGCACTCGTGGCTGATGTTCGTGGCCACGGGCATCGGCCCGTACTGCGGGCAGGCGGTGCACTTCAAGCTGTTTGCGCCCGAGCCCAAGGAGTACGCGGTCAACCGCTATACCTTCGAGGCCGAGCGGCACTGGGGCATCGTCAACGACCGGCTCGCAGGGCGCGACTGGATGGTGGGCGACACCTACACCCTGGTGGACATGGCGGTGTGGGGCTGGGCCCGGATGATCCCGCGGGCGATGGGAGAGCAGGCCTGGGGCAGGCTGCCGCACGTCAAGCGCCACCTGGACGCGATCAATGCCCGCCCCGCGGCCCAGCGTGCCGAGGCCCTGAAGGAGCGCTTTGCATTCAAGCAGGACTTCGACGACGAGGCGCGCCAGGCGCTGTTTCCGCAGAATGCGCGGCTGGCGCGCTGAGCCGCCCAGGCTCGCGACCCAAGGTCAAAGCAGTTCGTTCAGCGTGTAGAAGGCGTTGTCTTTCAGCTTGTGCCAGAGCCCGCGCCGGCTCCAGGCCTCGAGCTGAATCTCCTGGGCGCGCGCCGCGTACCGCTCGAAAATCGCATCCAGCCGGCCTGCCAGCGCGGCATCGAGCACGCTCAGCGTGATTTCGTCGTTGGTGTCGAACGAGCGGTCGTCGAAATTGCTGGAGCCGATGGCGCTCCAGATGCCGTCGATGGTCATCGCCTTCTGGTGCAGTAGCGTGTGCGGGTACTCGAACAGCCGCACGCCGCACCTCAGCAGCTTCTCGAAGTTTCGATGCCCGGCATGCTGCACCATGGGATTGTCCGATCCGCTGGCGGAGGGCATCAGCACCCGCACGTCCACGCCGCGCTTCACGGCTTCGCCGAAGGCATCGATGGCCTCGGGTTCCGGAATGAAATAGGGGTTCTGGATCCAGATGCGCCGCCGCGCCAGGCAGATGGCGGTGTGGTGCAGGATCTTCACGGCCGGCGCCGAGCTCTCGGGCTTGACGAAGGCGGCGTGGATCAGCACGTCGCCGGCCGTTTCCAGCAGGGGAAAGACGGTGTCGCCGACGAACAGCTCGCCCGTCTCGCCGCCCCAGTTCTCGCTGAAGGCCGATTGCACGCTGTGGACGATGGGGCCGCGCAGCCGCACGCTGACGTCGGAGTAGTTCAAGCCATCCTCCGCATTGCCAAGCCACTGGTCGACGATGCAGTGCCCGCCCACGAAAGCCTCGCGCCCGTCGATCACCACCAGCTTGCGGTGGTCGCGGTCGTTCAGGATGCCCAGGTTGCGCAGGGCCTTCTTGTGGAACAGCACCACCTGGCAGCCGGCTTGCTCCATCTCGCGGTGCACGTCGCGGCCCACTTTCTTGCAGCCGGTGGCGTCCAGCATCACGCGCACGGCCAGGCCGGCGCGCGCCTGCCGCGACAGCGCATCGGCCAGCCGGCGGCCCAGCACGCCGTCCTTCCAGAGGAAAGTCTCGAAGTGCACGGACTTCCTGGCCGCGGCGATCCGGTCGATCAGCACATCGAAGAACGCGCCGTTCTCCAGCACCTCCACCGAATTGCCCGCAACTGCGGAGCTGAGCGTCAGGCCGGCCAACGACGGCATCAGGTTCTCGATCGAGGTGTCGCACTTCACCTGCAGGATCGGGCTGCGGTGGCGCTTGATCGACCAGATCACGACGATCAACAGCGCGACGATGGCCAGGAACAGCCCGATCCAGATAGATGCGCTCATTGCATGTGGTCACCGGTTGAGAAAGTAAGCTCATCGTAGCCCGAAGCGCTGCCGCCGTGGGGTGCTCGGCGCAAGCGCTGTCTCTCATCACCAGGCGACGGCCGTCACCCATGAGGCGAGATGTGGCGGCCCTATATTGGCTTGGCGCTTTTGCACGCTACGGGGCACGCCGTGCGCATTCACCACCTCAATTGCATTTCCAGTTGCCCGCTGGGCGGACGCCTGATGGACGGGCGCACGCCCGGTGAGCTGACCCGCGGCCAGTTGTGCTGCCACTGCCTGGCGCTGGAAACCAACGAGGGGCTGGTGCTGGTGGACACCGGGTTTGGCTTGCGCGATGTAGCTCATCCGCGCTCACGGCTCAGCGGCTTTTTTCTGACGATGCTCAGCCCGGATTTTCGCGAGGAGATGACGGCGGTGCGGCAGATCGAGCGCCTGGGCTTCAGCGCTGATGACGTGCGCCACATCGTTCTGACCCATCTGGACTTCGACCATGCCGGCGGCCTGGACGACTTTCCCCGGGCCAGGGTGCACATGATGCAGCAGGAGCGCGACTATGCGCTGCTGCAGAAGACCTGGCTGGACCGGCAGCGGTTTCGGCCCCAGCAATGGGGCACACGCGCCAACTGGACCGTGTACCCGTCCGCCAGCGGCGAGACCTGGTACGGCTTCGAGACGGTGCGCCAGCTGGCGGGCCTGCCGCCCGAAGTGCTGCTGGTGCCGCTGCCGGGACACACCTACGGCCACGCCGGCGTGGCGATCCGCGACGATGGCCACTGGCTGCTGCAGGCCGGCGACGCGTACTTCTACCATCTGGAAATGGATTTGGTCGACCCTTGGTGCACCGGGGGCCTGCGCGCCTACCAGACGCTGATGGAGAAGGACCGCACGGCGCGGCTTGGCAACCAGCGGCGCCTGCGCGAGTTGCGCCGCCGCCATGGCGGTCAGGTCAAGGTGTTCTGCGCGCACGACCCGAAGGAATTCGAGCAGCTGAGTGGCCGGCCGATGGGCGAACCGGCAGCGGTGCAAGTGCGGGGGTAGGCGCCCGGGTAAGAGCCCTGAAATCCGCCCGGCGGCCGGGGTCTGAGAAAATCCCCGTTCTGCTGCTCATCCAGGAAGTACCCGATGCCGTTGCCCGCTCCCGTTCCTCGCACCCATTTGCACACCCGCGCCGTGACCTACCGCGGCTACTTGCGCGCCGATGGGCTGTGGGAAATCGAGGGCGAGCTGTCCGATACGAAGACCTACACCTTCGAGCGCTCGGCCCAGGGGCCAATGCAGCCCGGCACGCCGATTCACGGCATGGCCATCCGGGTGGCGGTGGACGACACGATGACCATTCGCGAGATCGCCTCTTCGATGGATGACACGCCCTTTGGCGAATGCCAGCAGGGTAACGAGCCGCTGCAGGGGATGGTGGGCGCCACCATGGGCCCGGGCTGGCGCCAGGCGATCGAGCGCGCGCTGGGCGGCGTTCGCGGCTGCACGCACCTGCGCGAGCTGCTGTTCAACATGGCCACCGCGGCGTACCAGACCGTGTTCCCCTACCAGGAGCACCAGCGCCGGCAGGCCGGCATCCACCCGGGCCAGAGCACCGAGCCGCCTTACCACCTGGGCCGCTGCATTGCCTGGGACTTCAACGGCGCCGTGGTCCAGCGAAACTATCCGCAGTTTGCCGGCGGGCAGCTGGTGAGGCGGGCCAAGGCGAGTAACTGAAGCGCAGGCTTCAAAGGCTAAGATAGCGGGCAGGAGCCCACCCAAGTCAGGCGACAACCCGGCGCAGAAACCGGGGACGCTTCGGCCACCGTTGTATAGCATCCATGCCCAATATTGGAACGATCCTAAAAAATGAAATTTCGCGCGTCTCGCGCAAGGAGCTGCGGTCGGAGACGCAGGCGCTGAAAAAATCGGTTTCGCAGTACCGGACCCAGATCGCCGAGCTCAGGCGCCGCCTCGAGGCGCTGGAGCGGCAGGTCAAGCGCCTGGGCAAGGCTTCCGGCAGGGCCTCGGCGCCCGCGCCCGAGGCCGACGAGACGACCAGCAACCTGCGCTTCAGCGCCAAGGGTTTCGCCGCGCAGCGCAAGCGCCTGGGCCTGTCGGCGGCCGCGCTGGCGCGAGTTCTGGGCGTGTCCTCGCTGTCGGTCTATAAATGGGAGAGTGGCAAGGTCCGGCCCCGCGCCAGGCAGCTGGAGGCCATCGCCGCGCTTCGCGGGATGGGCAAGCGCGAGGTCGCGCAGCGGCTGGAAGCCTAGCTATGAGGCAACGCCCGGCGGCGGGAGGCCTGGTGTATTCCACCGAAGCCGGGCGCATGTGCCCGGTATGCCGCAAGCCGGTCGCGCAGTGCGTGTGCGCCCGCGGCGCCACGGCGCCGCCTGCCTCGGATGGCATCGTGCGCGTCTCGCGCGAAACCAAGGGCCGTGGCGGCAAGGCGGTGACCGTCGTGCGCGGGCTGGCTCTCGACGGCGCGGCGCTGGTCCAGCTCGCGCAGCAGCTCAAGGCCGCGTGCGGCTCGGGCGGCACGGTGAAGGATGGCGTGGTCGAAGTGCAAGGCGATCATTGCGACAAGGTGGTGGCCATGCTCCAGTCGCGCGGGCACGTGGTCAAGCGGGCCGGCGGTTAGGGCATGTTCGCACTTGCAAAAATAGTGTGAACAGGCCCTAGGCTGCCTTCCATCCATGGCCGATCTCGCCGTTCCCCGCCGGGTGCTGCCCGTGATCGTGCTGTCGCAGTTCGCGGGCACGTCGCTCTGGTTCGCCGTCAATGCCGTGATGCCCGATCTGCAACAGGCCTGGGGCCTGCCGGCCGCGGCGGTCGGAACGCTGACGTCGGCGGTGCAACTGGGGTTCGTCGCGGGCACGCTCGCCTTCGCCTTGCTGATGGTGGCCGACCGGATGGCGCCGGCCAAGGTCTTTCTGGCGTGCTCGCTGCTGGGCGCCATCGCCAACGCCGCCATCGTCTTCACCGATGGCCACTACGGTGCTCTGCTGGCGTTGCGATTCGCTGTCGGTTTTCTTCTGGCGGGCATCTATCCGGTCGGCATGAAGATCGCGGCCAGCTGGTATCGGGAGCGGCTGGGAGCGGTGCTGGGCGTGTTGATCGGCGCGCTGGTGCTGGGTACCGCACTGCCGCACGGCCTGCGCGCGCTGGCGGGCGACGGCGCGGTGGGCCTGGTGCCCTGGCAGGCCGTGGTGCTGTCGGTATCGCTGCTGGCCGCCCTGGGGGGCCTGGCCACCTGGTGGCTGGTGCCCGAGAGTCCGCACGCGCCGCGCGGCGCCCGCATCACGCCCCGGGCCCTGGGCCTGATCTGGGCCGACCGGCGTTTGCGCGCCTCCGTGTTCGGCTACTTCGGCCACATGTGGGAACTGTATGCATTCATCGTGCTGGTGCCGCTGATCGTGGCGGGGCGGGTGGCTTCGGGCGCGGCGGTCAGCGCGGCGGCTTTCTGGGCCATCGCTGCCGGGTTTGCCGGCTGCGTGGGTGGCGGCCTGGCGGTGCGCTGGCTCGGCAGCGCTCGAGTTGCCCAGTGGCAGCTGGCCACCAGCGCCGGCTGCTGCCTGGCGGCGCCCTGGATGCTGGCCGCTCCGTTGCCCGCGTTCTTCGCCTGGCTGCTGCTCTGGGGCGCCACGGTCGCGGGCGACTCGCCGCAATTCTCCACGCTCACGGCGCAGAATTCGCCTCCCGCGGTGATGGGCAGCGTGCTCACGTTCACCAACTGCATCGGGTTCGCCATTTCGGTCGTCAGCATCGAAGTGTTCGTCGCGGCGGCGCAGGCGCGGCCGCTGGCGCAGGTGCTGCCCTGGCTGGCGCTGGGACCGGTGCTGGGCCTGTGGATGATGCGGCCGCTGCTCGGCCGCGCGGTCAACGCTCGGGCTTGACCCAGGTGAAGACGCGCACCGGCGGCACGTTCACCACTTCCCATTCCTTGCGCGGCTCGCCCAGATGCGGCGTGAGGAAGCCCGCCACGTGGGCCCGCACCTGGTAGGCCACGAAGCGGCCGCCCGGGCGCAACACGGTGGCAATGGCGGCGGCGATCCGCTGCGACACGTCGGTGGGCATGGTCGAGAACGGAATACCCGAGACGATCGCGTCGGGGGCCGGCAGGCGATGCGCTTCCAGGCACTCGGCGAGGTGCTCTGCGCTGCCGCGCTCGAGCACCAGACGCGCGTCCGGAATGGCAGTCACCAGGTGGCGGTGGAACACCGGGTCGAGCTCGATCGCCAGCAGGCGTGCGCCATGCGGCATGGCTTTGAGGAAGGCCGCCGTGGTGCCACCGGTGCCAGGACCGAGCTCGACCACTGTCTGGGCGTCCTTGATGGCCGCTGCACGCACCAGGCGCCGCTCGAGGCGGTGCGAGCTGGGCGCCACCGAACCCACCTGGGCAGGATGCCGCACGAAACCGCGCAGGAATTCCAGGCGGTCGCGCAGCTGGCCATTGCGGGCCGGGCCGGCGGGGAGGGACATGCGGCCGGCGGGCCTGGCGGCTCTGGTTTCGTCGATCATGGCGGCCCATTCTGGAGTGATGGGCGGCCGGCCGGTGTCGGACAGCTTCGCTTGTGCGCCTCTCGTCGGCCTCTGACGCGCTGCCGCAGCCCGGCCTTAAGGGCGATGCCAGTCTGGGACAATCGGCCATGGCTGAAACCACCATCATCACCCGCGACTACAAGCTGTTTCCGTCGCCGCGCAACGCGCACCGCGAAGTGTTCCTGCATGAGGTGTTCGTGCCCCATCCTTACGCGATCATCGACCTTCCCAGCTTTCACCTGAAGGGCAAGTGCAGCTTGTTCGCTGCCTACCGGCTGGCAGACGCCAAGCACGGCCAGCTGGTCACGTGCGAACTGGAGGCGGACGCGGCCACGTTCCGCAGCAAGTTCGTGCCGGATTGATTTACCTGCCGGCAACCGCGATGGCGCGCCGTCCTACAGGGTCGCCGCGGCCCTGGCCCTAGATTCACTCATGACCCCAGCTCTTCAGCGCGCCACCGCTTTCGCCGCCGAGCAGTTCGCGCGATGGCGACGGGCCGTCCGGCGCCACCCGGTGCGCTGGGCGTTGGCCCTGCCGCTGCTGTTGCTGGCCTACGTGCTGGTGCTGATCCCGTTCACGCCCGGCATCGGCGATCTGCGAAAAGCCCGTGCCGAGGTGCCGGCGGTAGTGTTGTCGTCGGATGGCATCGTGCTGGCCGAGTACAAGCGCATCAACCGGCGCTGGGTGCCGCTGGAGCGGATCGCGCCGGCCGTGGTCCACGCGCTGATTGCCACCGAGGACCACCGCTTCTACCAGCATCACGGCATCGACTTCAGGCGCATTGCCGGGGCCGCGCTCAGCACGCTGGGCGGCGACCGCCAGGGCGGCTCGACCATTACGCAGCAGCTGGCCCGCAACATGTTCCCCGAGGAGATCGGCCGGGCGCCCACCCTGACGCGCAAGATCAAGGAGGCGATCACGGCGCTGAAGATCGAGTCGGTGTATTCCAAGCAGGAGATCCTGGAGACTTATCTCAACACCGTGCCTTTCCTCTACAACGCCTTCGGCATCGAGATGGCCGCACGCACCTATTTCGACAAGTCGGCCGACGAACTGGACGTGCTGGAAAGCGCAACGCTGATCGGCATGCTCAAGGGCACCAGTGCCTACAACCCGGTGCTCAACCCCGAGCGCGCGCGCACGCGGCGCAATCTGGTGCTGGCGCAGATGGCCCGGCACGGCAAGCTGGACGCTGGGCGGCTCGAGGCGCTGTCAAAGCGGCCGCTGCGGGTGGACTTCGAGCGCCAGGTCGAGCCGCTGGGACCGGCCCCGCACATCGCCCAGCACATCCGCAAGTGGCTGATCGAATGGGCCGATCGCCGCGGCTACGACATCCACGCTGACGGGCTGGTGGTCCGCACGACCCTCGATGCCAAGCTGCAGAAGGTCGCCAACCAGGCCGTGGCCCGGCAGATGGCGCAGCTGCAAAAGCTCGCGGACCGGCAGCGCAAGGCCGGGCAGGAGCCGGCGCGGCTGCAGGCCGGCTTCGTGGCGCTGGACCCGCGCAACGGTTTTGTGCGGGCCTGGGTCGGCAGCCGTGACTTTGTCCAGGAGCAGTTCGACCATGTGAGCCAGGCGCGGCGGCAGGCCGGCTCGACCTTCAAGCCCTTCGTCTACGGGGCCGCATTCGAACAGGGCTTGCGCCCATCGGACACGCTGGTCGACCAGCCGGTCTCGATCCGCTCGGGCGGCGAGGTGTGGAGCCCGAGCGACGCGAAGCCGCCCACCGGAGAGCCGATGAGCCTGCGCGACGGGCTGGTGTATTCGAAGAACACCATCACCGCCCAGCTCATGCAGCAGGTGGGGCCTGCCCGGGTGGCCGAGCTGGCCCGGGCAATGGGCGTGCGCTATAGCAAGCTGGACGTGGTGCCCTCGCTGGCGCTGGGCACCAGTCCGGTGACGCTGCGCGAGATGGTGGGGGCCTATGCCAGTATCGCCAACGGCGGCCGGTACATCGAGCCGGTGCTGGTGTTGCGGGTGGAGCATCGCGACGGCCGGCTGCTGGAAGAGTTCGCCCGGCGCGAACCCGAACGGGTCTTTGCGCGAGCCAGCGCCCTGACGCTGGTGGATGTGATGCGCGGGGTGGTTGACGAGGGCACCGGCACGGCCATTCGCCAGCGCTTCGGCATTCAAGCCGACGTGGCGGGCAAGACCGGCACCACCCAGGACAACAGCGACGGCTGGTTCATCCTGATGCACCGGCAGCTGGTGGCGGGCGCGTGGGTCGGCTTCAACGACAACAAGGTGGCCATGGGCGCCTGGGGGGAGGGCGCCCGCAGCGCCTTGCCGATCGTGGGCGAGGTGTTCCAGCAGGCGCTGCGCAATCGCTGGCTCGACGCCAGCGCCGAGTTCGACATCCCGCGTCCGCGGCCCAAGCCACGGCGCGAGGAAGACCCTCTGATGGGCATCGTGAACGACCTGCTCGGAAAGATTTTCCGGCAGTTGCAGTGAGCCCCGGTCAGTGCGAGTAATCGGCGTTGCGGGGATCGAGCCAGCCCAACTGAACCTCTTCGTCGAAGTCGGCGCTGCCCTGGATTCGCTTGGCCACCGACAGCAGCCGGGTGTCCAGGCGCAGGCGCTGCCGGGCCGCCGCTTCGAGCGAGATGCCGAAGCGGATGCGGCCGTCTTCCACATAGAAGCTCATCACGCTGCCCTTGGGATGGCCGGACTCGATATCGGCCACCGTCAACACCCCTTCGGGCACCTGTGACAGCACCTCGGCGATGCGGGCGGAGTTGGAGGACTTGATGTAGAGGATGTGGATGCCGGTCATCGCCTCGCCGGGCGCCAGTGGCACGGGCGCGACCGGCCGGCCGTCGCGTGGCCGGTCCTTGGCGAGTTCCTGCAGGTCGTGCAGGATTTCCTCGTCGCCGATCACGCCGATGCGTACCGGCGCATCCGGCCGCACGAAGGTGCCTTGCGGCCATTCGACAAAGCTGAAGAACTTGTGCAGGAATGCAGCCTTGACCAGCGCGCCACGGGGCCGCTCGGCGGGCACCGGCTGGGCCAGGGCGGTCGTGGCCGGAACGCAGGTCGCATAAACGCCCAGCCAGAGCGCGAGGGCGCAGGCACGCCGCCGGCGCGAAAAAGGGGAGGTGGAAAAGTTCATCGTGGCGCCTTACATCCGCCAGGTGGCTTTGAAGAATACGCTGCGCTCCAGCTCGACCCGATTGGCCGGCACGCCCCACTCGGGGTGCCGCGGATCACCGAGATTGCGCACGGTCGCCGAGAGGTGCACGCCCGGGCGCAGCTGCCAGCCCCAGCGGGCATCCAGGGCGGTGTAGGCGGGCACCGGGCCATTGGGCAGAGCCCCCACGTGGCGGAGCATCAGATCGATCTCGTGGCCCGCGCCCAAGTCAAAAGCCGAGCCCAACGACCAGCGCGTTTCGGGATCGTTGCCGAGGGAGGCGACACCGCCGATGGGCGCGGTGCCCGGCCGCGCGGCAAACTTGCCGCGTTGGTGCACCACACTGCCATTCAGGCGCCAGCGGTCCGACAGCCGCAAGCTGCCCCAGGTGGCGACCCCATTGAGCTGACCGGAAAAGTTGTTGTTGAGGGTGGCGCCGCCGGCGGCGGCATCGAGCGAGCGCAGCCTGTCGAAATCATGGTGATACAGCGTCACCGAATACGACAGTGCCGAGGTCGGCTGTCCGCGATAGCCGAGCTCGAACACCTTGGCCACCTCGGAGACGAAGGCGGACCCGCCGGCAAGGGCGAACGGCGCCGCCGCCGGGGAGAACAGCTCGCGGTCGACGCGCGAGGGCGCGCGCACCGCGCGCGAGGCCGCGGCCCACAACAGCTGCGAGGGCGTGACATTCCAGGCCAGGCGGGCGTTGGGCAGCACTTCGCTGCCGGTGTAGACGTTGTGTTCCAGCTTGGCGCCGAGCGTCAACTTCAGCGCGTCGGTCAGCGCGATCTCGTCCTGCACGAAAGCGTTCCACAGGTCGAGGCGGCGCTCGGCGGGCCGGAAGGCCAGGGTCGGCGCGACGGCCCTCGCGTTGTCCTGCTGCCAGCGGTAGCCGCCGCCCCACAGGAGCGCATGGCTGGCTCGCGGCAAGGACAGGTGCTGGAAGTCGATGTCGGCGGTGTCCAGGGTGTCACGAATTGAGCCCGGCTGGTCGCGCTCGGTGCGGTCGTAGTAGGCCTGCAGCTGCGAGCGAGTGCCGTCGCCGTGATCCTGGCTCCAGCGGCCCAGCAGGTTCAGGCCCGAAACCCGGCGTGAACCCGACGGCCCCTGCTCGATCCGGCTTTCGTACAGGTCGCCCTGCAGCGTCAGCTGGCGGCCGTTGTCGATGCGGTCCGCGCGGAAGCCGGCCAGGTTCATGCCCGAGGCGTCGCGCAGCGCGGTGCCGTTGGCGAGCTCGCTGTGGTCGCGCTCCGTGCGCTTGATGTAGGCCCGGTAAGCGGTGCCCGCATCGGTGGTGCCGCCATGGCGGGCGGCGAGCACCCGTTCGGTGTTGCCGGCGCCCGCGACCAGCAGCGTGCCTTGCGTGTCCGCGGCGCTGCGAGTGATGATGTTGATCACGCCGTTCACCGCGTTGGAGCCGTACAGCGTGCCGCCGGAGCCGCTCAAGACCTCGATGCGCTCGATGTCCTCGAGCAGCACGTTCTGCGCTTCCCAGAACACGCCCGAAAACAAGGGTGAATAAACCGTGCGGCCGTCGATCAGCACCAGCAACTTGTTGGCCAGCACGCTGTTGAAGCCGCGGGCGGTGATCGCGTACTGGTTGGCGTCGGCGCGGGCGACCTGCAGGTTGGGCGCCAGCCGCAGGGCCTCGGGCAGGCTGGTCGCGCCCGATCGCCGGATGTCGTCGGCGCTGATGACGTAGACGGAGCCGGCGACGTCGGCCAGGCGCTGGGCCCGCTTGGAGACCGAGGTCACCTCGATGTTGGCCAGTTGCTCCAGCGACAAGTCGAGCAGGCTGGCCATCACTTGCGCCTGGGCGGCGCCATGGCCTGCCGTGGCCATGGCCGCGCAAACCAACAGTCGAAGGGCGGCCCGCGGCGTCGGGCACGAGGTGGCTGCTTTGGCGGGCAGGCGGGTTCGGCGTGCGGGCCTGGATTCCATGGTCGTTACTTCGCGGGCAAAAAAGGGACCATTATTAGCGAACTGATGGGCTAGGCTTGCGTCGTCGCGTTCGCTTATCTCTCCACAGCCAATCACCAGATGGTCGCTGCTGTCGAGCTGAATACTTTTGTTCAGGTTTTCCTCCTCGACAAATTGACATCGGAGTAAGCTGAAAAATTCCGCCAAGCAACAAAGGTCCGCCTTGACGCCTGCGAGGGTGCCTTTCCCGGGTTCGACCCGGATGCATGCGCTGCTGCGCGACTTCGACTGGGCTGCTTCCTCGTTCGGGCAGCCTGCGTCGTGGCCCGAGCCGCTGCGCACCGTCGTGGACCTGATGCTCGCCTCCGCTTTTCCGATGTGCCTGTCGTGGGGCGCCGATTTGCGGTTGATCTACAACGATGCGTACCTGTCGATCGTGGGCCAGAAGCACCCGGCGGCACTGGGCGCGAAGATGCAGGACGTGTTTGCCGAACTCTGGCCCGACATCCTGCCATTCGTGCAGCGGGCGATGGCCGGCGAGTCGTGCTTCCTGCAGAACTTCTCGGTGGAGATCACCCGCTACGGACGCCCCGGGCGCGGCTGGTTCACGTTTTCGTACACGCCGGTGAGCGGGGCCGACGGCCTGGTCGGCGGCATGCTGTGCATCGCCACGGAAACCACCGAGCAGGTTCAGATGGAACGGCGACAGTCGTTCCAGCTGCGGATGGCCGAGCAGCTGCGCCTCGCGGTTCATGCAAACGAGATCGTCGCCACCACCTGCCGGCTGCTCGGCCAACAGCTCGATCTGTCGCGAGTCAGTTATCTTGAAGTCGATGAGGCGCAGCGCCAGGTCAGCGTGCGGCACGACTGGACCCGCGGCGACCTGCCGGCGCTCACGGGCCTGGCAATCGACCTGCGCGACTTCGGGCCGGCCAGCGAGCAGCTGCAGCAAGGACGCATCCTGAAGGTGGACGATGTCGCCACCGACGCGCGCACCGCCGGGCATTCCGCGGCCTGGGCTTCGACGGGAGTGCGTTCAATGCTGGCGATCCCGCTGGTCAGAGCCGGGGCCTTGCGCGCGATCGTGCGGGCGCACCGCACCACCGCCTCGGCCTGGATGGTGGAGGACATGCTGTTGGCCCAGGACGCCGCCGAACGCGCCTGGGCGGCGCTGGAAAGCGCCGATGCGGAGGCGCAGCGGCGCTCCGCGCAGGAGGAGCTGCACCGCAGCGCCGGCTTGCAGGCCTTTCAGCTCGAACTGTCGGACACCTTGCGCCAACTGGCGGATGCCGACGCGATCGTCGCGGCGGCCTGCGGCTTGCTGGGTCGGCATCTGGGCGCCTCGCGCGTTCTCTACGCGCAGGTCGAGGATGAAAAGGGCACCTTCCAGATCCGCCAGGAATGGGCCGGCGCCGGGGTGGCGCCCGTCAGCGGTGTCATCAGCAACCTGGACGATCTGGGCGCGGGGATCATCGACGCCCTGCGCGCCGGACGCGCCGTGGAGGTGGACGACGTGGACCAGGACCCGCGCACGGCCGCGCACGCGCGCAGTTACGCCCGTGTCGGCGTGAAGTCGTTTCTGGCGTTGCCGTTGGTCTCTTCCGGGTGGCTGAACACGGTGCTGGTGGTGCACAAGGGCGAGCCGTGCCATTGGGAGGAGCTGGACGTGCTGCGAACCCGCGACATGGCCGAGCGCACCTGGTCGTACGTCGAAACGGCCCGGGCGCAGGCCGCGCTGCGCGCCGAACGCGACCAGAGCCAGCAGGTCTTCGACAGCATGGCCGAAGGCTTCGCCATGCTGGACGCGGATGCCACCGTGACGCGCATGAACGCCGAGGGCCTGCGGATCTGCCAGCTGGGCGCCGGCGACGTGATCGGCCGAAAGACCTGGGAAATCTGGCCCGGCACGCGTGACTCGCAGATGGGCGGGCTCTACGAGCAGGTCATGACTACCGGCAAGGGCGGCGTCGTCGAGTACCCCAATCCGCTGCCGGACGGCCGAGTGTCCTGGCTGGAGATCCGGGCCTATCCGGCGGTCGACGGCGGGCTGGCGGTTTTTTTCCGCGGCATCGACCACCGCAAGCTGGCCGAGGAGAAGCTCATCGAGGCGGACCGGCGCAAGGACGAATTCCTGGCTACGCTGGCGCATGAGCTGCGCAACCCGCTGGCGCCGATTGCCGCCGCCGCCGAGCTGTTGTCCCGCGGCAGCCTCGACGCCGCAGATGTCAGGCGGTCCAGCGAAGTCATCGCCCGCCAGGTGGGGCACATGACCGCCCTGGTCAACGATCTGCTGGACATGTCGCGGGTCACCCGCGGTCTGGCCAGCATCGCGCGCGCGCCGGTCGATATCAACCAGATCGTGCCCGAAGCGGTGGAGCAGGTGCAACCCATCGTGCGGGCACGGGGCCATCACCTGGCCGTGCATCCGTTTCCCGCGGCGGCGATGGTGGTGGGCGACCACGCGCGCCTGGTGCAGGTGCTGAGCAACCTGCTGCACAACGCGGCCAAGTACACGCCGCCGGGCGGCAACATCGCAGTGCGAGTCGACGCCCAGGACGACTACGTGGCGCTGGCGGTGCGCGACAACGGCATCGGCATGTCGTCAGAGCTGGTCGAGAGCGCCTTCGAGCTGTTCTCCCAGGCACAGCGGTCGCCTGACCGGGCCGGCGGCGGCCTGGGGATCGGGCTGGCTCTGGTGAAGTCGATCGTCGAACTGCACGGCGGCGCCGTCATCGCCCACAGCGAAGGGCCCGGCCGCGGTAGCGAATTCCTGGTCCTGCTGCGTCGCAGTGTCGAGCGCGAGCAGGCGCCCATCGGCGCCGCCGAATCGCTGCTGGCGGCACCGTCGATGAAGCAGCTGAAGGTGCTGATCGTCGATGACAACATAGATGCGGCCAGCATGCTGGCCATGCTGATGAAGGTCGCGGGTCACCGGGCCTGGGTCGAACATGAGCCGCAGTCCGCACTGGCGCTGTCCAGGACGGTGCAGCCCGATGTCTGCCTGCTGGACATCGGCCTGCCTGGCATGGACGGAAACGAGCTGGCCCGGCGCCTGCGTGCCCAGGCGGCAACGGCCGGAGCCGTCCTGATTGCTGTGACGGGCTACAGCCAGGAACAGGGAGGCAACGCGATAACACCCGAGTTCGCCCATCACCTGGTCAAGCCGATCGAGACCAGCCGGCTGCTGGCGATACTGCGGCAGATCGGGGCATCGTAATCCGCGCGGCATAAGTCAATCCGCTCCCTCGCCCTTCGGGGGAGGGTTGGGGTGGAGGCACCTCCGGCCTCACGGCGACCGGTGCAGCCGGGGCGCCGAGAGCGCGTCTATGTTGTCGGACACGGCGGCATCCACGTCGCGCCAGCGGCCTGCCAGCCCGGCTGCGGCGATGGCATCCTGCAACTGCTTCAGGTCCTTCACGCTCGGCGCCACCTTGATCTGGGCAATCGCGGCCGGCGTGTTGCCGCCCTTGATCAGCGCCAGCACTTTTTGGGACCACGGGTTTGCTTTCGCCATGCCTGCAATGTACACAAGCGGCGCGAACGGACGCACTCAGGCCACCGCCGGGCCGCTCCCAAGGTGGGCTGGGCCCCCTCGGGGGGCAGCGAACGACGTGAGCGTGGGGGTGAACATCAGGCGCCGAGTTCGGCCAGGCGAGGCTGCCAGAAAACCGGGCCGGGCAGCTCGCCTTGGCCTGCCAACGCGTTGTCCCGCATGTGCTGAGGGCTCGACGTGCCGGGAATGACGCAGGTGACGGCCGGCTGCGCCAGCACGAACTTCAGGAGCACCTGGCTCCATTGCGTGCAACCGATTTCGCCGGCCCAGCCGGGCAGGGCTTTTTCGCGCAACGCGCGAAGGAACCTGCCGCCGCCGAAAGGGAGATTGACGAGCACCGCGATGCCGAGTTCGGCGGCCAGCGGCAACAGGCGCTGCTCGGCGCCGCGGCTGGCGGCAGAGTAGTTGAACTGAACGAAGTCCATCGGCTCGGCCCGCATCGCCTGTTCGAGCTCGGCGTGGGCTGCCTCGGTGTAGTGGGTGATCCCGAAATAGGAAATGCGGCCTTGCGCCTTCCATTCGCGCATTGTTTTCAGGTGCACCCGCCAATCCTGCAGGTTGTGCACCTGCATCAGGTCGATGTGCCGGGTGCGCAGCAAATCCATCGAGCGCTCCATCTGCAGGGCGCCGGCCTCCCGCCCGCTGGTCCAGACCTTGGTGGCGAGGAAAGCCTTTTCGTGCAGGGCCGGCGCCTGCAGCAGGTCGCCCACCACCTGCTCGGCCGAGCCGTACATGGGCGAGCTGTCGATGACGCTGCCGCCGCAGTCGAACAGCGCCGCCAGAACCTCGCCGCGCCGCGGAATCTCGAGGGGCTTGGCGGCAACGTCGAAACCGAGCCACGTGCCGCAGCCAATGACGGGCAGCATGGCGCCGGTGGCGGGGATGGTGCGCTTTTGCATCGGCATGACCTTAACCCGCTGCCGCCACCGTCGCAAGTTCAGCAACACAGGTGTGGGCTTTGCATTAAGGTAGCGCCATGACACCTGACGAACTTCTGCGGCACTACGACAGCGCGACGTTCTGGGCCGCCGGCTGCGGATTGGACCTGGACCAGGCTTACCAGCATGCCTTGCAAGTGCGCCGGCTGCGCCTCGCCCGCGGCGAGCAGCCGCGCGGCTACAAAGTCGGTTTCACCAACCGCGGCATCTGGCCGCGCTACAACGTGTACGGCCCGATCTGGGGCAGCGTCTGGGACACCACGCTGTCGTTCTGCGGCGGGGCGGGCGAGGTATCGCTGACGGGCACCTGCCAGCCGCGGCTGGAGCCCGAAGCCGTTTTCGGCATCGCCGCGACCCCGCCGGCGCACGCCACGATGGACCAGTTGCTGGCCTGTGTGGAGTGGGTCGCGCCCGGCTTCGAGATTGTCCAGTCGCACCAGCCGGGCTGGAAGTTCGAGGCGGCGGACACGGTGGCCGACGGCGGGTTGCACGCGCGGCTGCTGGTCGGGCGCACCGTTCCAGTGACCGGCCTGGCGCTTGACGCGCAAGACTTCGACCAGCGGCTGGCGGCGTTGCAGGTGGTGCTGTCGCGCGATGGCGAGCAGGTTGATCGCGGCCGGGGCGCCAACGTGCTGGACGGACCGCTGCATGCGCTGCGGCATTTCGTCCAGGCGCTGCAAGGCTGCCCGGGTGCGCCCGAACTGCGGCAGGGCGATGTGGTGACCACCGGCACCTGGACCGATGCCTGGCCGGTCGCACCGGGCGAGCGCTGGGTGGCGCAGTTCGGCGCGCCGCTGTCCGCGCTGGAGATCGTCTTCACCTGAGGCCGATTTATCATGCGCTCTTTTCAACAGGAGGGCTCGATGAACAAACGCGATTTCCTGGGGGCGGCCATGATCGGCGCCGCCGTGCTGCCATCCACCGCACGATCGGCCGGCGCCGGGGCGGGCTCGCGCTCGCCGGCGCTGCTGACGGTGACCGGCGCCATCGGCAAGGGCAACCGCGGCCCGGTCGACCCGATGCTGGACCAGATGATGGCCAAGCAGAAGATCGTCTTTCAGAAGGCCCACGCGTTCGACTTCCCCACGCTGGCGGCGATGCCGGCGGTGACCATCAAGCCCACCCTGGAGTACGACGGCAAGCCGCACACGCTGAGCGGGCCGCTGCTGGCCGATGTGCTCAAGGCCGCCGGCATGTCGGGCAGCGGCGGCAAGCTGGCGATGCGCGCGGTGGACGGCTACGCCCCCACCATCAGCGTGGCCGATGCGCTGAAGTACCGCTTCATCGTCGCCACCAGTCTGGACGGCAAGCCGATGCCGCTGGGCGGCCTGGGGCCCTTGTGGGCGGTGTACGACGCGGACCGCTTTGCCGACATGGCCGCCAAGCCGGTGGACCAGCGTTTCGCGCTGTGTCCCTGGGCGCTCTACCACATCGACGTGCAGGCCTGAAGCCGGCAGCGGGCGCCTCCCGGGGGGAGCCAGGCGGTACCATCGCGCATGAAAAAGACATTCCAGCTCAACGCAGAGGGCAAGCATCGCGACCGGGTCCTCGAGGCGGTGAAGCACGAGATCCGCAAATACATCAAGCGTGAACGCGGCCGCGCCGTGCCTGCCGGGGCCGATTACTGGGACTTCGACTGCAAGTTCGGGCTGTCGCAGGACAGCGCCGCCGTCACCCATCTGGGTAACCTCATCGGGCAGATCGACGAGGCGGCCAAGGAGGGCGCGGAGAAGATCTACGTCGAGATACTGGCGAAGCCGGGGTATCGGAAGGCGAAACCGGCTGCGGGGGAGACGTTGGCGGAGTAACGGGGCGGCAGGGGGCGGCAGCCCTCACCACCGCCCTTTCCCAGCGGGAGAGGGAGAGGGAGAGGGAGAGGAGGACAGAGGCCCGGCAGCCTGGGCGCGCAGCTTGTCTTTCTTGCTGGGGCGCTTGCCCTTGATTCCCCCCGTGCCGGGCGGCGCGTCCACCGCGGTGTCGGCCGGCGCATCCTGCGGCTCGAAACCGGCGACCTGCTCGCGCGGCAAGCTCAGGTGGCGCCGCTTTTCGATCAGGCGGAAATGGGCCTCGCTTTGCGCCGTGACGAAGCTCACCGCCAGGCCGCTCTCGCCGGCCCGGCCGGTTCGGCCGATGCGGTGCACGTAGTCCACGGCCGAACGCGGCAGGTCGTAGTTGACCACCACGGCCAGTTGGGCGATGTCGATGCCGCGCGCGGCCAGGTCGGTGGTGACCAGCAGGTCCCATTGGCCATCCTTGAATTCCTGCAGCACCTGCTTGCGCGCTCCCTGGCTCAGGTCGCCATGAAAGGGCGCGGCATAGACGCCGTTCTTGTACAGTTTCCAGGCGACGTGCTGGGCCGCGTACTTGGTGGCGACGAACACCAGCACCCGTTCCCAGCGATGCTCTTTGATCAGCGCGCGCAGCAACTCGGTGCGCCTCGGCTCGTCGACCTGGAACACGCGCTGCACGATGGCGGGTTCGTTGGCTTCGGTGGCCGCTACCTCGATTCGCAGCGGATCGCGCAGCAACCCCGCGGCCAGCGCCTGTACCGCCGGCGGGAACGTGGCCGAGAAGAACAGGGTCTGGCGTTGCGGCGGCAGCAGCCACAACAGCCGGTTCAGCTCTTCGGAAAAACCCAGGTCGAGCAACCGGTCGGCCTCGTCAAGCACCAGCGTGGCCACCTCCGTCAGGCGCAAGGCGTTTTGCTGCAGCAGATCCAGCAGGCGACCGGGCGTGGCCACCACCACGTCCGCGCCGCCGCGCAGCGCCATCATCTGGGGGTTGATGGAGACGCCGCCGAACACCACCGCCACCTTGACCGGTTGCGGCAGGTGCTGGGCCAGGGCGCGAATGACTTCGCCCACCTGCGCCGCGAGTTCGCGGGTGGGCGCCAGCACCAGGGCGCGAGTGCGGCGCGGCGTGTGCTGCGCGCCGGCCTGGAGCTGGTGAAGCAACGGCAGGGCAAAGGCGGCGGTCTTGCCGGAACCGGTCTGGGCCGAGCCCATCACATCGGCGCCGCGCAGGATGGCGGGAATGGCCTCTGCCTGGATGGGCGTGGGCGACTCGAAGCCGAGTTCGCGGGCGGCGCGCACGAGCGCGTGAGAAAGGCCGAGTGTGTGGAAGGGCATAGGAAGGGTTTCAGGCAGTTTAACGGCCGGCGAGCGCGAAGCTCGGGCAGCCGTTAAGCTCTGGCCCCAGGAGATCCCGCATGCAATACCGCACGCTCGGCAAGAGCAACCTGCAAGTATCCGCCCTGTGCCTGGGCACGATGATGTTCGCCGACCAGACCGCACTGCAAGAGGCGCAGGCCATCGTCTCTCATGCGCATGAGCATGGCGTCAATTACATCGACACCGCCGACGTGTATTCGCGCGGTGCATCCGAAACCATGGTGGGCGAGCTGCTGAAGGGCCGGCGCCATGACTGGGTGCTGGCCACCAAGCTGGGCAACAAGATGTCGGGCCGCGTGAACGAGGGTCACTACTCGCGCAGCTGGATGCTGCGCGAGCTCGACGCCAGCCTGCAGCGGCTGGGCACCGACTTCGCCGACATCCTCTATTTGCACCGCGACAACATCGGCATGGACCTGGAAGAGCCGCTGCGCGCCATCGCCGCGATGCTGGGCGCGGGCAAGATCCGCTACTGGGGCGTCTCCAACTTCCGCGGTTGGCGCATTGCCGAAATCGTGCGGGTCTGCGGACAACTGAACATGCCCGCGCCGGTGGTCTGCCAGCCCTACTACAACCTGCTCAACCGGATGCCCGAGGTCGAGGTGCTGCCGGCGTGCGAGCACTACGGCATCGGCGTCACGCCCTACAGCCCGGTCGCACGGGGCGTGCTCACCGGCAAGTACCCGCCGGGCCAGCCGCCCGCCGAAGGAACGCGGGTGGCGCGCGGCGACAAGCGCATTGCCGAGACCGAGTTTCGCGAGGAGTCGCTGCAGATCGCGCAGCGGCTCAAGGCGCATGCCGAAGCCAGGGGCATCACGCTGGCGCAGTTCGCTTGCGCCTGGGTGCTGGCGAATCGCGCTGTCAGCTCGGTGATCGCCGGGCCCCGCACCCTTGCGCAGTGGCAGGATTACCTGCCGGCGCTGGACTATGCAGTGAGCGCCGAGGACGAGGCGCTGGTCGATTCGCTGGTGCCGCGGGGGCATCCCTCGACGCCTGGCTACACCGATCCGGCGTACCCGCTGCATCCGCGCGTGCGAGGCTGACCTTGGCGCCGCCACCCGAGTTCGCGCCTGCCGGTTCGGTGGCCCTGTACTGGGACTTCGAGAACCTGCACGCCAGCCTCTACGAAGCGGCCCAGGGCGAGGGCGCCTACGGCAGCAAGTCGGACAACCGCTTCAAGGTGCAGGAGCCGCTGGTCGACGTGCAGGCCATCGTCGACCTGGCGGCATCCTTCGGGCCCCTCGCCATCAACCGCGCCTATTGCAACTGGCAGTATTTCGGCCGCTACCGCGACGCGATGCTGCAGAACACCATCGAGTTGATCCAGCTGTTCCCGCCCGGCGCGGCGGCCAAGAACGGCGCCGACATCAAGCTGGCGCTGGATGCGATGGAAGATATCGGCCGGCTGGCGCACATCGCCACCGTGATCGTGGTGGGCGGCGACAGCGATTTCGCGCCGCTTTCCCAAAAGATCCGGGCCGCCGGGCGCCGTCTGGTCGGCATCGGCGCGCGCAAGTCGAGCAATCGGCACTGGGTGCGAAGCTGCCACGACTTCCGCTATTACGAGAGCATCACCGGCGCCGAAGGAGATACGGGCGCCGTTCAAGGTGGACTCTCACTGCCTCATCAGTAATCAGCTCGACAATGTCGGGCGGCTGTCCTACGGGGCCGCCGCCAAAGCTGAGCCACTCTGGGCGCTGGTCAGATGAGTCTTCATCTCGAAGCTCGACGCGTCCAACGGGAAACCTTCCATGCTCAGAAAAATCCTCCTCGCCAGCTTGGTGGCGGCATCCTTCACCAGCGTTCCGCTGACGGCCGCCGCTCAGCAGCGCACCATCATCATCCGTGAGGCGCCGCCGCCGCCGCGCGACGAAGCCGTGCCGCGCGCCCGCCGCGGGCAGGAATGGGCGCCCGGCCACTGGGCCTGGCGCAACAACCGCCACACCTGGGTGCGCGGCCACTGGGTGCGCGAACGCCGGGGCCAGCACTACGTGGCCGATCGGTGGGTGCAGCGCGACGGCCAGTGGATGTTCCAGGCCGGTCATTGGCAGCGCGGCGCGCGTGCTGCGGGCAACGACCGCGACGGCGACGGCGTGCGCAACCGCAATGACAGGGACCGCGATGGTGATGGCGTGCGCAACCGCAACGACGCGGCGCCCAACAACCCCAACCGCAACTAGCGAGTTCGCCCGCCGCGCTCCCCTTGGAGCCGGCGGTTGGGTTCAGTCCAGGCCCAGCGCGTGGAACACCCGCGCCGCGGCGTAGGCGTCGTTGGCCGCGTAGACCAGCTGCGCTTCGGACAGGCGCGGATTGGCCCAGTTGGAGGTGGTGGCCTTGCGTGACTTGATGAAGCGTCGGTTGAACATGACCGCCACCGCGCCCTTCACGCCCATGTCCTTGCGATAGCCGCGCTCGCGAAAAACGGTGTTGAGCTCCAGCACCCCGGCGGGCTCGACGCCGAGTTTTTCGATGATCCGGCGGCGATCGTCGCCCAGCCCGAAACCGGCCTTGGTGACGCCCGCCAAGGCCAGCAGCTCAGCCACGACAGCCCTGCATTCCAGGTCGTGCAGCTGGAATACCCATGCTCGATCCAGCGTAGCCAGCTGCACGACGTGCGGACCCTCGGAGACCTGGTCTTTCAGGAACGTCGGCTTGGATTCGGTGTCGAAGCCCCAGACACCGGCGGCGGCGAGTTCGCCCCAGGCGTCCTGGGCCTGGCGCGGCGTGGCGACCAGCTGGATGCGGTCGAGGCCGAGCCGGTCGAACGGCTCCAGCAGGGCGATCTGCTCCTTGTCGGGGGTGGGGTGGCGTGTATGCATGAGAATCGGCGCAGGATAACCCAATGAGCTATTCCCTTGTTCTCTACGAAGCCGATGTTTCCGACGCGGAGCGCCGCGAGGCCGAACGGCGCTTTCGCCGCGCGCTCGAGGAGACCCTGGGCGACGCCGACCTGGTGGCGCCGGTCTATTCGGCCTATCTGCGCATCGTCGCGACCTACGGCGAGGCGCCAGACCCTGACAGCCTGAGCGATGCGCAGCGCGCGATCTTCGACCAGTGGCAGGCCGCCGAAACCGCCGCGGTGGCGGCGGCGTTCGGGCCGAACCGCTACATGGGCGACGCGATGTACGAGATCAGGCTGGCTGGCGTCTGAGGCGCGTCAGACCACCGCCGGGCCGCTCCCAAGGTGGGCTGAGCCCCCTCGGGGGGGCAGCGAACGAAGTGAGCGTGGGGGCGATCAGGTTCCCAGGTTGGCCTTGAAGAACGCCACCGTCCGCTCCCACGCCAGCTTGGCGGCGGCCGCGTCATAGCGCGGGGTGGTGTCGTTGTTGAAGCCGTGCTGCGTGCCCGCGTACTGGTGCACTGTGTATTTCACGCCGGCGGCCTTCAGGGCGGGTTCATAGGCCTGCCAGGAGGCGTTGACGCGCTCGTCGACCGCCGCCAGCTGAACCAGCAAAGGCGCTTTGACCTTCGCCGCTTCGGCGGGTGCGGGGGAATTGCCGTAGAAGGGGACAGCAGCGTCCAGGCCGGGAATTCGTGTCGACAGCATGTGCACCACGCCGCCGCCATAGCAAAAGCCCACGGCGCCCAGCGAGCCGGTGGCGTCGGGACGGGTATGCAGCCACTGCGCGGCAGCCAGGAAATCCGCCTGCGCCTTGGTTTGGTCGAGCTTGGCAAATGCTTCGCGCGCCTTGTCCTCGTCGCCGGGGTAGCCGCCAAGCGGCGTGAGCGCATCCGGGGCGAACGCCATGAAGCCGTCGAGCGCGAGGCGCCGGGCAATGTCTTCGATATGGGGATTGAGCCCGCGGTTCTCGTGGATCACCAGGATGGCGGGCAGCTTGTTCGCGCCGCCGCCGGCCGGACGCGCCAGGTAGCCCTTCATCATTCCGTTGCCATCGGGCGAGGGATAGCTGAGCATTTCCGTCTTGAGCCGCCTGTCGTCCTTGGGCACCTGCTGGCCGGCCGCAAAATTGGGGCTGAGCGCCGCCAGCAGGCCGGCGGCCGTGACGCCGGCCTTGGCGAACTTCTGCGCCTGGTTCAGGAAGCCCCTGCGATCCAGGTTGCCGTGGACGTAGGCGTCGAAGAGGATCAACAGTTCCTGATCGAAATCCTGGGCGGTCAAACGAGGTGGCATGCGTCTGCTCCTGGGAGGAAAACCGGAGCATACCGACTTTTCCAAATTCGCGTGAGCCTTGCTCGGATCACCGCCGGGCCGCTCCCAAGGTGAGTGTCGGGGCGAACATCAGGCGGGTGGCGACAGCTCGCGCCGGGCCTGCGCGGCGATCTCGTAGGAGCGCAGGCGGGCGGCGTGGTCGAACATCTGCGAGGTGATCATCAGCTCGTTGGCGCCGGTGCGCTCTATGAAAGCCCGCAGGCCCTCGCGCACGGTGGCGGGTGAGCCGATGGTGGCGCAGGACAGCACGCTGTCGAGCAAGGCCTTTTCGGCCGGGCCGGCCTGCTCGCGGTAGCCGGGGCGCGGCGGTGGCAGGCGGCCGGGGCGGCCGCTGCGCAGGTTGACGAAGGCCTGCTGCATCGAGGTGGCGCGCACCTGGGCCTCGTCGTCGGTGTCGGCGGCGAACACGTTGAACCCCAGCATGACATAGGGCCTGGCCAGCTGCGCCGACGGCTTGAAGTTCTGGCGATAGACCTCGATCGCCTGCATCATTTGCGCCGGCGCGAAGTGGGAGGCAAAGGCATAGGGCAGCCCCAGCATCGCCGCCAGTTGCGCACCGAACAGGCTGGAGCCCAGGATCCAGACCGGCACCTTGGCGCCCTGGCCCGGCACGGCCCGAATGGTCCTTCGGGGCTGGTCGGACATCAGATCCATCAGTTCCACCACGTCGCTGGGAAACTCGTCGGCATCGGACATCAGGTTGCGCCGCAAGGCCCGCGCCGTGGCCTGGTCGGAGCCGGGCGCGCGCCCCAGCCCCAGGTCGATGCGGCCCGGGTACAGCGCTTCGAGCGTGCCGAACTGCTCGGCGATGAGCAGCGGCGAGTGATTGGGCAGCATGATGCCGCCCGCGCCGACGCGAATGCGCGTGGTGCCGCCGGCCACATGGCCGATCAGCACCGCGGTGGCCGCGCTCGCAATGCCGGGCATGCCGTGGTGCTCGGCCAGCCAGTAGCGGTTGAACCCCCAGCCTTCGGCGTGTTGCGCCAGATCCAGGGTGTTGCGAAACGACTGGGCAGCGTCGCTGCCCTCGGTGATGGGGGAGAGGTCGAGGACCGAAAAGGGGATCATGTGCGGCGGAGAATAAGCCCGCCCGCGCGGGGCTGCTGGCGCAGCGGGCGACGCCAGCCCGCGCCGTGGGGTTTTAGGTCAAGGCTGGGCTGCCACCAGCACCGGCGTGTCGCGGAACACCTCGGGCATCAGTTTCTTGAGATTGGCGATCTTGGGCCGGTCGAACGCCACGATGTAGGCCGCATTGGGGTGGCGCGTGGCGTAATCCTGGTGGTACGCCTCGGCCGGGTAGAAGGCCTCCAGCGGCGCCAGCCGGGTCACGATCTTGTCGCCCAGCACGCGGGCGGAATCGAGCTGTGCAATGTAGCGCTCGGCGACTTCCTTCTGGGCGGCACTCTCGTGGAACAGCGCCGAGCGGTATTGCGGGCCGAAGTCGGGCCCCTGGCGATCGAGCTGGGTCGGATCGTGCGCCACCGAGAAATACACCTGCAGCAGCTTGCCGTAGGAAATCTGCCGCGGATCGTAGGTGACTTGCACCGCTTCGGCATGGCCGGTATCGCCACTGGTCACCATCGGATAGTTCGCGGTGTCCTGCTCGCCCCCGGCGTAGCCCGACACGGCGTTCAACACGCCGTTGGTGTGCTGGAAAACGGCCTGGACGCCCCAGAAGCAGCCGCCGGCGAACACGGCCGTCTCCAGCGGACGCTGGCTCGGCAGCTCGTAGGCGGGGGCGGGCAGCAGCACCACCTTGTCGGCGGCCGATGTGGTTGCGAACCAGGCGCAGGCAGCCACCGCGATCACGGCGACGATGCCCAGTGTCGTGTCGTTGATGCTGCCGCGCAGGCGTTGCAGGTTCATGGACAGTGAGATATACACCGCTCGCCGCCGCCTGTCCACCGCGCCCGTTGCTCATCGGCCGCTGCTGTGAGCCGGGTGAGCGTGCAAACCTTGCCGCGCATGGCGACGGGCACTACCATCCGGGCATGCCGCAACTCATCGCTTCGGTGGAAGGCGTGGAAATCACGCACGTCTACCTGCAAAAGGACCGCACGACGCTTGGCCGCCATACCGACAACGACATCGTGTTCGACAACCTGGTGGTCAGCGGCCATCACTGCGTGTTCGAGCTGCATGGCCTGGCGGAGGTCTTCATCGAGGACCTGCAAAGCACCAACGGGACCTACGTCAACGGGCAGATGGTCAGGCGCCAGCGGCTGCACGACGGCGAGATCATCTCCATCGGCAACTTCCGCATCCAGTACCTGAGCGCCTCCGAGCGGCCCAGCGGATTTTCGCAAACCGCAGCCATCAAGCTCGATGCGACGGGCACGGCGCCGAAAGCCCATGCGGTCTTCCAGGTCCTCAACGGCTCGTCGGCCGGCCTGGAGATGCCGGTGCTGAAGGCCGTCACGACTTTCGGCAAGCCGGGCGTGTCGGTGGTGGCGGTGTCGCACCGCCGCGACGGCTACTACGTGGCTCACCTCGACGGATCCAGCCCGCCCACGCTCAATGGCGACACGATCGGCCCGCAGGCGGTGCTGCTGTCCAACCACGACGTGCTGGAACTCGCTTCGACGCGGATGCTGTTCCTGCTCAAGGAATGACGCCCGTCGCGCGGCCGACCCGTCGGCGACAGTCATAATCCAGCCATCAAGGCTCGGGAGGACCAGCAACCCATGGGACTGATGAAGAAAATCTTCGGCGGCGCCAGTGGCTCCACCGTTGCCGCCAGTACGGGTACCGGCGCTGCCACTTCGCAGTTCAGGGAGAGCGAAGCGGCCGGCGGTCACGGCAAGTCGCGCAACGGACCGCGCCGCGAGCTGGTGCAAGTGGTGCTGCGCGACACGATGCGCAAGCATGGCATCCCTTCCGACTGGATCGACTGCCGCATCCTCTCGGTCATGACCCGCCAGCACAAATCGGGCGTGCACGTCCAGTTCCTGGTGCGCAAGGGCGACGATCAGTTGCTCAACTACGTCCACGCCTTCCAGGAGAGCTTTCGCGAGGAGATCGACAAGTTCGACCCCCAGGCGGACCAGTGGCTGTTCAGCGTGGCCTGGCAGTTCCATGGCAAGGCCACGCGAGGTTTCGCGCCCATGCCCGATCCCAGCGCCTGGTCCGACGAGGGCGACACCCAGCCAAGGGACGACGTCAACGCCCAAGGAGATACCCAGCCGCCGGAAGAGGATGCCGAAGCGCTGGAATCGGACCTTCAAGCTCTTTACGCGGCGATGTCCCGACCGGCCGGACTGGTCGATCTGCCCGCTGCGGCGCCGCGCAAGCACAAGGCTTGACAGGCTTCTGCGTTGGAGGAGTGCTCTTGGCGCAGATAAGGCTGGGAGACCTCGCGGCAAAGTCGGGGCCGGGCGTGCCGCGTCGCATCGACAAGGCGGGTGGCGCTTCGCGCCACCTTCCCTGTGTTTGCTCGATTTCGAGGCCCGTCGTACAACTCACTGCGCGCCC
>JAKFEZ010000269.1:0-13099 GCA_036675435.1 Ramlibacter sp. | reverse complement strand
GGCGCGCAGTGAGTTGTACGACGGGCCTCGAAATCGAGCAAACACAGGGAAGGTGGCGCGAAGCGCCACCCGCCTTGTCGATGCGACGCGGCACGCCCGGCCCCGACTTTGCCGCGAGGTCTATTCATGCCTTGATGCCTCGCTGACCACCGCCCCGTCCCGCAGAGCTGGCATGCGTTCTTTGCATAACGCCGCACGCATAAGGCATTTGCACTCAGGCCTGGGCAGTCCTAGAGTGTGAGCTTGGCGCCTGGACAGCCGCGTTCGCGCTGCCCGCGTCCTACAAGACAAAAAAAGGGCAACCCATGAACGCCTTGACCCAAACGCTGCACAACCGCGTCGACGCCGTGCTGGCGCTGTCCGCTTCTCGCCTGGACGCGGCCCGGCACAAGGTCGTCGAGGGGCTCGCCCGCGAATACTTCCGCCGCCTGGACGCGCAGGACCTGGCCGAGCGAACACCCGAGGATTTGCTGGGCGCGCTGCTGTCGCACCTGCAATTGGCCGAAACGCGTGAGCCGGGGCGGGCCAAGGTGCGAATCTTCAGCCCAACAGCCGGCGAGGATGGGTGGTGGTCGCGCCACTCAGTGATCCAGATCGTCAACGACGACATGCCGTTCCTGGTGGATTCCACCACGCTGGAGATCAACCGGCAGGGCCTGACGCTGCACCTCATCGCGCATCCGATCTACGCAGTTCAGCGCGACGCGGCCGGCCGGCTGCAGACACTCGTCAGTCGCGCGGACGCGCCGCAGGCGCCACGTGAATCCTGGATCCATGTCGAGGTCGATCGCCTGGTCGATGCCGAGCAGCGCGATGCGCTGGCGGCCGGCATCGAGCGAGTTCTGGGCGACGTGCGCTGCGGCGTCGAAGACTGGAAGCCAATGCTCGCGCGGCTGCACGAAGCCATTGACGAGCTGGGCCAAGCGCCCGCCGCGCTGCCGGCCGAGAGCGTCCAGGAAAGCCGCGCCTTTCTGCAGTGGCTGGCGGACGACCACCTCACCTTGCTGGGCTATCGGCAGCACGACCTGGTGCAGGAGAAGGGCGAAACCGCGCTGCGGCTGGTCCATGGCAGCGGTCTCGGCCTGCTGCGCGAGACCGCGCAGGAAGAGCTTTCCGCCAGCTTCTCGGCGCTGCCGCGCGATGCGCGTGCCATGGCCGGCGCTGCCCTGCCGGTGCTCGTGGTGACCAAATCCAACCGGCGCTCCACGGTGCACCGCGCGGGCTACACCGATTACATCGGCGTCAAGCGCTACAACGCGCAGGGCCAGGTGATCGGCGAGCATCGCTTCATTGGCCTCTTCACCTCCACCGCCTACAGCGCGCGCATCTCCGAGACGCCGCTGCTGCGCGGCAAGGTCGAGGCGATCGCCGCGCGGGCCGGGCTGCCGCCGGGCGGTCACCTGGCCAAGGCGCTGGACCATATCCTGGAAACCTATCCGCGCGACGACCTGTTCCAGATTCCCGACCAGGACCTGTACGACACGGCGCTCGGCATCCTGGCGCTGGGCGAGCGGCAGCGGCTGCGCCTTTTTCTGTGGCGCGACCCGTTCGAGCGCTTCGTCTCGTGCCTCGTGTATGTGCCGCGCGAGGCGTACTCCACGGATCTGCGGGTGAAATTCCAGCGCATCCTGCTGGGCGCGTTCAACGGCACCAGCGCCGAGTTCGACGTGACGCTCACCGAGCAGGTGCTGGCGCGCATCCATTTCACGGTGCGCACCACGCCCGGCCAGGTGCCCGCGTTCGAGCGCCTCGACATCGAGCGCCGGCTGGCCACGGCTGCCCGGCGCTGGGAGGACGAGCTGAAGGACGCATTGGTCGATGCCGAGGGCGAGGCCGCCGGGCTGGTGCTGTTCAAGCGCTGGGCCGCGGCCTTTCCACCGGCCTTTCGCGATCGCGCGCCGGCGGGCGCCGCCCTGCCCGACGTGCGCAAGCTCGCCGCGTTGTCGCCGCAATCGCCGCTGGGGCTGGCCCTGTACTCGCGCGACCCGGCCGACCCTGGCGCGCTCGGGCTGAAGGTCTATCGGATGGGGCCGCCGCTGGTGCTGTCCGACAGCCTGCCCATGCTGGAACACATGGGCACCCGCGTGATCGCCGAATCGAGCTGGAACATCGGGGCCCCGGGCGATCCGAATGCCATCGCCATGCACGATTTCGAGATGCAGGCGCCGCTCACCGGCGAGATCGAGGCCGAGACACTGGCGCGCCTGTTCGAAGGCGCTTTTGCGCGCGTGATGGCGGGCGAGATCGAGAGCGATGACTTCAACCGGCTGGTGTTGCTGGCCGGACTGGCCGGCGACGAGGTGGTGGTGCTGCGGGCCTACGCCAAGTACCTCAAGCAGATCGGGTTTGCCCAGTCGCAGGCCACTATTTCGGCCACGCTGGCCGCGCACCCGCGCATCGCGCGGATGTTGCTGTCGTTGTTCAAGTTGCGCTTCGATCCGCAGCAGCGTGACGACGAGGCTGCCGCCTCGCAGGTGCGGGCCATCGAGAAAGCGCTGGAGAAAGTCAGCAACCTGTCCGAGGACCGGGTGCTACGCCAGCTGCTGGCGTTGGTGCAGGCCACACTGCGCACGAATTTCTGGCGCACCGGCGCCGGCCACTCGGGGGCGGCCGGACCGCGGCGGCCATTCCTGAGCCTCAAGTTCGACTCGGCCAAAATTCCCGGGCTGCCCCAGCCGCGCCCGCTCTACGAAATCTTCGTCTATTCACCGCGTTTCGAGGGCATCCACCTGCGCGGCGGCAAGGCGGCGCGGGGAGGGTTGCGCTGGTCGGACCGGCCGGATGATTTCCGCACCGAAGTGCTGGGCCTGGTCAAGGCGCAGATGGTGAAGAACACGGTGATCGTGCCCGTGGGCTCCAAGGGCGGCTTCGTCCTGAAGAAGGCGCCCCCGGCCAGCGACCGCGAGGCCTTCATGAAGGAGGGCATCGCCTGCTACCAGGACTACCTGCGCGGGCTGCTGGACCTGACCGACAACCTGGTGGGCGGCAAGCCGGTCGCGCCGCCGCAGGTGGTGCGCATCGACGGGGACGATCCCTACCTGGTGGTGGCCGCCGACAAGGGCACCGCCAGTTTCTCCGACTACGCCAACCAGATCAGCCTGGAGTACGGCCACTGGCTGGGCGATGCCTTCGCCTCCGGTGGCAGCGTCGGCTACGACCACAAGGCCATGGGCATCACGGCCCGTGGGGCCTGGGAAAGCGTCAAGCGCCATTTCCGTGAACTGGGAGTGGATACGCAGGCCAGCGACTTCACGGTGGTGGGCATCGGCGACATGTCGGGCGACGTGTTCGGCAACGGCATGCTGCTGTCGCGCCACATCCGCCTGGTCGCCGCATTCGACCACCGGCATATCTTCATCGACCCGCAGCCGGACGCTGTGGCGACTTTCGGGGAGCGCCAGCGCCTGTTCGCGCTGCCGCGCTCTTCGTGGGCCGACTACGACACCGGGCTCATCTCCGAAGGCGGCGGCGTCTGGGCTCGCTCCGAAAAGTCCATCCCGATCTCGCCCCAGGCGCGAGCCGCGCTCGGCATCGAAGCCGAGCGGCTGGCGGCCAGCGAGCTGGTGTCGGCCATTCTCAAGGCGCCGGTCGATCTGCTCTACAACGGCGGCATCGGCACCTACGTCAAGGCGTCCAGCGAAAGCCACGCCGACGTGGGCGACAGGGCCAATGACGCGCTGCGCATCGATGGCGGCCAGCTGCGATGCAAGGTCGTCGGCGAGGGCGGCAACCTGGGCTTCACCCAGCGCGGGCGCATCGAGGCCGCCCTGGCCGGCGTTCGCCTCTACACGGACGCCATCGACAACTCGGCCGGGGTCGACACCTCCGACCACGAAGTCAACATCAAGATCCTGCTGGGCATGGCGGTTACCGAGGGCGAGCTGACGCCCGAGCAGCGCAACGCTTTCCTGCCGACCATGACGGACGAGGTGGCGGCGCTGGTGCTGCGCGACAACTACTTCCAGACCCAGGCCTTGTCGGTGGGGCGGCGGCTGGCTACGGGGCTGCTGGACGAGCAAGCCCGCTTCATGCGTTTCCTGGAAAAGCAGGGGCGGCTCGACCGGGCCATCGAATTCCTGCCGGCCGAGGACGAAATCGCGCAGCGCAAGGCGCGCGGTCTGGGCCTGGCCACGCCGGAGCAGGCCGTGCTGCTGGCCTACAGCAAGATGTGGCTGTCGGACGAGCTGGTGGCGTCCGACCTGCCCGAAGATGCCTGGATCGGCAGTGCCCTGCATCGCTACTTTCCGGCGGCCTTGCAGGCGCGCTTCGGCGCCTACATCCCACGCCATCCGCTGCGCCGCGAGATCATCGCCACGCACGTACTCAACAGCATGGTCAACCGGGTCGGGCCCACCTTCGTCTACCAGCTGGCCGAACTCACGGGCGCCGCAGCGCCACAGGTCGTGCGTGCCTATCTGCTGGCGCGCGAGGTCTTCGCCAGTGTCCCGCTCTGGCAGCGCATCGAGGCTTTGGACAACGTGGTGGCCGACAGCATCCAGTGCGAGATGATCGTCGAGTGGCGGCTGCTCATCGCCCGCGCCACCACCTGGTTGCTGCGCTCGCGCCGGCTGGCCGAGCCGACCGAAAGCGGCGTGCAACGCCTGGCCCCGGCGGTGAGTTTCCTGCGCGCGCGGCTGGAGCCCGAGGCGGCCACGCTGCCGCGGGTAACGGCCTGGGTGCAGGCCGGCGTGCCGCCGGATCTGGCGCGCCAGGTCGGCGCCGCCGACCGGCTGTTCAGCGCGCTCGACATCGCCGAAGTGGCCGAGGCCGGCGGTTGCGCCCTGGAAATCACGGGTGACGTGCACTTCGCCATCGGCGAGCGGCTGGGGCTGGACAACCTGCGCCAGCAGATCGAGCAACTGGCCGCCGACACGCATTGGCAGACCCAGGCCAAGCTTGCGCTGGCCGGCGACCTGGCCGAACTGCACCGTTCGATCGCGCTCGATGCCGTGAATCTGCGCCAAGAGAGCGCAGGCGAAAAACTAGAGGCCTGGACCGCGACGAACCCGGCCGCGTTGGCACGGGCCAAGCGCCTGCTGTCCGAACTCGGCGAAGCCGCCAGCCCGGACCTGGCCATGCTGTCGGTTGCGCTGCGGGAGCTGCGCACGCTGGCCTGAGGACCTTCAGGGCATCAAGCCGCGTGCCTCCTCAGGGGCGCTATCGCGGCAAATCGAGCTGCGCCAGCACTCGTTTCCAGCGCGCACGATCGCGGGCGATGAAGGCCGAGGCGGCGTCGAGCTGCAGGTTGAGCGGCTCCATTCCTTTTTCCAGGATGCCGGCCACCACCTCGGGCTGGGCCAGCACGGCAGAAAATTTGCGCGCCAGGTCCGACTTGATCGCGGCCGGCGTGGCTGTGTGGACGAACAGCCCGTACCAGGAGCTGGTGTCGAAGCCGGGCATGCCCTGGGACGCGATGGAAGGCAGATTAGGCAGGCTCTGCGGCGGTTCGGCCGAAGTGGAGCCGAGCAGGCGCACCCTGCCGTCCTTCACGTGCGGCAAAATGGATGCGATATCGGTGTAGACCATCGGCAACTGGCCTGATACCAGGTCGAGCAGCGAGGCGGCTGAACCCCGATAGGGCACGTGGACGATGTCGAGCCCGGCCATGCGATTGAACAACTCGCCGGCCAGGTGCGGAGTTGTTCCCAGGCCCGGTGAGCCGAAACTAAGCGGCGCCTGCGTCGAACGCGCGTGCGCGATCAGATCCTGCACCGACCTGGCCGGGAAGTCGGCCCGCACGGCCAGGACCTGCTTTTGCACGGCCATCAGGCACAGCGGCGTCAACGCCTGGGCGGGGTCGACCTTGACCAGTTGCGGCTGCATCAACGGCAGCAGGACGATGGGGCCGGAGGTGCCCACCAGCACCGAAGCGCCATCTGCCGGGGCGCGCGCCACCGACTCCAGCGCCACCAGCCCGCCCGCGCCGGTCTGGTTCTCGACGACGGCCGGGCCATGGCCCGCCTCCGTGGTCCGCTTCGCGACCAGGCGCGACAGGTAGTCCAGTGATGCGCCGGGGCCGAACGGGCACACCAGGCGCAGGCTGCGCGCGTCGAAGCCCTGGGCCCGCAGGGCCGGGGGCCACAACGCAGCCAGCGCGGCGGAGAGCAGTAGGCCGCGCCGGGTGCACTGCTGGGAAGCCATGGGCCGCAGCCCCGTGTTGGTTGTCATTGTGAATTCCGGTTATTGCCGATGCCGCCGAGCAGGTAGTCGCGCATGAAGGGATGCAGCTGACCCTGCTTCCAGAGCTCGAACGGCAGGTTGTGGTCTGTGAGGCCGGGAAACCCGGTGCACCGGAGCGCCGGCAGATGCTCGCGCAGCAGCGCGGCGCCCTCGGCGTCGCGTGCGTTGTCACCGCTGTAGCAGGCGTGCAGGACACCGGTGTGGGCGGGCAACTGCGCGGCGATCATCCGGTCGAACAAGGTGCGGTCGAGTTCAGGATCCGGTGGGAGTTGGGTCGCGCGACTTGGGGTGCTGCCGCCGATGGCGAGCGAACGCGCGGCGCCCAGAACGATTCCGCCGTACAGTGCGGCCGCGCCACCGGCGCTGGTGCCCACGCTGCGCACCGACGAATATTGGAACGAGGGCAGCGCGGAGGACAGCCACCGCGGCAGTTCGGCGATCGAATCCAGCACGCCAGGAACGCCGCGCAGGAACCATTGGCGGCTGGCATCCTGCAGCACCAGCACGTCGAAATGGCGGACTGGCACGTGTTGCAGGAACACCGGCAGTGGCAGGAAAGGCCGCAACTGATTACCGGTGAAAACCACGACCAGGTGCTTGGGGCCGCCGCTGCCGGCGCCGGCGTAGAAGTTGATGCCAGGCGCCAGCGCCTGATGCATGAAGGTTTGCGGGGTGGCATGTGATCGCTGCATCATGCCGGTGACGGATTCGATGGCGCGGCGCGTGGGAGGACTCAGGCTGCCGGCCTGGGCCGCCACCGCCTGGAATTCGAGCGGCGTGGCGACGTTCGAAAATTCGATCAGGAGCCGATAACTTTCGGCGGGACCCTGGGCCGCCGTCAGGCGCTCCAGGATGCTCACTGCAGGTGCCTTGCCAGCAGTCCGGTGAGGCCCTCCAGACTGCCCAACTCGCGTACCTGCTCCTCGGTGAGTTCCAGCGCGCACTCGAGTTCGAGCCAGATGCTCAGCTCCATGCGGCCCAGCGAGTCGAAGCCGAGGTCGTCGAAGGAGATGTCGCCGGCCGGCGCGTTCAGCGCCGCCAGCTGCTCCTGCGACAGGACCAGCCCGGGATTGGCGGTGATGCCCTTGACTGCCAGCTGGCGCGCGTCTTGCCGATTCATGCCTGTCCCCTTTTGTCGAACATTTCCAGCAGCGCCGCCTTCAGGACCTTGCCGGAGGGATTGCGGGGCAGCGTCTCGACCTCGAAGACCTTTCGCGGCGCCTTGTTGCCCAGCCGCGCCCGGCAAAACGCCAGGAGGGCCTGGGTGTCCAGGCCGGCGTCCCGGACCACGGCCAGGATGGGAATCTCCCCGTGCAGCCCCGAACGGGATGGAAACACCGAACATTCGCGCACACCGGGGTAGGTTTCCACGGCCGCCTCGATCTCGCCTGGAAAGATGTTGATCGAATTCAGGATCATCATGTCGTCCGATCGGCCGTGGAAGATCAGCATGCCGTCCTCGCCCCAGCGGGCGCTGTCGCCCGGGTAGTACCAGCCCTCGTGGAAGCAGCGCTGGTTGGCCGGCTCGTCGTCCAGGTAGCCGGGGAAGCAGCCCGGGCTCTTTGCGCGCAAGCGCCCTACGACGCCGGGCGCCACCGGCTGGTGGCGCGCGTCCACCAGTTCCACCTGGACGCGCGGCATCGGGTAGCCGATGGTGTCCGGGTGCTTGTGCAGGTCGCGCGGCTCGGCCCGGCTGAGCGGCAGGCATTCGATCGAGCCGTAGACCACGCTCAACAGCGGGCTCAGGCGCTGCGTCACGCGCTCGCGCAGGCTCTGGCCGATGCGCGATCCGGTCAGCCACAGGCGCACGCCGTCCAGCGCCAGCCCCGGGATGCCTGCGTGTTCGACCTCGGAGAGCACCGATTGCGCGATGAAGGCCGTCATCAGCATGTCGGTGACGCCGTGGCGTTCGGCCAGCCGGTAGGCCGGGCAGCCCTCGCGCGTGTTCGACATCACCACGCAGCCGGCGCGCGCCAGCACGCGCAACTGCTGGCGTCTCGGCCCGTTGTGCTCGTTGGACGCGAAACAGGCCATGGTTTCGGGCCAGTCCCTGTATTGCGCAGCCGAAGCCAGCAGAGTCGCCTGCGGAATGGGAATGAGCTTGGGCTTGCCGGTGGTGCCGGAACTGGTGAAGACGACAGTGGCCGGGGCGACGGCGACGCGGGGCGCGATGCGCGGCTGCGCTGGACGCGCCGACCAGCCATCCGTGAGATGCCAGCAAGGAAACGGCGGCAGCGCCAGCGCCGGCTTGTCGACGATGACCGCGTGCAGACCCAGGCGGGTCGCCGTGGACTGCCGCCACTCGGCCGGCTCGAACGAAGGAAGGCAGATGTGCGCGCAGCCGATCTGGATCAAGGCCAGCGTGGTGACGAGATTCGGCAATTCGTCCGAAACGCTGATGCCCACGAAGTCGGCGCCCGTGAATCCGGCCGCCGCGAGTTCCTGCGCCCTCGACGCCATCGCGGTGCAAAGCGCCTGGTAGGTGACGGCCTGGCCGCGATCGACCGCCGCCACGCGCAGCGGCTCGAGGCTCGCGATTTGCGTCACCACGTCCGCCAGTGTCCGCCCCTGCGCAATGGCATCGGCCAGACGGCTCAACTGCCCGTCACCATCCAAAATCATCGCAAGGCCACCTCCTGGTAGCCACAATCCTAACGGAATTGATGAGGTGGCCAGGTCGGCCTGCGGCGAAAAAAGGAGTTCGAGATGGATTCGGCCACAGCGGCAATGCATTCAAGTAACAACGACATCGGCGGCCCGGCCAGGCGGGCGGGCCACCTCCGTCGCTCAGCTCACGCCTGGGGCAGGGAAAAGAAGAACGAGGCGCCCTTGCCGGGCTCCGATTGCGCCCAGGCGCGCCCCCCGTGGCGCGTCGCCACGCGCTGCACCGTCGCCAGGCCGATCCCCATGCCGGGGAATTCGGCCGTGGTGTGCAGGCGCTCGAACGCGTTGAACAACTGGCCGGCGTGCGCCATCTCGAAGCCGGGCCCGTTGTCGCTGACCACGAAGGTGATCTCGCTGGGCGACCGTGACGCCAGGCCGACCGATATGCGCGGCTCGGCCGTGGCGGCGGTGAATTTCCAGGCGTTGCCCAGCAGGTTTTCCAGCAGCGCGGCCATCAGCCTTCCGTCGGCCCTGGCCCGCAGGCCCGGCGCTACCTGGATTGCCGTGCCGCGGCCAGGCTCCAGGCGCAGCAGCATGTCGAGGATCTCGCGCGACATCCGGCTGAGGTCCACCTCTTCGTACTGGAGCTGGCGGCGTGTCACGTGTGACAGCGCCAGCAGGCCGTCCACCAGCCGGCCCATGTGATCGACCGCTTCGGTGATGCGCGAGATGTAGTGTCCGACCTTGGCGTCGCCGCTGGGCCCGAGCTGCTTGCCCAGCAGGCGGCAGAACCCCTGCACCGTGACCAACGGCGTGCGCAGGTCGTGCGACACCGTGTACGTGAAAGCCTCGAGTTCGTGATTGGCATAACGCAGCGCGGCCTGCGCGGCCATCATTTCAGTGATGTCCGAATCCATGCCGACCCAGCAGGCGAGACCGCTGGCGTCGAATACCGGGGTGGCCTTGTAGGCCAGCGTATGCCAGGTGCCGTCCTGCGACTTGACGCGCCGCGTGCCCTCGAAAATGGAGCCGGTCGCGCTGGCCGCGGCCCAGCGCTGGCGCATCTGCGCCAAGTCCCCAGGCTCGACCACCTCGCCCCATTCGTGGCCGTACCACTGGGGCGGGGTGCCACCGACCAGTTCGTACCAGGAGTGGTTGAGATAGGTCACCGCGCCTTTGGCGTTGACGATCCACATCACCTGGGGCGCCTGGTCGGCCGCGGCGCGGAACATCGCATCGGGCTGCGTCATGTGATGCGGCCTTTCGCTCGTCGCGTCGCCCGATGGTTGAGGCATGGTGTTCTCCCTGGCACTCCCTTCTTGTATGCTCAACCGTGGAGGCTGTGCATCGGGTTTGTGTTGCAAACTTTTTTAGCAGCGCGGCATGCCCGCACAGCTGTGCGTGACCTCAGGAGCGCGGCGCTGGGGCGGCCGCAGCCGCCAGGCGTTGCTGGCGCAGCCGACGAATCGTGGCCTCGTCCAACCAGGCGATCTGGCGTCCCGCACGGGTGTTCAGGCGATGGGCCTCCACCAGGTCCCGGGTTGCCTGGGCCAGCGCCTGGTCCAGCACCAGCGCCACCGGAAGCGCGGCCGTGGGGTCGAGCAGGCCGATTTCCTGGCCGAGCTGCAGGTCTCTTTTCATCGCGGCCAGCGCCGTCAGCCGGGACAAGGTCCAGCCGAAGCCGGCGCTGGTGTCGTCCTCGTCGAACATCAGGTTGTGTGCCGCTTCGGCGTGCAGGCGGCGCTTGACCAGCTGCGCCTTGATCAGGTACACGTCGCCGGCCAGCGCGGCGCGAAAAGGCAGGATGCGGTCGTGCGAGGTGGCTGCGAAACCACGGTCCAGGCGCGGAAAACGGCTCACGGCGCTGCGCCGCCAGGCCTGGGCATAGCCGATCAGGTGGTTATGGCCCTGCCCGATGATCCGATCGAATGTATAGCGGCTCAGCGCCAGCTGAGGCTGCAGCGGCCGCGGCACGGCCGGGCTCCGGCCTTCGGCGTCCATGCTGATTGCCTCGGACGTCAGCATCGTCGCATTCGGCTGGGCACGCGCAACCGTCATCAGAACCTGCGCCCGGTCGGGATGGGATTCGTCGTCGCCGTGGGCCTGGCAGACCCAGTCACAGGTGGCGGAGTCGGCCAGCAAGGGGAGGTGGTCGCGCCACAAGCGCTCGCTTCCCTGCCGCACCACGATCCGGTGGTCCGACCCGCGCTGGGCCAGCCAATCGCGCACGGCGGCCAAGGCGGCCTCGAAAGTGCCATCGCCTGAGGCGTCGTCGGAAATGATGATCTCGCACGCCACCTTGCGCTGCCTCAGGACCGATCGCACGGCCGCCTCGATGAACTGCGGCTGCCGGTAGATGGGCATCAGCATGGTGATCTCCGGGGCCTTGGCGCCGGGCCAGATTTCAGTGAACGTGTCGGGTGCGATGGCAGGCAACTGCATGGAAGGTGGTGTCATTGGGCCAGGGGCGCCGCGCCGTGTTCGCTGTCCCAGGCTGCGGGAAATCGGTGAAGCCACGCCAGGGTGTCCTGCAGCCCATGGGCCAGGTCGAGCCGGGGCTGCCACCCGAGCTGCCGGCGCGCCAGGCCAATGTCGGCATATCGGTGAGCCTGGTCGGTGGGGCGTGCGGCCATGGCATCGGGGAGGCGTGAAAGCGGCCGCTGCAACAGCGCCTCCAGCGTGTCGAGCACGGCGTCGTTGCCGTGCTCGATGCCGGAGCCGATGTTGAAGATGCCGGCCGGCGCTTGCGGCGCGGCTGCCGCGAGCAGGGCCGACACCACGTCGTCGACGTGGACCCAGTCGCGCCGGGACTGGCCTGCCGCCAGCGGAATCGGCTGGCCGGCCAGGCCCAGCCGGATGGCGGTGGGCAGGAAACGATGGCCTGATTCCCAGGGTCCGTAGATATGGAACAGGCGCAGCTGCGAAATCGACAGGCCATCCGACTGGGCGGCATGGCGAAGCAGCAAGCTCGCCGATGCCTTCACGGCGCCGTGCAGGGTGTCCGGCAGCAGCGGATGATCTTCAGAAATCGGCCCGTTGGATGGCGCGTATTCGAGCGAGCTGCCGGCGGCCACCAGGCGCGCTTCGGGGGCGCGGCTGCGCAGGGCCTCGATCAGGTGGGCGGTGCCCAGGATGCTGGTGTTGATGTAGCCGAGGCGCTGCGACGCCCCGCCGCCGCGGGCGGTCGCCAGGTGGAAGATGGCCTGAGGCCGGCTCTGCTCGAACGCCGCGGAAAGACTCGCGGCGTCGGCCAGGTCGGCGGTGTGAACCGTCAGCCGCTGCAGACAATCGGTGAGGCGCCAGGTGGGCGAGCTGTGTCGCAGGAGGATGTGTACGTTTGCGCCCAGCGCGAGCAGCCGGCGTACCAGGTTGGCTCCGACGAAGCCGCTGGCCCCGGTCACCAGCGTGCGGCGGCCTTGCCAATGCGCCGCCGCCTCGGCGGCCGGGCCGTGGTCAGGGTTCGAGTTCACGGATGAGGGTGACCAGCGCCTGGTGGTCGTCGCGGCGGGCCGACTCGCTTCGGTCGCGGCAGTGCTGCCAGTACTCATGGATGCCCTCGACGATGGCGGCGGCCGACCCCTCGCGCGCGTCCTTGCGGAAGGACCGGCGCAGGAAAGTGAAGTCGCAGCCCAGGCGCTCGATTTCCTGCATCAGCCGAAAGGAGGGAATTGGCTCACCGCGGCGCATGTCGGTCAGGCCGCCGACTCCGAAGCGAAGGTCAGGCAGGGCTTGGCGCACGGCGTCCACCGAGCCGTCGACCAGTGCCCGGAAAATCGAGCCGCCGCCTCGGCTGATGGCGAAATCGTTGAGTCCGAAAAACGCGCAGGACAGTGCCAGCGGCCTGAGCTGGGGCGCGAGCGCGGCGCCGTCCACGGTTTCCATCATGATGCCGGCCTCGCAGCGGCCGTCGACCAGATCGAGAAACTCCTGCGCTTCGCGCACCTGGGTCACCATGGGCAGCAGCAAGACCTGGGCTCCGGCGGCCAGCGCCGCTTCGATTTCGCCGCCGGTGTGGTCGCCAAAGCGGTTCAGGCGGCACCAGGACCTGGCCCCCGGGATGGCAGCGATTCCTTGCAGGTCAGCCCAGGTGCCCGGCCGTATTTCGGTGTCGAAGCCCAGCTGCCGCAAATCCTTGCCCATCACTTCGGTGTCGACCAGGAACGCGCCAATGCCGCAAGCCAGGTGCCGGCGCGCGCTTTCGGCGTCGTTTTCGAACAGGACGAGTTCCAGTTGTCGTTGTTGCATGCAGCACTGCCCTGGCGGAAGCGGTGAGATTCGAACTCACGAACGGTTGCCCGTTGCCGGTTTTCAAGAC
>JAKFEZ010000221.1:0-55223 GCA_036675435.1 Ramlibacter sp. | reverse complement strand
GATCCTGGGCTTCTGGACGCTGGCCTTCTTCTACGGCCAGGTCGGCGGCCACCACCTGATCGGCGGCCCGGTGCCGGGCTGGCTGATCACGCTGTCGATCGTGCAGAGCCTGATGATGGTGATTCCCGTGATCGCCTTCACGATCAACATGGGCGGCACGCTGCAAGGCCGCATGCACCTGGCGCGCTACTCGCCGACGCTGCGCTTCATGATGTTCGGCGGCCTGATGTACCTGGCCTCGTCCCTGCAAGGGTCCATGGAGGCGTTGCGCAGCGTCAACGCGGTGGCGCACTTCACGCACTACACGGTGGGCCACGCGCACCTGGGCGCCTATGGCTTCGTGAGCATGGTGCTGTTCGGCGCCATCTACTTCATGATGCCGCGCGTGCTGAACTGGGAATGGCCGTACCCGCGGCTGATCACCGTGCATTTCTGGCTGGCAGCCGTGGGCATCGCCATCTACTTCGTGGCACTCACCGCCGGCGGCTGGTTGCAGGGCCTGGCGATGCTGGATGCGGCCCGCCCGTTCATGGAGTCGGTGACGCTGACCCTGCCCTACCTGAAATGGCGCTCGATCGGCGGCAGCCTGATGGTGCTGAGCCACCTCGTCTTCGTCGGCCACTTCCTCGCGATGGCGCTGCGCTTCGGACCGATGCGCACGGGCGCCGCCCTGTTCGCCTCGCGCCGCGAACTGGAGCCGGTTTATGGAAAATGAAATCAAGCTGGCCTCCGGCGCCATGGTCGCCCTGGGCGTGGCCACCGCCGCGCTGGTGGTGATGCCCTACCTGCAGGTGCGCGATATCGCGCCGCCGCCCAAGCTGCAGCCCTACACCGATGCGCAACTGCGCGGGCGCGCCGTTTATGTCGCCAACGGCTGCGTGTACTGCCACACCCAGCAGCCGCGCGATCGCAACCTGGGCCCCGACCTGCAACGCGGCTGGGGCCGCGCCTCGGTGCCGGGCGACTACATCTACGACAAGCCGCACCTGCTGGGAAGCATGCGCACCGGGCCGGACCTGTTCAACATCGGCGCGCGCCAGCCGAGCAAGGATTGGCACCTGGGCCACCTGTACCAGCCGCGCGCCTACGTGCCGGATTCGATCATGCCGTCGTACCCGTACCTGTTCAAGGTCAAGGACGCCAAGGAAGCGCAGCGCGAAGGCGAGCAGCCGCTGACGCTGCCGCCCGGCTACGGGCCCATGGTGCACCAGGTGGTCGTGCCCACGCCCGAGGCGCTGGACCTGGTGAAGTACCTGCAGGCGCTGGATCACACCTACCCCGTGCTGCCCGCACCCGTCAAGCCATGAGCCCCGAATCGCCCCTGTCGAACCATGCGCCCGCGCCCAGTCCGGCGCAGGTGCGCGAGCAAGCCGACCCGACCGAGCGCAGCCAGCCGATTCCGCTGCTGGTGGCTGCCGTGACGCTGGCCATGGTGCTGCTCGGCGCCGGCTACATCCTGCTGTCCGATTCGTTCGGCGCCGCCGCACTCGGCGACCGCCGCACGCTGGCGGACCTGCGCCCACCGCTGAAGGGCGCCGCCGGTGCGGCCGATGGCAAACAGGTCTTCACCGCCAACTGCGTGGCCTGCCACCAGGCCGGTGGCGCCGGGCTGCCGGGCGTGTTCCCTCCGCTGGATGCATCCGCCTGGGTCACGGGCGATGCCCGCGTGCTCGCCAACATCCTGCTGCACGGCGTCACCGGTGAGCTGGTGGTGAACGGCGCCACCTATCAGGGCGCGATGCCGGCCTTCAAGCAGCTGAGCGACTCCGAACTGGCCGCGGTGGCGAGCTACGTGCGCGCCAGCTGGTCCAACCAGGCGCCCGCGATCGATGCGGCGCTGTTCGCCGCCGAGCGGAAGGACAATAAGCGCGACCAGCCATTCAAAGGCGGCGCCGAGCTCGAGGCGCTGGCCGCCCGAACTCGCTGAGTGAAAGGAATCCCCTATGCGGCTCGCGCGCATGACCGACTACGCCATCCGGCTGCTGATCTATCTGGCACAGCGGCCTGAGCGGCTGTGCACGATCAACGAAGTGGCGAGCGCCTACGGCATCTCCGAGACGCATCTCATGAAGATCACGCATCAGCTCGCCTTGGCGGGCTGGCTGCAGACCACGCGCGGCAAGGGCGGCGGCATCCGGCTGGGCAGGCCTCCCGCCGACATCCAGCTGGGTGCGGTGGTTCGCACCATGGAGCCCGATTTCTTCATCGTGGAGTGCTTCGCCACGGGCAACACCTGCACGCTGACGGGTAACTGCGAACTGACCGGCATCATGGATGGCGCGCTGCGCAGCTTCATGCAGTACCTGGACCAGCACTCGCTGGCCGACGTGCTGCCCCCGCTCCCCGGCGCCGTACGAGCCAAACCCATCCGCATCGAGCGCCCTGCAGGCAGGGCGCGCGCGGCCTGATGTTTCGCACCGCCTGGCTCTGCGCCCTGCTGCTGGTGGCGGCGTACGGCGGCGCTGACTGGCTGACGCACGGCTTCCAGGCCTGGACGGCCGAAGGGGCGCGCCGCCTCGAGGTGGCGCTGACTCCGGTCGCTGCGCCGCCGGTGCCGGTCGAAGGGCCGGGCCTTGCGGCGCACAGCCTGGGTGGCTTGCTTGGCAACGGGCAAAACGTGACCATCGTCGAATTCATCTACACAAACTGCGAGACGGTGTGCCTTTCGCTGGGCAGTATCTTCCAGCAAATGCAAGCCACTTTGCAGGCGGCCGGCGCCGACGATGCCGCGGCCCACCGCGTACGCCTGCTTTCCATCAGCCTCGATCCCCGGCGCGACACGCCGCAAGCGCTGCATGCCTACGCCAGCCGGCTGCACGCCGATCCGCAGCGCTGGCGTTTCATGCGCCCGATCGATATCGCTGCCAATGCACGCTTGCTCTCAGCCTTCCAGGTGACGGTGGTGCCGGACGGGCGCGGAGACTTCGAGCACAACGCGGCGCTGCTGGTGGTGAACCGCGAGGGCCGCCTGGTGCGCGTGTTCGACATCGCCGAGCAGCAGCTCGCATTGGACTACGCGCGCCATCTGGCGGCGGAAGGCCAGCCATGAGGCTGCGCGCGCTGCTGTCCGGGCGCCTTGGCGCCTGCGTCGCCCTCGGCATGCTGGCGGTGCTGGCGCTGCCGCCGGTGCGTGCGGCACTGGAAGCCAGCATGAGCACCCACATGCTGATCCAGTTTCCGCTGCTGGCAGCTGCCGGGTACCTGATAGCGGGCGCCCTGCCGGCGCGCTGGTCAGCTCTCGCCGAGCGCTGGAACGCCTACGGCATCACCGGCTTGCTGGCGTGCGCGTTGGTCCTGTCGCTGCTGATGATTCCGCGCCTGCTCGATCTGGCCCTGGTGGACGCGCGCATCGAAGCGCTGAAGGGGCTGTCGCTGCTCGCCTGTGGCGCGGCGCTGCGCCTGTCGTGGCGGCGCGCCGGGCTGCTGGTGCAGGGATTCTTCCTGGGCAACGTGCTGCCGATGACGGCCGTGGCAGGCCAGCTCTACCAGGATTCGCCGCTGCGACTGTGCAACGCCTATCTGCTGGACGACCAAGTGCGCCTGGGACAGGCCCTGGTGCTGCTGGCCATCGCCGTCGGCATAGGCTGGATCGCGCACCTGTTCCGGGCCCTGGTGCACCGGGAGGCCGGCAGCCTGCCACCGGAAACCAAGACGGATCAGACGGTGTAGACCATCCCGTTCTGGATCGTGCCGATCAACGCGGCCTGGTTTTCCGGGGACTCCGAGAACCCCTCCAGCACACCAGCGCGTGGCACCCCCGCGTCGAGCCGGGCAATGTGGTAGGCCAGGCCGCCTTCGTCGGGCGCACGGTGCAGCACGTTGGCATAGAGTTGCGTGACGAATTCGCTGGTGCTCAGCGAGCCATAGGTGCGGCTGAACTCCGGGCTGTTGATGAAGTTCTGTGCCACCTGCTGCAAGGTCAGACCCTGGTCGAGCGCGTTCATCTGGTAGCCCAAGCCTCCGATGTCCGGGGTGCGGTTGAAGGCCGCCTGGTACAGCCGATAGGCCTGGCCGGCCGTGCCGTCGATATCCAGCGCCACGTTGACGTCGCCGAACCGGATGCGCTCGACACCCAGCAAGGTGTCCACGCCATCCGGTCCCGAGACCGTGAAGCCTTCGTCTGCCGCGGCAATGGTGTAGCTTGCCTTGTTGCCTGAGTACAGCGCTGTGTCGAGGCCGCTGCCGCCGTCCAGCAGGTCGTCGCCGGCCATGCCATTCAGGAAGTCATTGCCTGTCCCGCCGGCCAGGGTTTCGTCACCTGAGTTGCCGACCAGCGTGTCCGCGCCATCGCTGCCTGCGACGTACAGAAAGGGATTTGAAAAGCGGTACACCTGCCAGTCCGTGCTCCCGCCGTCGAGCGGATCTGGATCGTAGAAGCTTTGCATCACGACATAGCGGCCGTCGGCCGATATGCCGCCATTGATGCTGGATTGGTTCGGATCGAGCGGCGTGTCGGAAGCCAGGCGCAACTCGCCGGTCTCCATGTCTTTGATCAGCACCCGGCTGCGAACCCCGCCGTGGTCGTCACCTTCGATCAGGTTGGAAGAGTGGGTGTTGAAGACCACATACCGGCCGTCGTCCGAGATGGACGCCTGCTGGCTGCGTTGGTTTCCCTGCACCCCCTGCTCGTTCTGCGACACCCGCTGCGTCTCGCCGGTCAGCACGTCCTTGTAGAAAATGTCCCACTGTCCATTGGTGTCACCCGGAACGAGGTTGGCCGCGTCGCTGGCAAACACGACAAAGCGGCCATCCGCGCTGATGTCGGCGTAGCCGCTGGCGCCATAGTTGATCGCCGTGTGGGCGCCTTCGACGCCACTGGAGCTGGTGGAGACGCGGATGACGCCACCACCTTGCAGGTCGAAGCGAAACACGTCCATTGCCTCGTTGGTGTCGCCTGCCACCAGGGTGCCCACCCCGCTGGAGAATACGATATAGCGGCCGTCAGCCGAAAACTTCGCATCGTCGCCGCCGTCGGTGTTCGCCAGCCGTGTGATGCCGCCAGATTGCAGGTCCTTGATGAAGAGGTCTGGCCTGTTATTGGTGTCTCCGCTCACCAGGTCGTACTGATAGCTGGAGAAGACGACCTGGCGCCCGTCGGCAGAAATGTCCGGATTTCGATTGGCGCCGCCGCTGGCACCCGTATTGCCTGTCTTGCCGTTCGCGTTCGACGAAACCAGCCGGATCGTCCCGCTGGCCAAGTCCTTCACATAGATGTCGGTATTACGGTTGATGTCGCCGGACGTGACGGTGGTCTCGTTGATCGTTCCACCGGTCGGGCTGTTGGGGTCGCCCTGATACGTGATGTCCACCAGATTGTTGGCCCACGACTCGAAGGCGATGTAGCGGCCATCGGCCGAGATCGAGTAGTTGTCTCCATAGGCCGAAACACCGGCAGGGTAGCGGCTTTCGAAAATGGGGTTCAGCGGCGTGCTGTTGTCATGCATGCGGGTGAACCGCTCGCCGTATTCGTCGGTCACGACGAACCGGACGCTCCCGGTGGTCATGTCCTTGACAAAGCTGTCCTGGTTGGAGCCGGAATAGACATCGGGGTCGTTGTTGTCGCCCTCGACCAGGTTGCCGCCAAAGCTCGTGAACACGACGAACCGGCCGTCGGCCGAGATCGCGGGCGTGGTGCCGTCCGCGCTGAAGAACGGCCCCGTCGAACTGCCTCTATCGGCCATGTCCCCTGCCGCGTTGCCGCTCACCAGCTCGATCCCGCCGCCGCCAGAGGCGGGGCTGCCAGTCGAGCCTGCACCAACCTGGAACGCATAGGCACTGCCGCCAGCGTAGGCGTTGCCGGCGAGGTCGCGGATGCTGCCGCTGTCGACCGTGAGCGTGAAGGAGCCGCCGCCGGCCAAGGAGGCAGTCGGGTCGATGGTCACGGTCGATCCCGAGAACGTCAGCCGATCGCTGGTGCTCGCGCTGAAGCTCTCGACCAGCTCGCCGGCCTGCGTGCGCAGCACCAGGGTGCCCTGCCCGCGCTGCACGGCTTCGCTGAACGTGAAGACAATGCTGGCATCGGCTGCCACCTGCGTTGCGCCGCTCGCGGGGCTGGCCGACGAGAGTGTCGGCGCCGTGGTGTCCAGCACCGGCGGGGGCGACGACGGCACGACGGCCAGCACATAGCCGCCCACGCCGGCACCGTAGTAGCTGCTGCTCGCTTCCAGGTAGTAGGTCGCGGTGCTCGCCGCCGTGTAGTCGATCCGCGATCCCAGGCCGAAGCTGTCGTCGTTTTCATGCAGCACGCCGCCTTGGGGGTTGTACAGCGCGAGATACGGATCCAGGCCGATCGTATTGGCATCGAGCGTGAATCTATAGCTCACGCCCGCCACCAGGCTGACCGCAAACACGTCGGTGTCGCCGACGCTTTCCAGGACACCCGCGACCGACCCGCTGACAGCGACGCTGCCCCACGCGTTCTCGGGGTAGTCGTCGTCGGGGACAGACTGCGCCATCAGCTCCTGCGCCGTGAGCGTCTGGTCCGCAAACGCGAAACTCTCGACATTGGAAATGGTCTTGATGCCAGTGGCGGTTGTCACCACGAACGAACTGCTGCCCGCCAGATACTCGACCGATGCAGCGGCGAAGTTTCCCGCCAAAACGGCAACATCGGTGCCCGCCCCGCCATTGATCGTGTCGTTGCCCGTGCCGCCATTGATCGTGTCGTTGCCGCCGTACCCCAGCAGGCCGTCGTTGCCGCTGCTGCCCTGAATCGAGTCGCTGCCGCTCAGCACATAGGCGTAGGTCTGCTGTGTGTCGCCGAACGTGTCGGCATGGGTTTCCAGCTGCGCCGCGCTGACCGACAAGCCAGTGACCGTGTAGACAGCCGAATTGTTCTGGAAGAAGGTGGTGCCGGTCACCAAACCGGAAAGCACCCCTTCCTCGTCATAGGCGAAGTTGCCCGTGAAGGTCTGCTTGTAGGCGCCGTTGGTAATGGTGATGAGGGTGGCTCCGGCGCCGATGACCTCCCACTCCCAATCCTGAGCCGCGGAAAAATTGAAACTGCCGGACAGGGTGAGCTGTGCCATGAAATCTTTCGGTGGATTACGACCTGGGCGCCGCGCTCATGCGCGGACGCCTCAGTGTAACGATTCGAAAGACTTCCTTACATCACCCTTTTGTGCGATGCGCCGGCGCCCGGGCCGCGCCGATCGGCTAGGCGATCGGCCTATGCCTATTGCCGCTGCAGGGCTTCGCTGCCGGCAGGCTTGGGCATTTCGATCTGGACCTTGAAACGCTCTTTCAGCAGTTCGTAATAAGCCGCGTTCTCCGCCGAAGCCAGCAACTGTGCAATCTGCTGCCGCTCCTGCGCCGCGACGTCCGCGGCTGGGGCCTCTCGCGGCAGCACCTTGTTGACCTTGACCACCGCGTAGCCCTGCGCGCCCAGGTCGACGCCGGAAAGGGCCGGCAGCGCCGAGGTGTCGGCGCTCAAGGCAGCCTCGACCACGGCCGGGGGTTGCTTCTGGCCGTCCTGGCGCGACACCACCACCGGGGCGGACAGGTTGGCCGCGGCCGGGCTGGCCTTCCAAGCCGCCAGCTTTTCGGCGCCGTCCTTCTTGGCGAGTTCAGCGGCGCGCGCGGCGATGACACGAGTGCGCACCTGGTCCTTCACCTCGGCAAAGGGCAGGGTCCGCGCTGGTGTGTACTGCACGACGCGCCCGGAAGCCAGCGTGTTCGGGGCGATCTCCACGGCTTCGGTGTTGCGCTTCTTTTCAACGCTGTCCGGCGAGAAGACGGCGGCCAGGAACTTGGCGCTGGCCAGCGCGCCGGTGGCGCCGGGCACGGCCGTGCGCCGCACATTGGCTGCGGTCTTGACCTCCAGCTTGAGGCGCTCGGCCGCCGGCTTCAGGCTGTCCGCCTGCTCGTACACGGCGTTGCTGAACACGTCCGCGCTTTCCGCGAACTTGCGCTGCGCCAGCTGCTTTTTCACTTCGGCCTCGAGCTCGGGCTTCATCTCCTCGTAGCTGCGCTGCTTGGGCGACTTGACATCGGTGACCTTGATGATGTGATAGCCGAATTCGGTTTCCACCACTTCGCTGATGTCGCCCTTCTTGAGCGCGAAGGCGGCGTCTTCGAAAGCCTTGGTCATGGCCCCGCGGGCGAAGTAATCGAGGTCGCCGCCATTGGCGGCCGAGCCCGGGTCCTGGGAATTCTTGCGGGCGACCTCGGCAAAGCTGTCGGGAGACTTCCGCACGGCCGCAAGCAGTTCCTCGGCCTTCGCCTTTGCCTTGGCGCGTTCCGCGGCAGGCGCATCCTTGGGCGCGGCCACCAGGATATGGCTGGCCCGGCGCTCTTCCTTGCCGGCGGCCCGCGCCACGTTCTGCTCGTAGTAGGCCTTGAGCTCCTGCTCGTTCACCGTCAGGCCTTTCTGCGCCGCCTCGAGGTCGAGCACCAGGTATTCGATAGTGGCCTGCTCGGGCGCCTGGAACATGGCCGGGTTGGCCTTGTAGAAGGCTTCGAGATCGGCCTCGGTCGGGTTGACCCGGCCGGCGTAATCTGCGGCGTCGAAACGCGCCACCTGCACTTCGCGCTTTTCGAAAAAGGCGTTGAGCGCTAGCGCGGCCTGCGCCGGTGTTGCGAAGCTGGTGGCGCCCACTCCCGCGAGCACCTGCCGCGTCGACAGGTTGACCACCAGGTTTTGCCGGAACTGCTCGGGCGTCTGGCCGGTCGCCGCCATGAAGCGTTGGGCGTCGAGCTTGCCATCGGCGGCATAGAAGCTGTCCAGGCTCTTGTCGGCCGCCAGCATCTCCTTCAATCGCTTGTCGGAGATTTCCAGGTTCATCTTGGTGGCCGCCGCCGCCAGCACGCGGTCGCGAACCATCCGCTCCAGCGTCGCATAGCGCGCCGCCGGCGTATCCAGCAGCTTGCTGTCCAGATTGGGCATCGACTGGCGCAGGCGATCCACCTCCTGGCGGTGCGCAGAGTCCAGGTCGCTTTCCAGGATTTCCACGCCGTCGACCTTGGCCACCAGCGGTCCCTGTCCCTTGGATTGGTTGTAGCCTTCGACCCCGAGCAGCGCGAACGATGGAACGATCAGCACGAACAGCAGGAGCTGCATCAGCTTGATGTGCTTGCGAATGAAATCAAACATGCTCGGACTCAGGTAGGACTGTCAAAAAAAAGAAAGGCGAACAAGTGTTCGCCTTCGCTTTGGGTGGTGGGTGCTGACGGGTTCGAACCGCCGACCTACGCCTTGTAAGGGCGCCGCTCTACCAGCTGAGCTAAGCACCCCACCGAAAACTTATCCGTTCAGTTCAGCGCATCCTTCAGCGCCTTACCCGGACGGAACTTGGGAACCTTGGCAGCCTTGATTTTAATCGCTGCCCCGGTACGGGGATTGCGGCCGCTGCGAGCAGCCCTTTTGCCGACCGCGAAAGTGCCGAACCCCACCAGCGAAACCGAGCCGCCCTTTTTCAGGGTGGTCTTGACGGCGCCGATCATGGATTCCAGGGCGCGCGTGGCCGCGGCCTTGGAAATATCGGCATGCTTTGCGATGTGTTCAATCAGTTCGGTCTTGTTCACAGGGGCCCCTCGTAGAGAGAAAGAGTTTGACGGGAATGTCTCTTCATCGGTTTTATGTCTCCCTCATCGCGGCACCGTCCGGTGCATCGTTCTCAAGGCGATGCGGGAGACTCTTCTCGCGGCTTCAAGCCACCGGGCCATTAGAGCCACGCACTCATACGGTGTCAATACGGCGGGCAGCTTTACAACAGCGCGGAGGCGGATTCTAGACGCTTTTACCCAGGATTCATGCGGGTTGCGGGCCGATTCCTGTGCGGCACTGCGCAAATTTTCTCGCGCGCCAACGCACCGGCCCCTACAACGCCGAAGCGATGGCGCGGCCAAGATCCCCGGTGTTCGCCGTGCCGCCGATGTCCGGCGTGCGAGGCGCGCCGCTGTCGGGACGCAGCACTTTTTCTATCGCGGCCAGCACGCCATCGTGGGCCTCGCGGTAGCCCAGGAAGTCGAGCATCATCGCCCCGCACCAGATCTGCCCGATCGGGTTGGCGATGTTGCGCCCGGCGATATCGGGCGCCGAGCCGTGCACCGGCTCGAAAAGCGAGGGATAGCGGCGATCGGGGTCGAGATTGGCGCTCGGGGCGATGCCAATGGTGCCCGTGCACGCCGGGCCCAGGTCGCTCAGGATGTCGCCGAACAGGTTGCTGGCCACCACCACGTCGAAGAAATCCGGGCGCTGCACGAAGTGCGCCGTGAGGATGTCGATGTGGAACTTGTCGACCTTCACTTGCGGGTAGGCCTTGGCCATCTCGGCCACCCGCTCATCCCAGTAAGGCATGGTGATGGCGATGCCGTTGGACTTGGTGGCCGAGGTCAAGTGCTTCTTAGGGCGCGACTGCGCCAGCTCGAATGCGAACTTCAGCACACGGTCGACGCCGACGCGAGACATCACTGTCTCCTGCATGACAATCTCGCGCTCGGTGCCGGGGTACATGCGCCCGCCGATGCTGGAGTACTCGCCCTCGGTGTTCTCCCGCACGATGTACATGTCGATCTCGCCCGGGGCGCGGGCGCTGCCGTCGCGGCGCACCACCGGAGCGATGATGCCGGGCATCAGCCGGGCTGGGCGCAAGTTCACGTACTGGTCGAACTCGCGGCGGAACAAGAGGAGCGAACCCCACAGCGAAACGTGGTCGGGAATCTTCTCGGGCCATCCCACGGCTCCGAAATAAATGGCATCGTGCCCGCCGATCCGGTCCTTCCAGTCATCGGGCAGCATCTTGCCGTGCTTCTCGCAGTAGTCCCAGCTGGAAAAATCGAAATGATCGAAGGCCAGGTCGATGCCGTACTTGCCGGCCGCCGCCTCCATCACACGCACGCCCTCGGGCATCACTTCCTTGCCGATGCCATCGCCTGCGATGACCGCGATCCGTTTCCTGCTCATGTCGATGTACTCCTCAAGAATTGAATGGCCTGTGCCAGCAGCAGGCCGGGGGCTTCCTCGGCGATGTAGTGCCCGCACGGCAGGCTGCCGCCGTTGACGCGCGGCGCGCGTTCGCGCCACAGCGCCATCACGTCGAAGCACCGGCCCACTGCGCCGTGTTCGCCCCACAGCACGTGGAGCGGCTGGGCCAGCAGGCGGCCGGCCAGGACGTCGCTGCGATCGTGCGCCAGGTCGATGCCGGCACTGGCGCGGTAGTCGGCGCAGATGGCCGCTGCGCTCCCCGGAACCTGCACGCATCGCTCGTACTCGGCCAGCGCCTCGGGCGCGAAGGCGCCCAGCCCGGCGTGCCGGCTGCCCATGATGGAGCGCACATAGCGCACCGGATCGGACTCGATCAGGGCTTGCGGCAGCTCCGTCGGCTGGGTGAGAAAGAACCAATGCCAGTACGCCTGCGCGAACTCGCGCGTGGTGCCTTCGTACATGGCCAAGGTCGGCGCGATGTCCAGCAACATCAGCCGCGTCACCGCGTCGGCATGGTCCGCGGCCAGCCGATGCGCGACCCGCGCTCCGCGGTCGTGCGCCAGCACCGCGAAGCGCGAGTGGCCCAGTTCGCGCATCACCGCCATCGCATCGAGTGCCATCTCGCGCTTCGAATAGGCGATGCTGCCCTCGCCGGGGTCGGGCCGGCCCGAGTCGCCGTAGCCGCGCAAATCCATCATCACCACCGAAAACTCTTCGGCCAGTGCAGGCGCGACCCGGTGCCACATCGCATGCGTCTGTGGATGGCCGTGGAGCAGCAGCAAGGGCTCGCCCTGCCCCGCGCGGCGGCCGCGCAGGGGCACCCCGTCGCGCATCACCTCGAACTTCTCGAAGCGCTCGAACTTTTCGAAAGCCTGCAGCATGCCGCCGATTCTGGCATCGCCACGCCCGCCTCGCCAAGTGCCCGCGAGAAGGCTCACGGGCGCCCCGCCGCCGGCGAACGCAGCACCAGGCTCACGCCCAGCGCCGTGAGCGCCAGGCCGGCGATGGTCGATGCCGTGAGCGCCTCGCCGAACACCAGCCAGGCCATCACGGCCGTGCAGGGCGGCACGAGGTACAGCATGCTGGTCACGGCCGTGGCCGCGCCGCGCTGGATCAGCAGGTACAGCAGCGAACTGCCTCCCAGCGTCAGCGCCAGGACCGACCAGGCCATGGCGCCGACCAGCTGGCTGTTCCAGTCCATGGCCTCGGATTCCAGCAAGGCCAGCGGCGCGGTCACCAGGAAGGCTGCGCACAGCTGCACCAGGTTGGCGGTGCGCACGTCGCACGGCGTGACGAACCGCTTCTGGTACAGGGTGCCGGCCGTGATGCTGAGCAGCGCGCCCGCGGCCAGCAGGAAATTGAGCCCATGGATCTCGCCCAGGCCCAGCTTTTGCCAGACCACCAGGGCCAGGCCGCCGAACCCCAGCGCCAGCCCGCCCCACTGCCTCAGCGACACCGAGCCGCCCCGCGAGGACACCCAGGCCGCCGTGAGGACGGGTTGCAGGCCGACCAGCAAGGCCACCAGCCCCGCGCCCATGCCCAGCTTCACGGCCGCCCACACGCCGCCGAGATAGCCGGCGTGCATCAGGATGCCGGTTACGGCCAGGTGCTTCACCTGGTCCCGGCTCGACGGCATCGCGGCTTTGGCGGCCCATGCCCACAGCGCAAAACAGGCGACCGACAGGAAGTAGCGCAGCGCCAGGAACTTCATCGGCGGCGAATGGGGCATGCCGTAGCGCGCGACGATGAAGCCGGTGCTCCAGATCAGGACGAAAACAACCGGCATCGCCGCGACGAGGCGGTCTTGCGTCGAGGGAGAGCCCACCTATTTCACCCGCTTGCGAATCTCGGGCAAGGCCTTCTGCAGGTAGTACACCATCGACCAGACCGTCAGGATCGCCGAGATCCAGATCAGCCAGGTGCCCCACGAGCGGGTGCCGACCACACCGAACAGGCGCCCGTCGTACAGCAGGAAAGGAATGGCGATCATCTGCACCGTGGTCTTGACCTTGCCCAGCATGTGCACCGCCACGCTCTTGGAAGCGCCGATCTGCGCCATCCATTCGCGCAGCGCCGAGATGGCGATCTCGCGGCCGATGATGATGAGGGCGACGAACACGTCGGTGCGCTGCAGGTGCACCAGCACCAGCAGCGACGCGCACACCAGGAACTTGTCGGCCACCGGGTCCAGGAAGGCGCCGAAGGACGAGGTCTGATTGAGTTTGCGGGCCAGATAGCCATCCAGCCAGTCGGTCAACGCGAACACCACGAACATCACCGTGGCGACGAGGTTCTGCACTGCCGGCTCCAGGCCCAGATAGAACACCCCCACGATCAGCGGGATGGCGACGATGCGCGTCCAGGTCAGGATCGTGGGAATCGTGAAGAACATGCCCCCGATTCTGGCATGGCGCGCCGCCGCTAATGGAGCGCGCGGTAAATCTCTTCGGCCAGCTCGCGCGAAATGCCCTCCACGTTGGCAATGTCGTCGACGCCGGCGGCGGCCACGCCGCGGACGCCGCCGAAACGCTGCAGCAGCCGTGCCCGCTTTTTCGCGCCTATGCCGGGAATGTCCTCCAGGCTGCTGCCGCCCACCCGGACCTTGGCCCGCCGGGCGCGCATGCCGGTGATCGCGAAGCGATGTGCTTCGTCTCGGATCTGGGCGACCAGCATGAGCGCGGCCGAGTCCCGGCCCAGGTAGACCTTCTCGCGCCCGTCGGCGAACACCAGTTCTTCCAGGCCCACCTTGCGGCCCTCGCCCTTTTCGACGCCGACGATCACCGCCAGGTCCAGGCCCAGCTCGGCGAACACTTCCCGCGCCATGCTGACCTGCCCCTTGCCGCCGTCAACCAGCACCAGGTCGGGCAGCCGGCCCGCCCCGCCGCCGCTGGCACGCGAGGGGGTGGCATCCGGCGGATCGCGCCCGGCCTCGGCCAGCTTGCTGTAGCGCCGCAGCAAGACCTGCCGCATCGCGGCGTAGTCGTCACCGGGGGTGATGCCGTCGATGTTGTAGCGGCGGTACTCCGAGTTCTGCATCCTGTGCTGATGGAACACCACGCACGAAGCCTGCGTCGCTTCGCCCGCCGTGTGCGAGATGTCGAAGCATTCGATGCGGAAGGTGTCCAGGTTGTCGGGGGCAAGTTCGAGGGCGTCGACCAGCGCGCGGGTGCGGGCCTGCTGCGAGCCTTCCTCGGCCAGCAGGCGGGCCAGCTGGATGGCGGCGTTCTTCTCGGCCATTTCCAGCCACAGCCGGCGCTGCTCGCGCGGGTTGTGCACCGCGCCGATCTTCACACCGGTCTGTTCGCAAAGGGCCGCGATCAGCGCCGGGCTGACCGGCTCGCTGGTGATCAACGCCGGCGGCACCGGCACGCCGATGTAGTGCTGGGCGATGAACGCTTCCAGCACATGCACTTCCACCGGCTGCGGCACCGGAGCCGCCGTGAGGACGTCGCCGCCCGCCTCCGCCGCGATGTCGAAATCCTGCACGGCTGCCGCGTCCTCGACGTGGGTGGGAAAGTACGCACGGTCGCCCAGGTGACGCCCGCCACGCACCATGGCCAGGTTGACGCAAGCCTTGCCGCCCTGGACTTTCACGGCCAGGATGTCCACGTCCTTGTCCGACAGCGTCTCCACCGATTGCTGGTGCAGCACCTTGGACAACGCGCTCATCTGGTTGCGCAGCTCGGCCGCCTGCTCGAACTCCAGCTGCTCGGCGTGGCGCATCATCCGCTCCTCCAGCGCGGCCAGCACCGCCTGGGTTTCGCCGCGCAGGAAAGCCTCGGCGTTGCGCACGTCCTGCTGATAGTCGCGCGGCGTGACCAGATTGACGCAAGGGCCGGAGCAACGCTTGATCTGGTAGAGCAGGCACGGCCGCGTGCGGTTGGCGAACACGGTGTCTTCGCATGTCCTCAGGCGAAAGACCTTCTGCAGCAGCTGGATCGACTCCTTCACGGCCCAGGCGCTGGGGTAAGGTCCGAAATAGCGGTGCTTGCGATCGACCCCGCCGCGGTAGTACGCCACCCGCGGGAAAATCGCTGCGGACGGCGGCGCCGCCTCGCCCAGGTCCGCCTTGTCAGTGCCCGATATCTTCAGGTAGGGATAACTCTTGTCGTCCCGAAACAGGATGTTGTAGCGGGGATTGAGCGCCTTGATCAGATTGTTCTCGAGCAGCAGCGCCTCGGCCTCGGAACGCACCACCGTGGTCTCCAGGCGCACGATCTTGCCGATCATGTGGCCGATGCGCGTGCCGCCGTGGTTCTTCTGGAAGTAGCTGGAAACCCGCTTCTTCAGGTTGCGCGCCTTGCCGACATACAGCACGCCGCCCTCGGCGTCGAAATAGCGATAGACGCCCGGCAACGGCGGCAAGGCGGCGACTTGCGCCAGCAACTGATCGGAATGGGCCTCGGACATACAGCGCTATTGTGGACAATTCGCCAAACCGCATCGGCCACCTCATGCTCTGGGACATTTTCTGCAAGGTCATCGACAACCACGGCGACGTGGGTGTGTGCTGGCGCCTGTCCGTGCAACTGGCCGCGCGCGGCGAACAGGTGCGGCTCTGGGTGGACGATCCGTCCGCGCTGCGCTGGATGGCGCCCGGCGGCGATCCGCGCGTCCAAGTCAGACCTTGGCAGGACAGCGCCGGAGATGCCAGCCAGGCGGACCCCGGCGACGTGATCGTCGAGGCCTTCGGCTGCGAGCTGTCCCCGGCGTTCCAGGCTGCGATGGCCGCCCGCGCGCAAGCTGCCGGCCGCCAGCCGGCCTGGATCAACCTCGAATACCTCACCGCCGAGTCCTTTGCGCAGCGCAGCCATGGCCTGCCGTCGCCGGTGCTTTCGGGGCCCGCCGCCGGCCTGACCAAACATTTTTTCTACCCGGGCTTCGAACCCGGAACCGGCGGCCTGCTTCGCGAGCGCGACTTGCCCGAGCGGCAAGCCGGCTTCGACCCGGCGCAATGGCTGGGCCGGCACGGCATCGACCCGGTCGATGGCGAGCGCCGGATCAGCCTGTTCTGCTATGAACCCCCGGGACTGGCCCCGATGCTTCGCCACTGGGCCGCCGGCCCGCACCGCACCCGGCTGCTGGTCACGGCGGGCCGGGCTGCCGAGGCCGTACGCGCTGCGTGCCGGTTCAACGACCGCGCCAGCCCGGCATGGAATGGGCCGGGACGGCTGTCGATCGCCTGGCTGCCGCTGCTCAGCCAACCCGATTTCGACCACCTGCTCTGGGCCTCGCACCTGAACTTCGTGCGGGGCGAGGATTCCCTGGTACGCGCGCTCTGGGCGGGCAAGCCGCTGGTCTGGCACATCTACCCGCAGCACGACGGGGCGCACCTCGCCAAGCTCTCGGCCTTTCTCGACTGGCTGGGCGCGCCGGCCTCGCTTCGCCGCTTTCATCAGGCCTGGAACGAACCTGGCCACGAACCGCCCGAACCCGGTCTTGCCGAGTGGGCCGCCTGCATCCACGCGGCCCGGCAACGGCTGCTGGCGCAGGACGATCTGGCCACGCAGCTCCTGCGGTTCGCGGCGCGGCGGCGAAAGGCTTGACCTTTTCAGCCACGCCTGTATCGCCGGCGGGGCCGGCGGCTTGCAGAAAAACGTTAAAATCCAAGGCTTTGCGCAGTTCCTGGGGCAAGTCAGGCCCAGCGCGCCTGAGCTCCCGCCGCGGATCGACGCGCTTTCACTGAATGCGCGGCGCGGCCAACTTACTTATATTGCTATGAAAATCGCTCAAGAAATCCGCGCCGGCAACGTCATCATGCACGGCAAGGACCCGATGGTCGTCCTGAAGACCGAATACAGCCGGGGTGGCCGCAACTCCGCCACCGTGCGCATGAAGCTGAAGAGCCTGATCGCCAACTTCAACACCGAAGTGGTGTTGAAGGCCGACGACAAGATGGACCAGATCGTGCTGGAAAAGAAGGAGTGCACCTACTCCTATTTCGCCGACCCGATGTACGTTTTCATGGACGCCGAGTACAACCAGTACGAAGTCGAGGCCGAAAACATGGGCGACGCGCTGAACTACCTCGAAGACGGCATGCCCGCCGAAGTGGTGTTCTACGAAGGCAAGGCGCTGTCGGTCGAATTGCCCACCAGCGTCGAGCGCGAAATCACCTGGACCGAGCCGGCCGTCAAGGGCGACACCTCGGGCAAGGTGCTCAAGCCTGCCAAGATCGCCACGGGCTTCGAGATCGGCGTGCCGATTTTCGTGGCGCAGGGCGACAAGGTGGAAATCGACACCCGCACCGGCGAATACCGCAAGCGCGTCTGACCCGCCGCGCCGGCCGCCGGTAACGCATCACCGCCGAGGCTCCGCAAGGGGCCTTTGTTATTTCCGACGCTCGCAATGAACTTCGACCTCAGCCAGATCGCCGTGCCTTTCCGGATGCAGCCGGGTCTGCGCCGGCTCGATGCACCGCCGGTGCTGACGCCGCTGGGCGCGCGTAGCGGCCTCTGGCGCGAGAAGCAATCGGTTGTCGAAGCCGGCGAGTCGCGCCATGCAGTGCCGGGGTTCGATCCGGCGCCGGCCCTGGCGGCGATTGCGGCGGCAGCGCCCGCCGGCTCGCCATGGCGGCCCGATGCGCCGACACCCGTGGAACTGGCCTTCGAAGAAGATTTCGCGGTGCTCGATGGCGACACCGGCACCCTGCCCTGGCTGTGCGTGTGCGTGCCTTCGCATTGGTCGCCCGAAGATAAGCTGGGGCTGGATTTTGCCGCTTTGCACCGCCCGGTGGCCGACAACGCGGCTTTAATCGCGGCGTCGGCGCAATTGGTGGCGCTGGCCACGTCGGGCGCCTGCTGGGAGCGCTTCGTCTGGACCGTCAGCCCCAGCGGACGCTACGACCAGCATCCCCGCCGCCATCCTCGCTCGCCGTGGCCAGAGGAAGACGGTGCCGAAGCCTTCGCCGGTCGCTGTTGGTTGCGAACGGAGCGCCAGACCTTCTTTCCGGTTGGGCAGGGCACGCGCCAGGCGGTCTTCGCCATCCGGGTCATGCTCCAGCCTTTGACTGAAGCGGTGCAGACGGCCGCCCAGGCGCGGCGGCTTCACGACTCGCTGGCTTCGATGTCGCAGGCGGTGCTGGACTACAAGAACCTCGGCCCCGCGCGCGGTCGCCTGCTGCACTGGCTGGGGTCGAGGCGCTGATGGAGCTGGCGGCCCGGATTGCCCATGTCATCGTTCCGGTGTTCCTGGTGGTGGCTATCGGCTACTTCTACGGCCGGCGCGCGCGGCCGGACCTGACGGCGTTCAACCGCATCGCCCTGGACGTGCTGGCCCCTGCCCTGGTGTACACCGCCCTCGCGTCGAAGGATTTCCGGCTCCAGGATCATGCGGTTCTGCTGCTCGGCGGCGCCCTGCTGATCCTGGGTTCCGGCGGCCTGGCCTGGGTGCTCGCGCGGGCCAGCCACACGCAGGCGCGCACGCTGGTGCCGGTGGTGATGTTCAACAACTGCGGCAACATGGGCCTGCCGCTGGCGCTGCTGGCGTTCGGCGCCGACAGCTTCGGCGCCGCCGTGGCCCTGTTTTCGATCAGCAACCTGATTCATTTCTCGTTGGGTGCGCGGCTCACCAGTGCCCATGCCCGCACCCGCGACCTGTTGCTGAGCCCGCTGATGCTCGCCACGGCCCTGGGCTTTGCCAGCGCCGGCACCGGCCTGCGCCCGCCCGACATGCTGTTCACGGGGCTGAAGATGGCCGGTGATGCGATGCTGCCGATGATGCTGTTTGCGCTCGGGGTGCGGCTCACGGCCTTGCGGCGCGTCGACGTGCCGCGCGGTTTGCTCGGCGCCTTCGCGCGGCCCCTCATCGGCCTGACACTGGCCCTGCCGCTGGCCTGGGTTCTGGGTCTGGCGGGCGCTTCGCGCGGCCAACTGATCCTGTTCGGCGCCTTGCCGCCCGCCGTGATGCAGTTCCTGCTGGCCGAGCGCTACCGGCAGGAGCCGGAGAAGGTGGCGGCGATGATCCTGCTGGGCAACGCACTGGCGGTCGTGTTCGTGCCGCTCGGGCTGGCCCTGTCGCTGTAGCGCTGGTGGGGACCCTCGAAGGCAGCGAATGAAGTACGCGGACGTGGTCAATAGCCGCGGCGATAACCAAGAACCATCAGCATCAGGATGGCCACCGCGGCTACGCCGATGATGGCGATCCAGAGCGCATGCGGCACCTTGGCCGGCGCGTACGCCGCGGACAACGCCGCGTGCTGTGGCCAGGGCGCGGCCGATGGCAGCCAATCGACCAGTTCACCCGCAGACTCGGGCGTGAACAACTCGAAGGCCAGGCGCTGCAGGACGCCGGCGGGACCGCTGCGCAGCCAGAGTTCCACCAGCGAACCGGTGACCCGGGCGTGGGCGATATCCTTCAGCGCAATCTTGACCCGGTCTTCCTTCCACCCGAACCCACGGCGAAAACGGCCGGCGACCCGTAGCAGGTCACCCTGGATGCGGACCTCGACCTCGCCCTTGAACCGGGGGACGTCCGTGCCACCCCGCTGGGCTTGCACCAGGCTGGCCGGATAGGCGGCCTGCACCACGGAGAAGCTGCCGCTGCGGCTCGGGTTGAAGTTGCTGGCGGGTTTCTGGCCGATGAGGTCGGCCACGGTCAGCTGCGCGCCGTGCGTGCCGATGAGCACGTGCTCGCTGGTCAAGGCTTTCTTGATGCGCATGCCAACGATGGTCCTTCGGTCGTAGGGCCCCACCGTGCGGCCCTCGAGCAGAACGTGATAAACCGTCTGATCCACCTCTCGTCCCCACGAATTTAATTTGGACGCAAGGATAGCGGAGAACCGGGCCGTTGGCCCCCGGGGTTTGCCTTCAGAATGGCGGCATGGCTTCTTCCCGCAACATTCATGACCGCCGCCTGGCCGATGCCTGGGCCACGCTGCAGACCCATTCCAACGAAGGTTTGCCGCTGGACCCCGACGCCGGCCGGCTGGCCTTTGCCGACCCCGAGTTCCTGCTGCGCCGCGAAACGCGCGGCATCCGCTTCCAGCTCGAGCTGCTCAAGCCCGACCTGGAGCAGCAGGCGCATGGGATAGAGAACACCATCGTGGTGTTCGGCAGCGCGCGTTTTCGCAGCGAAGAGGAAGCGGCGGCGCTGGTAGTCGCCGCCGAAGGCAGCGGGGACGAGGCGCAGGCCCGGCGTGCGCGGGCGCTGGCCCGCAACGCCCACTACTACGAAAAGGCGCGCAGCTTCGGCAGGATCGTCGCCCAGTACAGCGCGGGCAAGGCCCCGCGCGACATGCTCTTCATCTGCACCGGCGGCGGTCCCGGCATCATGCAGGGCGCCAACCGGGGCGCGCACGAGGGCGATGGCATCAGCGTCGGCCTTTCGATCGCCCTGCCCATGGAGGAAAGCGCCAATCCCTACGTCACGCCGGCGCTCTCGTTCAAGTTCCACTACTTCGCCCTGCGCAAGATGCATTTCATGATGCGCGCCAAGGCGCTGGTCGCCTTTCCGGGGGGCTTCGGCACGCTGGACGAACTGTTCGAAGTGATCACCCTGGTGCAGACCCGCAAGGCCAAGCAGGTGCCCATCGTGCTGTTCGGCTCCGACTACTGGAAACGCCTGGTCAATTTCGACGTGCTGATCGAGGAAGGCGTCATTTCCGAGGCAGATCTCGACCTGTTCCAGTATGCCGACGATCCCGAGACGGCCTGGGACATCATCAAGGCGTTCTACCGCCTGTAGGCCGGCGGTCATTCAGCAGGAACGCAAACCGCGTGCCGCCGGCAACGGCGGCGCCGGTGACCCAGAACACCCCTGAGATCCCGATCACCGCGCCGGCCAGCCCGAACAAGAGGGGCATGGCGACGCTGGAGGCGTTGATGGCGATCATGCGCATCGCGATCGCCTCGCCGTGCTGGTGCTCGGGCGTTATCTGGTGCAGCATGCTCATGATCATCGGCTGCACGCTGCCAAGCGCCACGCCCAGCAAGATGGAGCACAGGCCCATCGCCGCCGCGGACTGCACCAGGGGATAGACGGCAAATAGCACCGCCGTGGCCGCCATGGCGGTTGCGATGACGGCCCACTCGCGCAGGAGAGCCGCCATCAGCGGCATCACCACGCGCACCAGGGCGGCCGCCACGGCGAAGCCGCCCAGGATGGAGCCGATGACCGAAGCCGACAGGCCGCGCTCATGGCCCAACACGGGCACGATGAAGGTATGGACGTCCCAGCACGACGACAGGAACCAGTTCACCAGCAGCAGTCGGCGAAACATGGGTTCGCGCATCAGTTCCCAGGCCCCGCTCTTGCGGTCGGCCTCGGAGACGACCAGCGGCGCCAATTCCTTGACCGATCTCACCCAGTACCACGACAGCAGCGGCAACAAGGCCATGAGCAGGAAGGCGAGACGGAAACCGGCGTGATCGATCACCAGCCCGGCACTGAACGGCCCGAGGAAATTGGAGATGGCCGGGCCGATGGCAAGCCACGAGAACACCTGCTTCAGCTGGGTCGGGTTCTCCGCCGCGCGCCCGACGTGCCGCTGCAGCGCAATCGAAGCGGCGCCGGTCGCGCCGCCCGTCAGCAATGCCGTGACGCAGAGCACCGGAAACACCGGAAAAGCCACCGCCAGTGCGGCGCCGAGGGTGGCGGCGATGACGGCCAGCCCGACCGGCCGCTTCAGACCGCGCCGGTCGGCGTAGCGGCCGGCGGGCAGCGAAAGGAACACCTGGGTCAAGGCGAACAGGGCCAGCAGCACACCCACGGCGGCCTCGCTGTGGCCCTGCCGCAGCGCCAGCAGCGGGGCCGCCATGCGGGCGCCCGCCATGCAGGCGTGCAGGAAGATGTGGCCGGCGATCAGGCGGACGAGCTCGGAGCTGAGGCCTCCGCCGAGGGCGCCGGTCATGGGTTGGCGTCGTCCCCTTCGGCAGCGAGTGGCAGCAGGGCCTGGGCCTGCGCCTCGGGCAGGGCTTCGACTACCTTGAGCGCGCGCCGCATCTGGTTGGTGCGGGTCTGCGCCGTCTCCAGCGTGTCCGAAGCCTTGCGCACCTGCTCGCGGATTTTTTCGACCCAGCTGCCGTAGCGCTCGAATTCGGTCTTCACCGCGCCCAGCACCTTCCAGACCTCGGACGCCTGCTGCTCCAGCGCGAGGGTGCGAAAGCCCATGTGCAGGCTGTTGAGCATGGCCAGCAGCGTCGTCGGGCCGGCCAGCGTGACGCGGTAGTCGCGCTGCAGGCCGTCCATCAGCCCAGGGCGGCGCAGCACCTCGGCGTAGAGGCTCTCGATCGGCAGGAACAGGATGGCAAAGTCGGTGGTCTGTGGCGGACAGAGATAGCTGTCGCTGATCGACTTGGCCTCGGTGCGGATACGCGACTCCAGCGCCCGCGCCGCAATGTCGGCCGCGGCCGGGTCGGCCCGATCCTGGGCGTCCAGCAGGCGTTCGTAGTCGTCGCGGGGAAACTTGGCGTCGATGGGTAGCCATACGGGCGTGCCATCGGCGCTGCGGCCGGGAAAGCGGATCGCAAAGTCCACCCGCTGGTTGCTGCGCGGCTTGGTCTCGACCTGCTTGGCGTACTGCTCGTGGGTGAGCACCTGTTCCAGCAAAGCCTCGAGCTGCACCTCGCCGAACATGCCGCGCGTCTTCACGTTGGTCAGCACCCGCTGCAGGTCGCCCACCCCCTGGGCCAGCGTCTGCATCTCGCCCAGGCCCTTGTGCACCTGCTCCAGCCGGTCGGCCACCTGCTTGAAGCTTTCGCCCAGCCGCGTCTCCAGCGTGGTCTGCAGCTTCTCGTCCACCGTCTTGCGCATCTCGTCGAGCTTGGCGCTGTTGGTCTGCTGCAGCAGGGCCAACTGCGCCTCGAGCGTGCCGCGCACTTCGGCCATGCGGCGGGCGTTGGATTCGCCCAGGCTCTGCAGCTGCAGCGTCAGCGTGTCCGACAGCGATTTCTGCAGCAGCGTCAGTTGCTGGGCGAAGGCGTCGATCTGGGTGTTCTGGGTGCGGGTGGCCTCGGCCCCCTGCTTGACCAGCGCCTCCTGGAAGGTCGCCAGGGTATGGGTCAGCTCGGTGCGCGCTCCGCGCGACGATTCGCTGATCTCGCGCCGCAGTTCGCGCTCCAGGCGCTCGTTGGCGGCCATCAGCTCGGCCCGGCCGGCATCGCCGGACGGCGGCTTGCGCATCAACAGCAGGAACAACAACACCAGGTTGGCGATGGCCATCGCCACCAGGGTCCATAGCTCCACTTGGCGCCCTAACCCAGCACTTCGGGGTTGAGCGGCGTCAGCGGCTTGCCATGCACCAGGAATCCGATGAGGTTGTCGGCGGCCAGGCCGGCCATGGCCATGCGCGTAGGCACCGTGGCACTGGCGATGTGGGGTGTGAGCACGACGTTCGGCACGCCGAGCAGGTCCGGGTGGACCTGGGGTTCGCCCTCGAACACGTCCAGCCCGGCCGCGGCAATGCGCTTGTCACGCAAGGCGGCCGCCAGCGCCACATCGTCGACTATCCCGCCTCGGGCTATGTTGATCAGGTTGGCGGTGGACTTCATCTGGGCCAGTTCGGCGGCGCCGATGGCGTGGTGCGATTCGGGGGAATATGGCAGCACCAGCACCAGGTGATCGGCGCTGCGCAGGAGTTCCTCCTTGCCGACGTAGCGCGCCTTACATTGCGCTTCGAGCTCGGGGGCGAGACGCGAGCGGTTGTGGTAAATCACGTTCATGCCGAAGCCATGGGCGCCGCGCCGGGCGATGCCCTGCCCGATCCGGCCCATGCCCAGAATGCCGAGCGTGCTGCCGTGCACCTCGGAGCCGGCAAACATGTCGTAGCTCCAGCGCTGCCAGCGGCCGGCGCGCAGGTAATGCTCGCTCTCTGTGACGCGGCGCGCCGTGGCCATCAGCAGGGCGAAGCCGAAGTCGGCGGTGGTTTCGGTCAGGACGTCGGGCGTGTTGGTGGCCAGCACGCCTCGCTGGGTCATGGCCGCGAGGTCGAAATTGTTATAGCCCACCGCCATGTTGGCGCAGATCTTCAACTGCGGCGCGGCAGCCAGCGTCTCCTGGTCGATGCGCTCGCCCCCGGTGGTGAAGGCGCCCACCTTACCGGCGAGCCGTCGGGCCAGTTCCTGGCGGGACCAGGGCTCGTCGGCCTGGTTGTGCTCGACGTCGAAATGCTGCTGCAGCCGGTCAATGACTTCAGGAAAGATGGCGCGCGCCACCAGGATGCTGGGTTTGTTCATGAAATGCCTACCGAAACCAGATGAATGTGATCAGGACGAACAGCGGCACCAGGATGGCGCCGGACCAGGCCATGTAGCCGAAGAAGCTGGGCATTTTGACACCTCGCTCCTCGGCGATGGCCTTGACCATCAGATTGGGCGCATTGCCGATATAGGTGTTGGCACCCATGAATACTGCGCCCGCCGAAATGGCAGCCAGCGTCGGCGCAAAGGTCGTCATGAGGGCCTGGGGATCACCGCCGGCCGTGTTGAAGAACACCAGGTAGGTCGGGGCGTTGTCAAGGAACGAGCTCAGGACCCCGGTGGCCCAGAAATACATCGCCGGGTCCGGGGAGCCGTCGGGGCGGGTGACCGCCGAGACGACGGCACCGAACGGGCCGTCGACGCCGGCGCGCAGCATGGCGATCACCGGGATGATCGTCAGGAAGATTCCCGCGAACAGCTTCCCGACCTCGAGCATCGGCCCCCAGGAGAACTGGTTGTCCTGGTGCACTGAGTCGGGCGTAATACGGATGGACAGCCAGGCAATGAAGATCAGGCCGAGATCGCGGACCAGCCCGGGCAGACCGACCTCGGTCCCCGCGATGTCGAATACGACAGAAGACTTCCAAAAGCCGCTGAGCAGCACCAGGCCGACGACGCCGCCGAGCAACCAGAAATTGCGGGCGCCGTCGAAACCGACGCCGCGTGAGTCGGGCGTCGGGTCGGCCGGCAGCACTTCCTCCTTGCGGTGATAGAGCCACCAGTCCAGCGCGTAGAACATCAGCAGCAGCGCGCCGACCAGGAACAAGGTCTCCGGAAAGATATGGCTCAGCGTCCAGAAGAAATCCACGCCCTTCAGAAACCCCAGGAACAGCGGCGGATCGCCCAGCGGCGTGAGCGATCCGCCAGCATTGGAGACGATGAAAATGAAGAACACCACGATGTGGGCCGTGTGCCGGCGGTTGTCATTGGCCCGGATCAGCGGCCGGATCAACAGCATCGAGGCGCCGGTGGTCCCCATGAGGCTGGCCAGCACGGCCCCGATGGCCAGGATGGCCGTATTCAGCCCCGGCCCGCCGTGCAGGTTGCCACGGATGAAGATGCCGCCGGACACGGTGAACAGCGCTGTCAGCAGGATAACGAACGGGATGTACTCGGCCAGCAGCACGTGGACGAAGCTGGTGCCTGCTGCCGCCGGCCCGACGACGAACGCGAACGGGACCAGGAACACCAGCGCCCAGGCCGCTGCCACCTTGCCGTAATGGTGATGCCAGAACCGCGGCGCCAGCAACGGCATGAGCGCAATCGACAACAGGATGCCCGCGAACGGCAGTCCCCACAGGGGCGACAGCCGGCTTCCATCCAGGTCGGCGGCCAGGGCCAGTTGCGGCCAAAGGAGCGGCAGCGCCAGGACCGCGGCCCAGCGGGCGAATTTCATGGATGTGTCTCCTGCTCGGTCCCGGCTGCTCGCCGGGCTTTTGATTTCATGGAATGCTGTCGAGCATACCCAATCGCCAGGCCGAGCTCCAGCGCGAGACCACGTCAGGACCTGTCCAAGTGGCCAAGCCCTCGAACATCAGTCCAGCCAGCGGGTGAACTCTTCCACCGGAACCCGCGGCGTGTGGAAGCTGTTCACCTTCTCGCCCTCGTCGGCATAGCCCATGGCCATTCCGCACACCAGCATTTCATCGGCGCCTGCGTCGATATGGGGCAGGATGATCCGGGCGAATCCGTTCCACGCGGCCTGCGGACACGTGTGCAGGCCGCGCGCGCGCGCGGCGACCATGATGTTCTGCAGGAACATCCCGTAATCGACCAGCGAGCCACGGCCCATCACCCGATCGACGGTGAACATCAAACCGACGGGCGCCCCGAAAAATTGGTAGTTGCGCTGGTGCTGGGCGTGCATCTTGTCCTTCTCGCCCTTGGCGATACCCAGCAAACCATAGAGGCTCCAACCGTTCTCGCGGCGCCGGTCGATATAGGGCGACACCCATTTCTGCGGGTAGTAGGCGTACTCCTCCCTGTACTCCGCTGCCAGCGCGGGGTCGGCATAGATGGCGTCGTGCGCCGCACAGACCTTCTGCGACAAGCTGTCACGGCTCGGACCCTGCAGCACATACACCTTCCAGGGCTGGCAATTGGTGCCCGAGGGCGCGCGGCTGGCCACCTGGAGCACCTGCGCAATGGCCTCTCGTGGCACCGGCGTGGGCAGGAATGCACGCGCGGAGAAGCGGCTTTCGATGGCGGCATCGACGCTCCCCGGATCGCCAATCACCGTGCTGACCTGCGCGCTCATCGCAGCGTCTCCAGGACAGCCCTAAGGCGTTCCGGCAGCGCCGTCGGCCGCCGCGTGGCCCTGTCCACGTAGACATGGACGAAATGCCCCTGCGCCGCCGCAGCCGGCTCGCCATGCACGAACAGCCCGACCTCATAGCGAACGCTGGAGCGGCCGACATGGGCCACGCGCAACCCTGCCTCCACCGCCTGGGGGAACGCGATCGGTGCGAAATAATTGCAGCAGGTCTCGATCACCAGCCCGATCACTTCGCCGTGGTGGATGTCCAACGCCCCTTGCTCGATCAGGTGGCCGTTCACGGCGGTGTCGAACCAGCTGTAGTAGACGACATTGTTGACGTGCCCGTACACGTCGTTGTCCATCCAGCGGGTGCCGATGCCGCGAAAGGCGCGATAGGCGCCGCGCGGCGAGGGCTGAGATTTTTCGGGGGTAATGGAGTCGCTCATCGCGCCAGATTCTGCCAGCGCCGCGCATAGTCCGCCGCCACCTTGAACGTGTTGACCTGGGCCTGCACCGTGTCTTCGATGCGCGTGCCATAGCCGCCGGCCATGGCGAACGCCAGGGGAATGCGGCCCTGCCAGGCCCAGTCGAACACCCGGCGGTCGCGCGCCTCCAGGCCGTCCCAGGTGAGCTTCAGGCGGCCCAGGCGGTCGCCTTCGTGGGGGTCGGCGCCGGCGAGATAGATCAGCAGGCCCGGCTCGATGCGGCGTCCGAGTTCATCGAGCGCGCCTTCCAGCGCGTGCAGGTACTCGTCGTCGCCGCAGCCGTCCGGCAAGGCGACATCGAGATCGCTCGCCTCCTTGCGGAAGGGAAAGTTCTTCTGGCCGTGCAGGGACAGTGTGAAGACGCTGGGATCGCCCTGGAAGATACGGGCCGTGCCGTTGCCCTGGTGCACGTCGAGATCGATGATGGCCACCTGCAGCGGCAGCCCGCGCATCCGGCCGCGTTCGGCCTGCATCAGCCGGGAGGCCACGGCCGCGTCGTTGAAGACGCAGAACCCGCCGCCCTTGTCGGCATAGGCGTGGTGGGTGCCGCCTGCGATGTTGGCCGCCACGCCTTCCCTGGCCGCCGCGCGGCACGCGGCGATGGTCGCCCCCACCGAGCGGCGTGCCCGCTCGGCCATCGCTTCGCTCCAGGGGAAGCCGATTTCCCGCAGGATCCCCGGTGCGACCGATCCGCTGGAGATCGCATGGACATAGGCCGGACTGTGGACCAGTGCCAGTTCGCCGTCGGAGGCCGGAAGCGCCTGGCTGAGCTCCAGCCCGGGCAGCTCAGCCGCCAGGCGGTCGCGCAGGAGCTGGTATTTGGCCATCGGGAATCGGTGCCCGTCCGGTAAAGGCAGCACGAACTGGGTGGCGTAGAAGGCCCGCATGCCCGCATTGTGTCCAGCCTGCGCAACCTTGGTTTTAGGGAATCCTTTCTAGAATGCTGCAATGCAACAAAAAGGGCTTGCAATGGTCACCGGCCCCCGTACAATTCACCCCATGCTGCACTGCAACATGAACCCGGCCGAGGGGCCCCGTTGAGCGCAGATGTCGATCCTCACCTTAACTAATGGAGATTTTCTATGCTGACCGCTGAACAAGTCCTGGCCTCGCAAAAAGCTACCGTCGAAACCCTGTTCGGCCTGACCACTCGCGCGTTCGAAGGCGTCGAGAAGCTGGTCGAGCTGAACGTGACGGCTTCCAAGGCCGCCTTGGCCGAAGCCGCCGACGCGACCCAGGCCGTGCTGGCCGTCAAGGACGCGCAAGAGCTGCTGGCCCTGCAAGCTGCCCTGTTCCAGCCGCTGGCTGAGAAGACCGCCGCCTACAGCCGCCACCTGTACGACATCGCTTCGGGCACCAGCGCCGAGTTCGGCAGGGCCTTCGAGTCGCAAGCCGCCGATGCCCAGAAGAAGTTCCTGGCCGTCGTGGACAACGCCGCCAAGAATGCCCCCGCCGGCAGCGAAACCGCCGTCGCCGTGTTCAAGAGCGCTGTCGCCGCCGGCAACAACGCCCTGGAATCGGTGCAGAAGGCCGTCAAGCAAGCCTCCGACGTGGCCGAAGCCAACTTCAACGCGGTCGCCAGCCAAGCTGTCAACGCCGCCAAGACCACGACCGCCAAGAAGCGCTGAGCCTTCCTTGATTGACCGGTTCCTGACTCCAGCCGAGTCGAGCAGGAACTCTACAGATCCGGGAGCATCTATCCGACACTCTTGGCATTGAGCGAGAGTTCTTCAGGTTGTCTCCTCGGGTCCTTTGGACACCCTCACGGGTGCAGGGATCCTTAAGCCCCAGTCGCAAGACTGGGGCTTTTTTTATTGCGCCCTCCGGGGCGGGGAGCGAAGCGACGCGCCCCCAGTCGCAAGACTGGGGCTTTTTTTATTGCCGGGGCGGGAGCGGGAAGATATTGAGAATGATTCGTGTTTGTCTTATCATCGCGTCATTCAATCAACTTTGTTCGGGGAATCCATGATCAAACACGCTGTCGGCCTCGCCGGCGTCCTGCTGGCTGTGGCCAGTGGTGCCAGCGCCCAGGAGCAGGTTCTCAACCTCTACTCTGCCCGCCACTACGCCACGGACGAAGCGCTGTACGCCAACTTCACCAAGGCCACCGGCATCAAGATCAATCGCGTGGATGCGGACGACGCCGGCATCATCGCGCGGCTGAAGGCCGAAGGCACCGCCTCGCCGGCCGACGTGATCCTGCTGGTGGATGCGGCGCGGCTCTACAAAGGCGAGACCGAAGGCCTGTTCCGTCCGGTCAAGTCCAAGCTGCTGGAGGACGCGATCCCGGCGCAGTACCGCTCGGCCTCCACGCCCGAAGGCACCACCTGGTTCGGCCTGTCGACGCGGGCGCGCGTGATCGTCCATGACAAGGTGAAGGTCAAGCCCGAAGACGTCGATACCTACGAAGAACTCGCCGATCCCAAAAACAAGGGCAAGATCTGCATCCGCTCCGGCTCGCACCCGTACAACCTGTCGCTGTTCGGCGCCGTCACCGAGCACCTGGGCGATCAGAAGGCCGAGGCCTGGCTCAAGGGCGTCGTGGCCAACCTGGCGCGCAGCCCGAAGGGCGGCGACACCGACCAGATCAAGGGCGTGGGTTCTGGCGAGTGCCAGATCGCGGTGACCAACAGCTACTACGTTGCCCGCCTGATGCGATCGACCAAGCCCGAAGACCAGACGCTGATGGAGCGGGTGGGCGTGGTGTTCCCCAACCAGAATTCCTGGGGCACGCACCTCAACATCGCCGGCGGCGCGGTCGCGAAGAATGCGAAGAACCCGGCCAACGCGGTGAAATTCCTGGAGTATCTGGCGAGCGCCGAGGCGCAGAACCATTTCGCCAACGGCAACAACGAATGGCCGACCGCCAAGGGCGTGAAGGTGAGCAACCCCGCGCTGCAGGCCATGAGCGGCGGCAACGATTTCAAGAGCGAGACCATTCCGCTGGCCGCGGTGGGCGCCAACCAGGCCAAGGTGCAGCAGATGCTCGACCGGGTCGGCTTCAAGTGACACGGCGCCACTGAAGGCCTGACCTGGACAAGGCCCGCTTTCAGGCGGGCTTTTTTCTGTCCGATAATTGACGTTTACGTCAACGTCACTTCAAACTTCCCAAGGAGCGGGTCATGGAAATCAAGGGCAAGGTCTTTATCGTCACCGGAGGCGCTTCGGGCCTCGGCGAAGGCACGGCACGCATGCTGGCAGCCAACGGCGGCACCGTCGTGATCGCCGACATGCAGGCCGAAAAAGGCGAAGCGATCGCCAGGGAGATCGGCGGCGCCTTCGTCAAATGCGACGTGAGCCAGGAGGCCGACGGCCAGGCCGTGGTGGCCAAGGCTGTGTCGCTGGGCAAGCTGATGGGCCTGGTCAACTGCGCCGGCATCGCGCCGGCCGAAAAGACGGTGGGCAAGAATGGCGCCCATTCGCTGGCTGTCTTCAGCAAGACCATCATGGTCAACCTGGTCGGCAGCTTCAACATGATCCGCCTGGCCGCCGACGCCATGTGCAAGAACGAGCCGGAGAGCACGGGCGAGCGCGGCTGCCTGATCTCGACGGCTTCGGTCGCTGCCTACGACGGCCAGATCGGCCAGGCCGCCTACAGTGCGTCCAAGGGCGGCGTGGTCGGCATGACCCTGCCCATCGCCCGCGACCTGTCGCGCAACGGCATCCGAAACATGACCATCGCGCCGGGCATCTTCGGCACCCCGATGATGTTCGGCATGCCCAAGGAAGTGCAGGAATCGCTGGCCGCCAGCGTCCCCTTTCCGTCGCGGTTGGGCACGCCGGAGGACTACGCCAAGCTGGCGCGGCACATCTTCGAGAACGACATGCTCAACGGTGAAGTAATTCGTCTGGACGGCGCAATTCGCCTCGCCCCGCGTTAGGCCGGCGCGGTTTAACATGCATCTCGCTCAACCTGAGGAGATGCAATGAAGATCAAACTTGCGCTGCTGTCGGCGGCCGCCCTGCTGGCAGCCTGCGCCACCGCCCCGTCGAACTTCAGCTACGTCCCGCCGCTGTTGCCGGAGGGCGCCTCGGGCTACACCGAAAAACCGGGCTGGGCCTCGCGCCAGTTCGCCGTGGCCGCGGCGAACCCGCTGGCGACCGACGCCGGCTACCAGGTGCTCAAAGCCGGCGGCTCCGCGATCGACGCGGCCATCGCCGTGCAGATGGTGCTGACCCTGGTCGAGCCTCAATCCAGCGGCATTGGCGGCGGCGCGTTCCTGCTGCACCACGACGGCAAGACCGTGGAGGCCTTCGATGGCCGCGAAACCGCGCCGGCGGCCGCCGACGAGAAGCTATTCCTGGACGCCGACGGCAAGCCCCTGCCCTTCTACACGGCCGTGGTCGGCGGCCGGTCGGTGGGCGTGCCGGGCACTGTGCGCATGCTGGAGACCGCGCACAAGCAACACGGCAAACTGCCCTGGGCCAAACTGTTCGAGCCGGCGATCGTGCTGGCCGAGGGCGGCTTCAAGGTCAGCCCGCGCCTGAATACGCTGGCGAAGGGCGACGCCCACCTCAAGAAAGATCCGGTGGCGGCCGCGTACTTCTTCAAGCCCGACGGCGAGGTGCGCGACGTTGGCTTCAACCTGCGCAACCCGGAACTGGCAGCCGTGCTGCGCCGCATCGCCGCCGAAGGATCGAAGGCCCTGCACGAGGGCGCGATTGCCCAGGCTATCGTCGACAAGGTGCGCAGCCACCCGACCAATCCCGGCCAGATGACCCTGGCCGACCTGGCGAACTACCAGCCTAAGAAGCGCGCGGCCCTGTGCCACGATTACCGGGCACAGAACCGCGACTATCGCATTTGCGGCTTTCCGCCCCCCAGCTCCGGCGCCATCGCCGTGGGGCAGATCCTGGGCATCCTGAACCACACCACTGCAGCCAGCTTGCCGCTGGTGGACGGCATGGGCGGCACGCCCGGCAGCACGGGCCCCGTGCCATCGGCCGATTGGCTGCACCTGTACACGGAGGCGGCGCGGCTGGCGTTCGCCGACCGCGCGCAATACCTGGGCGACCCCGACTTCGTGCAGCCACCCGCCGGCAGCTGGACGAGCCTGCTGGACCCCGGCTACCTGGCCGAGCGCGCGCGACTGATCCAGCCGGCCGGCCCCAGCATGAAGACCGCCAAGCCCGGCGTCCCCGGCCCCGTGCGCACCAGCTACGCGCCCATGCCCGAGCAGGCCGAGTACGGCACCAGCCACATCAGCATCGTCGATGCCTTCGGCAACTCGATTGCCATGACGACCACCATCGAGGACGTGTTCGGTGCCCGCCAGATGGTGACCACCAACGCCGCGCGCGCCGGCGGCTTTCTGCTGAACAACGAACTGACCGACTTCAGCTTCGCGCCCGCCGATGCCGAAGGCAAGCCCGTGGCCAACCGCGTTCAGCCCGGCAAGCGGCCTCGCTCGTCGATGGCGCCCACACTGGTCTTCGACAAGGCCAGCGGCCAGCTGGTGATGAGCGGTGGCAGCCCGGGCGGCGCGCTGATCATCCACTTCACGGCCAAGACACTCTACGGCGTGTTGAACTGGGGGCTGACGCCTCAGCAGGCCATCAACCTGCCCAACTTCGCCTCCAACAACGGCCCCAGCCTGCTCGAAGAGAAGCGCTTCCCGCCGGCCGTCGTCGAGGCCTTGCGCGCGCGTGGCGCCGAGGTGCGGGAACAGGCCCTGACCAGCGGCCTGCAGGCCATCACCCGCGGCCAGGCGCACGGCGTGCCGCTGTGGATGGGGGGCGCCGATCCGCGTCGCGAAGGCGTGGTGATGGGCGACTAGCGCCCGCGGTCTCAGGTTTCTTCCGTCTGCAGCGGATTGGCCGGCGCCGGCTCCTGGGGCCGGTCGATGCGCTCGAATTCCGAGATCACCTGCGCTCCCAGCAGCAGCAGCGTCGCCGCGATCTCCAGGCTGAGCAGCACGACGATGGCGGTCGTGAGCGAGCCGTACACCACGCTCACTTGCGACAGCGTGCTGAAGTACCAGACCAGCACGTGGCGCGTCACTTCCCACAGCAGCGCGGCCGTGACACCGCCCAGCAGTGCGTGGCGCAGCGACAGCCGCCCCACCGGCATCACCATGTATACCGATGTCAGGACGAAGATTTCGCCGGCCAGCCCCAGCAGGTACAGCAGCACGCCCGAGACGCCCTTGAGCGACCACTCGCGTCCCAGAAAGTAGACGCTTTCCTCACCCATGGCCTGCAGGCTGCCGGCCACCAGCGTCACGATCAGCAATCCGAACCCCAGGCTCAGGATGTAGAGGTAGGGCAGCAGCACCGACACGATGTAGCGGCGCCGCCGGGTAGCGATGCGGTGCAGGAAGATCACCGACATCGCGTTTTCCAGCACGGTGAAGGCCAGCGAGCTGAAAAACAGCATGGTTGCCAGCAGCACCCAGCCGATCACGTCGCGGTGCGCGAGAAAATTGCCCAGCTCTCCGACGATGGCCTGGGCCTGCCCCGGGATCAGCCATTCGAGGTATCGCCCCAGCGTCTGCAGCAGTTCGGCTTCCTCGATCACGTGCGTCAAGGCAAACACCGTCAGGATGAGCAGCGGCACCACCGACAGCAGCGCGTAGTACGCCACGGCGCCCGCCAGCAGCAGGCCCTGGTTGGCCTTGAAGCCCTTGAGCACCCGCCAGGCGAAGCCGCCGGGATGAGCCAGCACATAGGCAGCCTGATGGCTGAGGATAGGCATGTGGCGAGTATGCAGCCGCGCCCGCCTGATGCGGGCTGTGCTTTTTTTTTGCGCCCGCGCCGGCGCCGCTACACGTCGATGGCTGCGGCCGAGCCGGCTTGCTTGCGCAATTCGAACTTCTGGATCTTGCCGGTGGATGTCTTGGGCAACTCGCCGAACACCACGGCCCTGGGCACCTTGAAGCCGGCCAGGTGCTTCTTGCAGTGCGCCACGATGTCCTCGCGGGTCACGCTCGCGCCCGCCTTGAGTTCGACGAAGGCACAAGGCGTCTCGCCCCAGCGCGCGTCGGGCTTGGCCACCACCGCCGCCGCCAGCACGTCCGGGTGGCGGTACAGCACGTCCTCGACCTCGATCGACGAGATGTTCTCGCCGCCGGAGATGATGATGTCCTTGCTGCGGTCCTTGATCTTGATGTAGCCGTCGGGGTACTGCACCGCCAGGTCACCGGTATGGAACCAGCCGCCGGCAAAGGCTTCCTGGGTCGCCGCGGGGTTCTTCAGGTAACCCTTCATGGTGATGTTGCCGCGGAACATGATCTCGCCCATGGTTTCGCCGTCGGCCGGTACCGGCTTCATGGTTTCCGCGTCGATCACGCGAGCGTCGCGCTGCAGGTGGTAGCGCACGCCCTGCCGCGCGTTCAGCCTCGCCCGCTCGCCGATGTCGGCGTCGTTCCACTCGTCGTGCTTGGGACAGACCGTGGCCGGGCCGTAGACCTCGGTGAGCCCATACACGTGCGTCAGCTCGAACCCCATGCGCTCCATGCCCTCGATCATCGATGCCGGCGGCGCGGCGCCCGCCACCATCGCCTTGACGCCCGTGGGCAGGCCCTGCTTCAATTCGTCCGGCGCGTTCACCAGCATGCCGTGCACGATCGGCGCGCCGCAGTAGTGGGTGACGCCGTGGGCCTTGATGGCATCGCTCATGGCCCCGGCCTCGACCTTGCGCAGGCACACGTTGACGCCCGCGCGCGCCGCCACCGTCCAGGGAAAGCACCAGCCGTTGCAGTGGAACATGGGCAGCGTCCACAGGTACACCGGATGCTTGGGCATGTCCCATTCGAGGATGTTGGAAATGGCGTTCACGGCCGCGCCGCGATGGTGATAGACCACGCCCTTGGGGTTGCCGGTCGTGCCGCTGGTGTAGTTGAGGGCGATCGCGTCCCATTCGTCGGCGGGCAGGTCCCAGGCAAAGGCCGGGTCGCCTCCTTCCAGAAGGTCCTCGTAGCCCACGCTGCCGATTCGCTCCACAGCGCCCGTGTACAGCGCATCGGACACGTCGACGACCAGCAGCGGCCGCTTGTCCTGGCGCAAGGCGATGGCCTTTTTCATGACGCCCGCAAACTCGGGGTCGACGATAACCGCCCTGGCCTCGCCGTGGTCGAGCATGAAGGCAATGGTCTCGGCGTCCAGGCGGGTGTTGAGCGCGTTGAGCACCGCGCCGCTCATCGGAATGCCGAAGTGCGCCTCCACCATGGGCGGCGTGTTCGGCAGCATCACCGCGACGGTGTCCCCCTTGGCGATGCCGTGGCGGGTCAGCGCGCTGGCGAGGCGGCGACAGCGGGCGTAGACCTCGCTCCAGGTCAGGCGAAGGTCGCCGTGAATCACCGCCAGTCGCTGGGGATAGACTTCGGCGGCGCGCTCCAGAAACGAGAGCGGCGACAGCGGCGCGAAATTGGCCTCGTTGCGCGGCAGGTCCTGGTCGAAAATACGGGTCATGTCGTTGTCTCCAATATTCCCGGTTTTTCCGGTGTGCCTCAAGCGTAACGCTTTATGGTGCAGTGCAGCAATTAGGTAAGAATACCGAGCGATGGCCATTCCGCAGACTTTTATACAGGAGTTGCTGGCCCGTGCCGACGTGGTGGAGATCGTCGGGCGGTACGTGCAGCTGAAAAAGGGCGGCGCCAACTTCATGGGCCTGTGCCCATTTCACGGGGAGAAGTCACCCTCGTTCTCGGTCAGTCCCAGCAAGCAGTTCTACCACTGCTTCGGCTGCGGCAAGAACGGCAATGCCATCGGCTTCCTGATGGAGCACGCCGGCATGAACTTCGTCGAGGCCGTGAAAGACCTGGCGCAGCAATACGGCATGCAAGTGCCCGAAGAAGACGCATCCCCCCAAGATCGCGCCCGGGCCGCGCAGCAGCGGGAGAAGCAGGCGACGCTCACGGACGTGCTGGAAAAGGCGGGTGATGCCTATCGCAAGCAATTGAAGGTTTCGCCGCGCGCCGTCGATTACCTGAAAGGCCGTGGGCTATCGGGAGAAGTGGCGAAGCAGTTCGGGCTGGGCTATGCGCCCGAAGGCTGGCGCAGCCTGGCCAGCGTGTTCCCCGACTACGACGATCCGCTGCTGGCCGAAAGCGGCCTGGTGATCGTCAACGAGGAGGACCAGAAGCGCTACGACCGCTTTCGCGACCGCGTCATGTTCCCGATCCGCAACATCAAGGGAGAGTGCATCGGCTTTGGCGGGCGTGTGCTGGGCGACGAGAAACCCAAATACCTGAATTCACCGGAGACCCCGGTGTTCAGCAAGGGGCGCGAGCTGTATGGCCTGTTCGAGGCGCGCAATGCGCTGCGCGAACACGGCTATGCGCTGGTGACCGAGGGCTACATGGACGTGGTGGCGCTGGCGCAGCTCGGCTTCGCCAATGCGACAGCCACGCTGGGCACGGCCTGCACCGCCGACCATGTGCAAAAGCTGTTCCGCTTCACCGACTCGGTGGTATTCAGCTTCGACGGCGACGAGGCGGGACGGCGGGCGGCGCGACGGGCGCTGGACGCCGCCCTGCCCTATGCCACCGACGTGCGGAGCGTCAAGTTCCTGTTCCTGCCCTCCGAGCATGACCCCGACAGCTACGTGCGCGAGTTCGGCCGGGAGGCCTTCTTGCGGCTGGTCCAGCAAGCCGTGCCCCTGAGTGTCTTTATGGTGGAGGTGGCCGGCGAGGCCAGCGACCTGAGCACGGCGGAAGGCCGGTCCCGAATGCTCAGCACAGCCAAGGGAATGTGGCCGCTGCTTCCGGACGGCGCACTCAAGCGCCAACTGCTCAACGAAATAGCCGAACGCGGCGCCATGGGAACCCACGAACTGATGGAGCTGTGGGGCCTTGGCGCCCCCGCGGCTGCGACCGCGGCCAAGCGGTGGAAAAGTCCGGCCCACGCCTCCCGGTCGCCCAGCAGCGGGGGCCGGCGAAAGGCCATCAAGCCCAAGATGCTGGCGCTGGCCGAACATATCGCGCGGCTGGCCTTGCGAAACTCATCTGCCTGGGATTTGCTGAGCGGCCCGGACCATGAGCTTCTGTGCAGCCTGGAAGGCCCGATCGGCGACCTGTTCGGCTGGCTTGACACAGGCTTCCACGAGCACGGCGCGCAGCCCTGGGCGGCCCTGGCAGTTGGCATCGAGGGGCAGACCTTTGCGGCGCTGGCCACGGGCTTGATGGACTACGACAACCTGCAGCCCAGCGGCCGCGTCGTCGAAGACAGCGAAACTCCCCAAGAGGACTTGAAAAGAACCATGATCCGCCTGCACCTGGGCGTGATCGAGGAGGAAATCTCGGCGGCGAACCAGTTGCCGATGAGCGACCCGGCGCGGATGGAGCGCCTGAAGGAGCTCAGCCGCCGGCAAATGGCGGTCCAGAGCGGAAGAATCGCCTCAGGGCCTTGAATTTGCGGCAGAACGGTATAATTTAGGGTTTGCTAGCGGCAAGAGCGACAGCAGCACCTCCGGACCCAGGCCAACCGTGGACGCAAGCGCCCGATCCGCCACCTCCCCGCAAGGACTGCACCCCAAATGTTCGCCCACCCATCTTGCCCCTGATGGACTGACAGCGCGCGCCCTTCCAGGCGGCGTACTGCCGGGTTCCTCTCCGCCCGCGCCGGGTTGTAGTGGCGCTATTTGTGTTTCTGCCTTTTCGCCAGTCCGAGGTATTTTTTCATGCCCGCTCAAAAGTCCGGAAAGCTTGTGAAGCCCGCCGCGAAACCCGCCGCCAGAAAAGTGATCAAACCGCAAGCCGTGCCCCAGGCCAAGCTGAAGGTCGTCAAGACCTCGCCCAAGCCGGCCGCCCAGCCCGTAACGAAAGTCAAGCCAGTGCCCCTAACGAAGTCTCCCGTCAAGCCCTCCGAGAAAGCCACCGCCAAGGACGAGGTGAAAAAGCCTGTCAAGGCAGCCGCCACGGAAGAGGTCGTCAAGAAAAAACCGGGACGCCCGCCCAAGGCACAGTCCGCTGCCGCCGGTGACGCGCCCGCCAAGACCGGCGCCAAGCGCGGCCGCAAGCCGAAGAGCGCCACCGAAGGCAAGCCCGGCGAAGAGCTGGACATGTCCGACATCGAGGACGATCTCGCCGGCGAGCCGGTGGTCGAGACCACTGAAAAGGTCAAGCCGCTGCGCATGAAGATCAGCAAGGCCAAGGAACGGGCCTTGATGAAGGAATTCGGCCTGGACGAGACCGTCCTGTCCGAAGAGGAAATGCTCAAGCGCCGCCAGCGCCTGAAGGCGCTGATCACGCTGGGCAAGACGCGGGGCTACCTGACGCACTCCGAAATCACCGACCACCTGCCCGAAAAGCTGGTCGATGCCGAGACGCTGGAAGTCGTGGTCGCGATGCTCAACGACCTGGGCGTGGCCGTGTACGAGCAGACGCCCGACGCCGAGATGCTTCTGCTGAACAACACGACGCCGACGACGGCGACCGTCGAGGAAGCCGAAGAAGAAGCCGAAGCCGCGCTGTCCACGGTGGACAGCGAATTCGGCCGCACCACCGACCCGGTGCGCATGTACATGCGCGAGATGGGCACCGTGGAACTGCTCACCCGCGAGGGCGAAATCGAAATCGCCAAGCGCATCGAAGGCGGCCTGATGTCGATGATGGAGGCGATCTCCGCATCGCCTGCCACGATCGCCGAGATCCTGCGTCTGGCCAACGACATTCGCGAAGGCAAGGTGGTGATCTCCACCGTGGTGGACGGCTTCTCCAACCCGAACGAGGCCGACGATTACGTGGCCGAGGAAGACTTCGACGAGTTCGACGCCGACGACGATGACGACGGCCAGGGCGGCTCCAAGGCGCTGACCAAGAAGCTCGAAGAGCTCAAGACCCAGGCGCTGGAGCGCTTCGACCGCATCCACCAGATGTTCGAGAAGGTGCACAAGGTCTACGACAAGGAAGGCTACGGCACGCCGGCCTATGTGAAGGCCCAGCATGCCCTGTCGGACGAGCTGATGACCATCCGCTTCACCGCCAAGACCATCGAGAAGCTGTGCGACATGGTGCGCGGGCAGGTGGACGACGTTCGCAAGAAGGAGCGCGAGCTGCGCCGCATCATCGTCGACAAGTGCGGCATGCCTCAGGAAACCTTCATCAAGGAATTCCCGCCGAACCTCCTGAACCAGAAATGGGTGGAAAAGCAGGCTGCCGCGGGCAAGCCGTGGTCGGTCATCATCGCCCGCAACATCCCGCCGATCCAGGAGCTGCAGCAAAAGCTGGCCGACCTGCAGTCGCGCGTGGTCGTGCCGCTGGCGCAGTTGAAGGACATCAACAAGCGCATGAACGAGGGCGAGGCTTCCTCGCGCGAGGCCAAGAAGGAAATGATCGAGGCCAACCTGCGCCTGGTGATTTCCATCGCCAAGAAGTACACCAACCGCGGCCTGCAGTTCCTGGACCTGATCCAGGAAGGCAACATCGGCCTGATGAAGGCCGTGGACAAGTTCGAATACCGCCGCGGCTACAAGTTCTCGACCTACGCCACGTGGTGGATTCGCCAGGCCATCACCCGCTCGATCGCGGACCAGGCCCGCACGATCCGCATCCCGGTGCACATGATCGAGACCATCAACAAGATGAACCGCATCTCGCGCCAGCACCTGCAGGAGTTCGGCTTCGAACCCGACGCCGGCATCCTGGCGGCCAAGATGGAGATCCCCGAGGACAAGATCCGCAAGATCATGAAGATCGCCAAGGAGCCGATCTCCATGGAAACGCCGATCGGCGACGACGACGATTCGCACCTGGGCGACTTCATCGAGGACCAGGCCAACACCGCGCCGATCGAGGCTGCGATGCAGGCCGGCCTGCGCGACGTGGTCAAGGACATCCTGGACAGCCTGACGCCGCGCGAAGCCAAGGTGCTGCGCATGCGCTTCGGCATCGAGATGAGCACCGACCACACGCTGGAAGAAGTGGGCAAGCAGTTCGACGTGACCCGCGAGCGCATCCGCCAGATCGAAGCCAAGGCGTTGCGCAAGCTCAAGCACCCGAGCCGCAGCGACAAGCTGCGCAGCTTCATCGACACGCTGTAAGCAGGCTTCAGCCAAGTGGCGCCCGCGTCCGCATCCTGCGGGCGCGAGGCGCTATTTTTTTTGCCCTGTTCGGAACCGCCTAGAACATCGTGTCCTGGTACCGGTCGCTCTTGCCATCGCGGCGCTTCTTGCGCAGCCTCACCAGCGGCTGAAGCGCTGCGGTCACGGTGAAGCGCTTGTCGCATTCGGGGCAGTGGTAGTCCTCCTGCACGTTGGCGTCTGGCAGGCGGGCGAGCAGCACCTCGAACACGGCGCCGCAGTAGTCGCAGGTCTGCCGCACGCTGGTGCGCTCGAATGGAGGCTCCTGACCCGAAGACTGGTTCACGATTCCCTGCCGCGCCGGCCGGATGCCGGCGCACGCCAGTATGCCAAGCGCCGCGGCGAAAAGCCACAGCAACAAGACTAGCGCGCGACGCCGAGCAGACGGTCGAGCAGCTCCGGCTGCTCGCTCAACTCGCGTGCGGCGCCGGCATGGACCACCGTGCCACGGTCGAGCACGACGGCGCTGTCGGAGATTGCCAGGATCGCCTGCGGGTGCTGCTCCACGATGATGGCCGACAGGCCCTCCTCGCGAGTGATGCGGCGGATGGCGCGCAGCAGTTCCTGGACGATGATGGGCGCGAGCCCTTCCAGCGGTTCGTCCAGCAGCAGCAGCTGGGGGTTCACTACCAGCGCGCGGGCCACGGCCAGCATCTGCTGTTCGCCGCCCGACAGCTGCGTGCCGAGATTGGACTTGCGCTCGGCGAGCCTCGGGAACATGGCATACACGCCGTCAGGCGTCCACCTGCCCGGCCGTGCCACCGCTGTCAGGTTCTCGTGGACGGAGAGCGACTTGAAGATGTTGCGCTCCTGCGGCACCCAGCCGATGCCGGCCGCCGCGCGCTGATGCGAGGCCAGCCTGTGCAAGGCAGTCCCGCGCATGAAGATGGCACCACCGTGCTGGCGCGTGGCGCCGGCCAACGTGTGGATCAACGTGGTCTTGCCGGTGCCGTTGCGGCCGAGCAGCGCCAGCGTCTTTCCTTCCTCGAGCGACAAAGACACGTCCTGCAGCACCACGGCCTCGCCATAGCCGGCGCTGAGCGCCTCCACTCTGAGCAGTTCAGCCATGCACGGCCCCTTCGCCATGGCCCAGGTAAACCGCCTTGACCTGCGGATCGGCAGCAATCTGCGCGGGCTCACCCTCGGTCAGCACGGCGCCATTGACCAGCACGGTCATGCGGGTGGCGAAGCTGAATACCAGGTCCATGTCATGCTCGATCAGGAGCACCGACACGTCAGCCGGCAAGGCAGCCACGGTCTGAAGCAGTTCCTCGCGCTCGCCGGCCGGCACGCCCGCCACCGGCTCGTCCAGCAGCAGCACCTGCGGCTCGCAGGCCAGGGCGATGGCAATCTCCAGCAGCCGGCGCTTGCCGTAGGCCAGGTGTTCGGTGCGCTGGTGGGCCACTTCGCTCAAGCGAAACTGATCGAGTAGCTGCGCGCAGCGATCGGCCACGGCCGCGCTGGCGCCCAGCGGCCGCCACCAGGAGCCGCCGAGGCCGCGCTGCTGCGAAACGACCAGCGCCAGCGTCTGCAGGGGCGTCATCGAAGGGAACAACTGGTTGATCTGGAAAGTGCGGACCATGCCCCGCCGCACCCGCTGGTGCGGCGCCAGTCGGCTGATGTCCTCGCCTTGCAGCACGATCCGCCCTTGGGTGGGCTCCAGCACGCCGGTCAGCAGGTTGACCAGCGTGGTCTTGCCCGCGCCGTTGGGCCCGATCAAGGCGTGCCGGGCGCCGCGGCGCAGGTCGAGAGTGACGTTGTCGGTGGCGGTGATGCCGCCGAACCGCTTCACCAGCCCCTGCGCCGAAAGCACCACGTCAGGAGCGGCCATGGCGCGCCTTTCCCCACCATGTCCAGGGCCGCAGCAGCCGCTCTCGGCCGACCAGCACCAGCACTACCAGGAACAGCCCGATCCAGAAGGTCCAGTACTGCGGCGTGATGGCCGAGAGCACATCCTGCATCAGCTTGAAGACGATCGCGCCGGCGACGCCGCCATACAGCCACCCGGCGCCGCCCACCACCAGCATCAGCATCACGTCGGCCGAGCGATGGAACTCGAACAGGTCGAGCGAGGCAAACCCGGTGGTCTGGGCCAGCAAGGCGCCGGCCACGCCGGCGATGGCGGCGGCGATGGTGTAGATCACGGCCAGCCGCGAGTGCACCGGGATGCCGATGGCCATGGCCCGCAGGCGGTTGTCGCGAATCGCCTTGAGGGTGGCGCCGAAGGGTGAGGCGACCAGCTTGCGCACCAGCAGGAACAGCAGGAACGCCACGCTGAGGGAGTAGTAGGCGGCGGTGCGGCCGCTCAGGTCGAATTCGAAGCGCCCGAGCACGGGAGCCATCACCACGCCCTGCAAACCGTCGGCGCCGCCGGTGAGCCAATCGAGCTTGTTGGCGAGTTCGAGCAGCAGCAGCGCGACGCCCAGCGTCACCATCAGCCGGGTCAGGTCGCTGCCGCGCATGATGGTGAAGCTGCAAAGGGCTCCGAGCAAGGTCGCACAGGCGCAGCCCACCGCCAGGCCGATCAGGGGGTCGGGCATCACGTGCTTGGCAAACAGCGCCGCCGCGTAACCGCCCATCCCGAAGAAGGCGGCGTGGCCGAGCGAAACGATGCCGGTGTAGCCCAGCACCAGGTCCAGCGAGATGGCGAACAGCGCCACGATGGCGATCTCGTTGATGATCAGCGCATGCCGCGACAAGACCAGCGGCGCCGCGAACGCCAGCAACCAGAACACCCCTTCCCAGGGCTTCAGACGCGCCATGTCGAGCAGTCGCCGTTGCGCTGTCATCAACGCGCGCCCCGCCGCACGAACAGGCCTTGCGGGCGCCAGATCAGGATCGCGATCATCAGGCTGTAGACGATGAATGCGCCGAGCTTGGGCACATAGTATTTGCCCGCCACATCGGCGATGCCGAGCAGCAGCGAGGCCAGCAGCGGACCCGTGATGGAGGTGGTGCCGCCCACGGCGACGACGATCAGGAAATAGATCATGAACTTCAGGGGAAAGGTCGGATCCAGCCCGAGCACTTCGGCGCCCAGCGCGCCGCCCAGCCCGGCCAGGCCCGAGCCGAATGCAAAGGTCGACAGAAACACGATGTTCACGTTGATGCCCAGGCCGGCGGCCACCCGCTGGTCATCGACCGATGCGCGCAACCGGCTGCCGAAGCGCGTGCTCGACAGCACGTATTGCAGCCCCACGGTCAGGGCAGCGCACACGGCGATGATGAACAACCGGTAATGCCCCATCCCCAGTATCCATTCGCCGACCCCGACCTCGGTGCGCCCGCGCAAGAACGCGGGCAACTGGATGATCTGCTGGGTGGAACCCATGAAGTAGTCGGTGGCCGCCACCGCCATGAAGGCCAGGCCGATGGAAAACAGCACCTGGTCCAGATGCGGCTTGTGATAAAGCGGGCGGTACAAGGTGCGTTCGAGCACCGCCCCCAGCAACGCCGCGCCCGCGAAGGCCAGCGGCAGGCATACGAGGAAGGGCACGTCCAGGCGCTGCATCAGCACCACAGTGATGTAGCCGCCCGCCATGGCGAAGGCGCCGTGCGCCAGGTTGATGAAGTTCATCAAGCCCATCGTCACGGCCAGCCCGACGGCCAGGATGAACAGCAGCATGCCGTAGGCGATGCCGTCGAAGAGGATGGTGAGCATGGCAGAAGCTTGGTGGAGGGGCCCCCTCGGCCCTGCCCTACTTCGTCTTGCCCGGATCCTTCACGTCCTTGATCACGTCGAACTCCACGTTGTAGAGCTGCCCGTTTTTCTTCTCGACCTTGCGGATGTACACGTTGTGCACCACGTCGCGGGTCTGGGCGTCGATGAGCACCGGGCCGCGCGGGCTCTCGAACAACTGGCCCTTCATGGCTTGCAGCAAGGCATCGCCGCCACCCGCGCCCCGGGTCTTCTTCAAGCCTTCGTAGATGACCCGCATGCCGTCGTAGCCGCCCACCGCCATGAAATTGGGCCGCAGGTTGCCGTTGGCCTTGCCGAAGGCTTCGACGAACTTCTTGTTGGCGGGCGAGTCGTGCGCCGCCGAATAGTGGTGCGAGGTCACGACGCCCAGGGCCGCGTCCCCCATGCTGTTGAGAATGTCGTCATCCGTCACGTCGCCGGTGCCGATCAGGCGGATGCCGGCCTTGTCGAGGCCGCGCTCGGTGAACTGCTTCATCAGGGCAGCGCCCGCCCCCGACGGCACGAAGGTGAACAGCGCGTCGGGCCTGGCATCGCGCACCTTCTGCAGGAACGGCGCAAAATCGGGATTGCGCAGCGGCACCCGAAGCGACTCGACGATCTCGCCGCCGTTCAGTTGCAGCCGCTCCCTGAAGAATTTTTCGGCATCGATGCCCGGGCCATAGTCGCTGACCAGCGTCACCACCTTTTTGATGCCGTTCTTGGGCGCCCAGTCGGCGATGCCCACCGCCACCTGGGGCAGCGTGAAGCTGGTTCGCACGATGTAGGGCGAGGCCTGGGTGATGCTGGAGGTGGCTGCGGCCATCACCACCATCGGCGTTTTCGACTGGGTGGCAATCGGCGCCGTCGCCAAGGCCAGTGGCGTCAGGCCGAACCCCGCCAGCACGCCGACCTTCTCGTTCACTACCAGTTCCTGCGCTATCCGCTTGGTCACATCGGGGGTGCCGGTGTCGTCCTTGACGATCAGCTCGACCTTCTTGCCCGCCACCGTGTCGCCGTTCTGGGCCATGTACAGGCGCGCGGCCGCCTCGACCTGCTTGCCGGTGGATGCGAACGGCCCGGTCAGCGGCAGGATCAGGCCGATCTTGAATGCCTCCTGTGCCAGGACCCCGGTGCCGGTCGACAGCGCCGCGGCTGCGACAGCGGCCTGGATGAATGTTCTTTTGCGCATGGAAAGTCTCCTTTGTGAAGCCGTACGACCAAGGGCGGCGCCCGTTGGATTCTCTTCGCTGGCGGCGCCGAATCAAAGCGCCGCCCCCTCTAGCAGTTATGCATTGTCGATATATCGCCTGGCAAGCTATCCCACGGCTGGCGAGCGTCAGGCGCGCTGCCGGATCAGGCGCACGCTGGGCATCCGCTCGGCGTCACGGCTTCTCAGGGCATCGCGAAGATTGCGCTGAGCCAGGCGGGAGTGCTCTCGCATGATCGCTTCGGCACGCGAGCCTTCGCGCTGCGCGACGGCTTCGAGCACCTGCCGATGCTGGTCCTGCGCCACCACCAGCATGTCGCGCGCCTGCGGCGAATTGGCTTGCAGGACGACGAAGCCGGAAGGCGATGCAAATGGCAACCTCACGACCCGGTCGAGTTCGCGGGCGATGACCTGGCTGCCCGCCATCCCGCACAGCAGGTTGTGAAAGCGCTCGTTCAGGTTCACGTACCGCAGGAAAGCCTCGTCGTCCAGCGCCGGCCGGCTCAACACCTCATCGATCTCGCACAGCATGTCGCGTGCTACCTGCAATACCGCCGGCGCAACGCCGCGCTCCGCAGCCAGGCGAGCGGCCAGGCCCTCGACGGTGCCCCGCAATTCGATCGCATCGGACACCTCGCCCTCGGAGAACGTGCGCACCGCGTAGCCGCCATTGGGCAGCGCCTGCAGCAGGCCCTCCTGCTCCAGCCGCATCAGCGCCGCTCGAATCGGCGTGCGTGAAACGCCCAGCTTCTCGACGATGGCCAGTTCCGCGATGCGGGCACCGCCCGGCAACTCGCCGGCCAGGATCATTTCGCGCAGGCGCAACTGGGCTTTCACGGCCTGCGAACCGGCGGCAGGATCGATGTCTGGCGGCAGAAGCGAGGTCACGATGTATACATTCTAGTGGTCAAATCAAGAAAACAGGCCGGAGTGTTTCAAGTGTTGGCCGCCTCTGTATACAACAGGCCGCGCCTTCAACCATAATTCGGGGTTCAAAGGAAGGAAGCATGTTCCCCAAAAACGCCTGGTACGTTGCCTGCACACCCGACGAGATCGACATCAAGCCGCTGGGCCGGCAGGTTTGCGGCGAGAAGATTGCTTTCTACCGGGGCGCGGCGGGCCAGGTCGCCGCGATCGAGGATTTCTGTCCGCACCGGGGCGCTCAACTGTCGCTCGGCGAAGTCTGCGAGGGCAACCTGGTGTGCGGCTACCACGGCCTGGTGATGGGCTGCGATGGCAAGACCGTGTCGATGCCCGGTCAGCGCGTGCAGGGCTTTCCTCGCATTCGCAGCTATCCGGTGGTCGAGCGCCATGGCTTCATCTGGGTCTGGCCGGGCGAGTCCGAGCTGGCCGACCCCGCCGACATCCACCACCTTGAATGGGCCGATAACCCCGAGTGGGCCTACGCCGGAGGCCTGTACCACATCCGCTGCGACTACCGCCTCATGGTGGACAACCTGATGGACCTGACCCATGAGGCCTACGTGCACACGACCAGCATCGGCCAGAAGGAAATCGATGAAACCCCTGTTGCCACCCGCACGGAAGGCGACACCGTGGTCACCAGCCGCTTCATGCGCAACGTGATGGCGCCGCCCTTCTGGCGCGCCAACTTGCGCGGCAACAATCTGGCGGACGACGTGCCGGTCGACCGCTGGCAGGTCTGCCGCTTCACCCCGCCCAGCCACATCATGATCGAGGTGGGCGTGGCCCACGCAGGCAAGGGCGGCTATGACGCCGACCCGAAGGACAAGGTCCACAGCATCGTGGTGGACTTCCTGACGCCCGAGACCGAGACGACGATGTGGTACTTCTGGGGCATGGCGCGCCACTTCAACCCGAAGGACAAGGCGCTCACGGCGCAGATCCGGGAAGGCCAGGCCAAGGTGTTCGCCGAAGACACGGCCGTGCTCGAGGCCCAGCAGCGCAACCTCCTTCAGCACCCCGGACGAAAATTGCTGATGCTCAATATCGACGCCGGTGGCGTGCAGTCGCGCCGCATCCTCGACCGCCTGGTGGCGGCGGAGCAGCTGGGCCGCTGACATGGAACATCTCGCAGTCAAGGTGCTCAGGAAAGTCCGCGAAGCCGAAGGCATCGCCAGCTTCGAGCTGGCCAGGGCCGACGGTGCGCCGCTGCCGGCCTTCAGCGCCGGCTCGCACATCGACGTGCAGGTGCCCGGCGGGTTGGTGCGCCAGTATTCGCTGTGCAACGACGCCGCGGAGCAGCACCGCTACCGCATCGCGGTGCTGCGCGATCCGGCCTCGCGCGGCGGCTCGCTCGCCATGCACGACGCCGTCGACGAGGGCGACGTGCTCCACATCAGCGAGCCGCGCAACCATTTCGCCCTGCACAACGCCGACAAATCGCTGCTGGTGGCCGGGGGCATCGGCGTGACGCCGCTGCTGTGCATGGCACAGCGGCTGGCCGTCATCGGCGCCGATTTCACGCTGCACTACTGCACGCGGTCGGCCGAGCGCACGGCGTTCCGGGGCGAGATTGCGGCTTCGGCTTTCGCTGACCGGGTGAAGTTTCACTTCGACGATGGCCCCCCCGGGCAGAAGCTGAACGCGGCCGAGATTCTGGCCACGTCCGACGCCACCACCCAGCTCTATGTTTGCGGACCGACCGGCTTCATCGACCACGTGGTCGGCACGGCCAAGGCCGGGGGCTGGCCCGGTGAGCAGATCCACCTGGAGTATTTCGGCGCCGCGCCGCCGGACAGTGCAGGCGACATTCCCTTCGACGTGAAAGTCGCCAGCACCGGCAAGGTGTACACGGTGCCGTCTGGCCAAAGCGTGGTCCAGGCGCTTGCGTTGCAGGGCATCGAGATCCTCACTTCCTGCGAGCAGGGCGTCTGCGGCACCTGCATTACCCGCGTGCTCGAAGGCGAGCCCGACCACCGGGACCTCTACTTCACGGACGGGGAAAAATCGAAGAACGACCAGTTCACGCCTTGCTGCTCGCGCGCGAAAACCCGTACCCTGGTGCTCGACCTCTGACGGCGCCCGGCCTCGCCCCCTCCCACCAACCCTCAGGAGAATCGGAAAAAATGACCCAACTCCCCGCCCGCTATGACCACGTCGGCAGCTTCCTTCGCCCGCTCTACCTGCTCGAAGCGCGGGAGCAGAAAGCCCGCGGCGACATCACCGCGGAACAGCTGCGGGCCGTGGAAGACAAGGCCATCGCCGAGATCGTCCGCTTCCAGGAGGACGTCGGCCTGAAGAGCGTCACCGACGGCGAGTTCCGCCGCACCTATTTCCACATCGACTTCCTCGAACAGATCGGCGGCGTCAAGACCGACATTCCGGTCACCATCAAGCGGGCCGACGGCACCGAGGAGCTGGCGCCACCGGTGATGCGCGTCACGGACAAGGTGCGACACGTCAAGGACATCCAGCGCGCGGACTTCGAGTACCTGAAAAGCCAGGTGAGCGCGGGCCGCACGGCCAAGGTCTGCATTCCCTCGCCGACCATGCTGCACTTCCGCGGCGGGCGAGCCGGCATCAGCAAGCAGGCCTACCCCGAGCTCGAGCCGGAGTTCTATGACGACGTGGCCCGTGCCTACGGGGACGAGCTGCGTTCGCTGGCCGCCGCCGGCTGCACCTACGTGCAGATGGACGACACCAATCTGGCCTATCTGTGCGACGAGAAGATGCGTGAAGCCGCGCGCCAGCGTGGCGACGACCCGAACGAGCTGCCGCACCGGTATGCCGGATTCATCAACAAAGTGGTGGCGCAAAAGCCCCCGGGAATGCTGCTGGCCATGCACCTGTGCCGCGGCAACTTCAAGAGCACCCACGCGGCCAGCGGCAACTACGAACCGGTGGCAGAGGCCCTGCTCAAGGAGATGAACCTCGACGCGTATTTCATGGAGTACGACGACGACCGTTCGGGCGACTTCAAACCCCTTCGCTACCTGCCCAAGGGCAAGACGGTCGTGCTGGGGCTGGTCACCACCAAGTTCGGGCAGCTCGAAGGCAAGGACGAGCTCAAGCGCCGCATCGACGAAGCCGCCCGGTACGCGCCCATGGAACAGCTGGCGCTGTCGCCGCAATGCGGCTTCTCCAGCACCGTGCACGGCAACAACATCGCCGTCGAGGCTCAGCGCAACAAGCTGCGGCTGGTCATCGAGACGGCGCAGGAGGTCTGGGGCGAAGCCTGAGAAACGTCCTACCATGGACCCCTGCGCATATCCAGGAGCAGCCATGACTTTCGCTTCTCGCCGTGCTGTCCTCGCCCTCGCTGCCAGCACCCTGCTGCCGCACACGGGCGTGCGCGCCCAGTCGAGCCGGATGCAGTCCTGGCCGCTGGGCACCGCTCGGCGAACCGGCATCCATGACCTCGCGCCGGCGCCCGATGGCGGGGTCTGGATCACCGCGCAGGCCAGCGGCCACCTGGGCTGGTTCGACCCCCGCGCCGGCCGCACCGAACTCGTTCCCCTGGGTTCCAACTCATCGCCCCACGGCGTGATTCAGGGCCCGGACAAAGCCGCCTGGATCACCGACAGCGGGCGCAACGAGATCATCCGCGTGACATGGCCGGACCGGAAGGTTCAATCCTTCCCCCTGCCGCCCGGCACGCCGTACGCCAACCTGAACACCTGCGCCTTCGACGGCGCCGGAGACCTCTGGTTCACCGGTCAAAGCGGCTACGTCGGCAAGGTCGCCGTGAAGACCGGGCAAGTCAGCGTCAAGGAAGCCCCGCAGGGGCGTGGACCTTATGGCATCTGCGGCACGCCGTCCGGCGACGTCTGGTGGTGCTCGCTGGCCGGCTCTTTCATCGCGCGCATCGACCTGCGTTCCGGCGACTCGACGGTGGTCGAGCCGCCGACGCCTCGCCAGGGGGCGCGGCGGGTGTGGAGCGACAGCAAAGGCCGAGTCTGGGTCAGCGAATGGAACAGCGGCAACCTGTCGGTGCACGACCCCGCGGGCGGCCGCTGGCTGAAGTGGAAACTGCCGGGATCGGATCCCAAGCCCTACGCGGTCTATGTGGATGAGCGCGACACGGTGTGGGTCAGCGACTTCGGCGGCAACGCCATGTTCGCCTTCGATCCGCGCGCCGAGAAGTTCGAGCGCTTCGGCTTTCCGCGCGGCAACGCCAACGTGCGCCAGATTCTCGGCCGCCCGGGCGAGGTGTGGCTGCCCGAAAGCGGCACCGAACACATTTCGGTGATTCGCACCGCCTGATCGGCCGGGCTGGCAGCGCGCCTCGGTCGGTCCTTGCCCGCTGAGGCTGGCACAGCTGCTTGAGCGTGAGGCGAAAACCAGCTGGACTGATCCCGGGTTTGAAAAGGCCCGCCGCACCAACTACCCTTATGCCGCCGCGCGCTGACATGCATCGCGCTCGTCCGCGTGAGCCTCGCGCGGCCAGGTGTCGTCCTCAACCCAGGAGAAATCATGCTGACCTACATCGCGCTAGCTTCTTTCACCGACCAGGGGATTCGCAGCATCAAGGACACGACCAAGCGCGCCGATGCGGCCAAGGACATGGCCGGGCGCATGGGCGTGAAGATGAGGGACATTTACTGGACCCAAGGCCAATACGACCTGGTCACCGTGTGCGAGGCGGACAGCGAAGCGGCGATCACGGCGTTCGGGCTGGCCATCACGTCGGCAGGCAATATCCGCTTTCAGACCTTCCGTGCCTTCAGCCGCGACGAAATGAACGAAGTTCTCGGCAAGCTGCCGTGACACGTTCGCCTACTGGATCGCGCTGCCGTCGGTGCGCTGCGTACGCCACCAGGCCATCAGCGCCTGGAAATCGCCTGCGAAGTCGCGCCTGAGCAAGGCTTCATAGGCGACCGAGCAGGCAGCAGCGCTGCCGAAGTCCATCATCTGCTGGTTCGCCTGCGCTGAACAGCGCAGGAAGATCGCCTTGAGGCAGTGGGGCGGCAGCTGCTCGTAGCGCGACAGCATGCCGTGCCGGTCCAGCAGCGGATGAACGCCCGAGCCTTCCACCTGGCACTCGCCACCGAGTGGCGACCCTGCCCAGGGTGCCGGCGCCGGCGGCGATTCGCTCCGTGCTGACACGCAGGCCAGCAGCGCCAAGGCCCACAGCTTGGTTTTCGCCTTCATAGCCGATCCTTCGACAAGCCCGATATCGCAGCGTGCGCGCCCCCGCCCCGGGTCGGACATCAGCCAACGGCGACGCCCGCCGTCAGCCGGGAGGCACAATCGCCGGTGTCGAGACGCGCAAAGGCCAGCAGTGATGAGATATACTACTTTTCCATCACAATGAGGCAGCCACCCGCCGCGTCGAGGCCCGTCCAGCCTAGCCCAGTCACCCCATGTCCATCCAACTCAAAGTCTTCAAGCAGCCTCGGCCGGCGCCCAAGTCCGGCGTGCCGGTGTTCGCCATGGTGCGCAACGAGATGTACTTCCTGCCGCACTTGCTGCGCCACTATCGGGGCATCGGCGTGCGCGAGTTCTGGTTCCTGGATGACGGCTCGACCGATGGAACACGCGACTACCTGATGCAGCAGCCCGACTGCGGCGTGATGGGCGCAAACATGAGCTTCGGCGACCTGGTTGGCACGCGTCGCTTCGGCATCGTGGCCAAGACCAGCGTGCCGCGGGCCTTGCTCAGCGGCCGCTGGGTGCTGACGGTGGACGCCGACGAATTCCTGGTGTTGCCTCCCGAGTTCGCCACGCTGGAAGAGCTGACGGCATCGCTTGACGGCAACGGCTTGAAGGTGGCCCGCGCCATCATGCTCGATTTTTTCCCCGAGACCTTGCGGGTGGTCGAGGACGCCCCGCTTACCGTCGACCCGTTCGCCCTGTGCCCGTATTTCGATGCCCTGTCGAACGTGGAATGGGCGGACGGCGAGTGGCTTCCCAAACAGGTCAGCCTGAAGGAAGGCGTGCGCGCCCGCATGCTGACTCGCCTGCGCGAAGATTCCGTGGCCCTGGGCGACTTGCTGAAGGACTACCTGCTGGCCAGCGCCCACAAGGTGCCGCTGCTGTCGTGGCAGCCCGGCATGCAGATGCTGACGGCCCACCGCTGCAGCGAGATGCCCTCGGACAAGATCCAGCTGGTGCTGGCGCACTTCAAGTTCTATCCGGGCCACAGCGCCCGGATCGCCGACGCCCTGGCACGCAAGGCTTACTGGAACAGCTCCAGCGAATACCGTTTCCTGGACATCGCCACGCGCGAGCTGATGGATTGGCCGCTGCAGGGGCCGCGTTCGAGGCGCTTCACCGGGGCCGCGGACCTGGTCGCGTCGGGCCTGCTGTTCTCCCGCCTGGAAGCGCGCAAGACGTAGGCTGAAAAAAACGTCAGCCGTGCGGTGCCGGCGTGACTTCCCAGTGCTGGAGCACGCGATCGTGGTGGTCGACGCTTTCGAGCCGGACGCGGAAACCCCATAGCCGGGCCACATGCTTCACCACTTCTTCGGCCCCATTGTCGAGCGGGCGGTCGTTGTGGCGCATATGCCGCAGCGTGAGCGACCGGTCGCCCCGCAGGTTGACGTTCCAGACCTGGATGTTGGGCTCACGCCAGTTGAGGTCGTGCTGCCGCGACAGGGTTTCGCGCACCCGGCGATAGCCGCTGTCGTCGTGGATGGCCGCGACCTCCAGTTCCTTTTGCGTGGAGTCGTCGACGATCGAGAACAGCCTGAAATCGCGCATCATGCGCGGCGACAGGTACTGCCCGATGAAGCTCTCGTCCTTGAAATGGCGCATCGCGTAGTCGATCGTCTTGCGCCAGTCCGACCCCGCGATCTCGGGGAACCACTGGCGGTCTTCCTCGGCGGGCTTCTCGCAGATGCGCCGCAGGTCGGTGAACATGCCGAAGCCCAGCGCGTAGGGGTTGATGCCGCTGTAGCCCGGGTGCGTCACGGGCGGCTGGAACACCACGTTGGTGTGTGAACTCAGGATCTCGATCAGGAAGCCGTCGGACAACAGCCCCTGGTCGTACATGTCGTTGAGCAGCGTGTAGTGCCAGAACGTGGCCCAGCCCTCGTTCATCACCTGCGTCTGGCGCTGGGGATAGAAGTACTGGGCAATCTTGCGCACGATGCGCACGATCTCGCGCTGCCACGGCTCCAGCAGCGGCGCGTTCTTCTCGATGAAGTAAAGGATGTTCTCCTGCGGCTCCTCGGGAAAGCGCCGGTGCTCCTTCTTCGACTGCTTGCCCTGGGTCTTGGGCAGGGTACGCCACAGGTCGTTGATCTGCTGCTGCAGGTACGCCTCGCGGTCCTTGCGCCGGATTTCTTCCTCGATCATGGAAATCTTCTGCGGCCGGCGGTATCGGTCGACGCCGTAGTGCATCAGCGCGTGGCAGCAGTCCAGCACCTCCTCCACCGCGTCGACGCCATGGCGCTCCTCGCACTCGCCGATGTACGCCTTGGCGTAGACCAGGTAGTCGACGATGGAGCTGGCGTCAGTCCACATGCGGAACAGGTAGTTGCCCTTGAAGAAGGAGTTGTGCCCGAAGCAGGCATGCGCCATCACCAGTGCCTGCATCGGCATGGTGTTTTCTTCCATCAGGTAGGCAATGCAGGGGTCGGAGTTGATCACGATCTCGTAGGCCAGACCCATGTGGCCGCGGCGGTAGCTTTTCTCGGTCGCGATGAACTGTTTTCCGAAGGACCAGTGGCGATAGTTCACCGGCATGCCCACCGCCGCATAGGCATCGATCATCTGCTCGGCCGTGATGACCTCGAGCTGGACCGGGTAGGTGTCCAGGCCAAAGGCCCGGGCCGTCCGTGCGATCTCGCTATGGTAGGTCTCGATCAGCTCGAACGACCAGTCCGACGGCGAAGGAAGCCGCTCGCGCCGGCCCGTGGCGCGCAGGTCCGACGCCGTCATCTGCGCGGGCGGGGCGGAATCAGCTGCGCTCATACGCTGACGCCTTCCTTCTTGAACAGGTCCCTGAACACCGGGTAAATTTCCGTTGCCTCGCTGATCTTGCGCATGGCGAAGTTGGAATGGGTGCCGAGTATTTCGGAATACTCCTGCCACAGGTTCTGGTCTTCATCACCGACCTGCACATAGGCGAAATACCGGGAAGCGGGCAGCAGCTTGCTCACCAGGAGTTCGCGGCACCTGGACGAATCCTGATGCCAGTTGTCGCCGTCCGATGCCTGGGCGCCGTAGATGTTCCACTCCCCGGGCGGATAACGCGCCTCAATGATCTGCTGCATCAGTGTCAGGGCGCTGGACACCACGGTTCCGCCGGTCTCGGCCGAACGAAAAAATTCTTCCTCGGAAACTTCGGCAGCCTGTGTGTGGTGGCGGATGAAGATGACATCGGTCCGTTCGTAATGCCGCTGCAGGAACAGGTACAGCAGGATGAAAAAACGCTTGGCAATATCCTTGCGCGCTTCATCCATCGAACCAGAGACGTCCATCAGGCAGAACATGGCCGCCTTGGCGGTTGGCATCGGCACCCGGACGCGGTTGCGGTAGCGCAGGTCAAACGGATCAAAAAACGGAACATGCCGGAGATGGCGCCGCAAGGCCTCGATCTGCACTTTCAGCGCAGGTATTTCGTCAGGCACACCGGGGCCCTGGCGCAAAGCTTCCGCCAGCTGCGCTTCCAGCTCACGCAGTTTCCGCCGGGATTCACCGCCCAGCGCAATACGCCGGCTCAGCGCCACCCGCATGGAACGCACCACATGCAGGTTGGTCGGCGTGCCCTCCGAGACAAAGCCGGCGCGCTGGGACTTCCACTCGGGCGCGTCCGGCAGGAGCTGGGTACGGATCAGATGCGGCAGCGCCAGGTCATCGAAGAAATACTGCATGAACTCTTCGCGCGTGATGCGGAACACAAAGTCGTCCTCACCGCTCCCGTCCTGGCTGGCGCCCTGCCCCGCCCCGCCTGCGCCGCGGCCCTCCGGTCGCTCGATGCGATCGCCGCGCACGTACTCGCGGTTGCCGGGGTGAACCATTTCACGGCTGCCGCCGGCACCGTGGCCAAACACAGGCTCGGACACGTCGCGCCGCGGCAGCGTGATGTCTTCGCCCTGCTCGATGTCATGGATGCTGCGGCCTGAAACTGCGCGGCGAACGGCGTCCCGGATCTGTCCCCGGAACCGGCGCAGGAAACGCTCCCGGTTGCCGATCGATTTGTTCTTGCCCGACAGGCGCCTGTCAATGACTTGCTGGAGCATGGGGTTCCCTGGTCTGATGCAAAATGGCGCGCAACCTTCCCTGGGGATCAGGAACTCTTGCGAACCCGCAGGTACCAGTCGCACAGCAAGCGGACCTGGCGCGTGGTGTAGCCCTTGTCGACCATGCGGTTGACAAAGTCTTCATGTTTTTGCTGCTCATCCGCGCTGGCCTTGGCGTTGAATGAAATCACGGGGAGCAGGTCCTCGGTGTTCGAGAACATCTTCTTCTCGATCACGGTCCGCAATTTTTCATAGCTGGTCCACGTCGGGTTCTTGCCGGCATTGTTGGCCCGCGCCCGCAGCACGAAGTTGACGATTTCATTGCGGAAATCTTTCGGGTTGCTG
>JAKFEZ010000159.1:0-2372 GCA_036675435.1 Ramlibacter sp. | reverse complement strand
GGCATTGACGGTGGAGGCTGCCGAGCTTCTGGAACATTTCCAGTGGCTGACGGAAGCCCAGAGCCGGGACCTCCCGGCCGACAAGCGCGTTGCCGTGGGGGAGGAGATGGCGGATGTATTGCTTTATCTGTTGCGCCTGTCTGACCAGTTGAACATTGATCTTGTTGACGCGGCCAGGCGCAAGCTGACACTGAATGCCGCCAAGTATCCGGTAGACAGGTCGCGTGGCACCAGCAAAAAGTACACCGAGCTGTAGACGGCAGGGAGTAGCAGCTTCGTATCAATGGGTGGCTGCTACAAAAGCAGGCACTGATTTTTCTCAGGCTTTCCTGGCCGGCGTGTTGGGCGGAGGTTTGGCTGCAGGCAGGGCCGGCCCATCAATGATGACTTGATACTGGTTCTGCTATGAAGTCCCGGTGGCGAACACCGCCCCCGGCCGCTCCCCCGCCAGAGCCTGCAGCAGGTTGCTCGTCGCCAGCACCGCCATCGCATGCCTCGTCTCGAACGTGGCCGAGCCGATGTGCGGCAGGGCGGTCACCTTGGGATGGGTGCGCAGCGGTGAGTCCATCGGCAGCGGCTCGGTAGCAAATACATCGAGACCGGCGGCGCGCAGCGTGCCATGGTCCAGCGCATTGAGCAGGGCGTCTTCCTGCACGATGGCGCCGCGCGCACCGTTGACGAAGATGGCGCCGGGCTTCATCAAACCAAATTCGCGCGCACCCATCAGGCCGCGGGTTTCTTTCGACAAGGGCAGCACGGCGGCGACGATGTCTGCGCGTTGCAGCAATTCATCGAAGGGTGTGTGCGTGGCCTTGCCGGCGAGTTCGGGCAGCTCATGGGCGACGTCCACCGGCCGGCGGCTGTGGTACAGCACGGGCATGTTGAAACCCAGCGCGGCACGCCTGGCGACGGCCTGGCCGATGCGGCCGAAGCCGAGGATGCCCAGCGTCTTGCCATGCACGTCCCAGCCAAACAGGTCTTCGCCGATGTTGCGTGTCCAGCGGCCTTCGCGCACATGGCTGGCCAGTTCCACCAGGCGGCGGCTGGAGGCCATGATCAGCGAGAAGATCGTGTCGGCCGTGGTTTCGGTCAGCACGCCGGGTGTGTGGCACAGCATGATGCCGCGCGCAGCCAGGGCGGGCAGGTCGTAGTTGTCAACGCCGACGGAGACGCTGGAAATCACCTTGAGCTCCGGCGCGCTCGCCAGCAGGGAGGCAGTGATCGCGTAGCTCGAGCCGATCATGCCTTCCGCGCTGGCCAGGGCGGCGTGGAATGCAGCCAGTTGCCCGGGCAGGCGCGGATTGGCCACCGTGACCTCGTGCTCCGCCTGCAGGCGCGCCAGCTGGTCGGGCGGCAGTTCGCGGAAGACCAGAACCTTTTTGCGAAGGGGTGGTGAAGCTGGTGCGCCCAAGATTCAAAGCCTTGCGGCGTTGAGTTCGGCGCGCGTCGGCAGGCCTTCGCTGTCGCCCAGCACCTGCACCGCGCGCGCGCCGATCCAGGCGCCGCGCTTCACGGCCTCGGGCACGTCCAGGCCGTCGAGCAGCGCGCTGATTACGCCCACCGCAAAGCCGTCACCCGCGCCCACGGTGTCCACCACTTCGGCCACCGGAAAACCCGCCACACGGCCGCTGCCGGCTTCGCCCTCAAAGTAGGCCCCGTCTGCGCCGAGCTTGACCACGACCAGCTTCGCACCGAGCCGGCGGTAAAAGCGGGCGACGCCTTCGGGCGTGGTTTCGCCGGTCAGGAAGCGGCCTTCTTCCATGCCGGGCAGCACCCAGTCGGCACGCGTGGCCAGGTCGTTGATGGCGTCGCGCATCAGTTCGGGCGTGGCCCACAGCGTGGGGCGCAGGTTGGGGTCGAACGAGACGCTGCGGCCGGCGCCGCGCATCAAGTCCATGGTCTTGCGGGCAACGGGCAGAGTGGTGGCCGAGATGGCCGGAAACACGCCGGTGGCATGCAGGTGGCGGGCCGACAGCAGCCAGGCTTCGTCAATGTCATTCACGCCCATGTAGCTGGCGGCCGAGCCCTTGCGGTGGTATTCCGTCGGCGGATCGCTGCCGTCAGTGACCTTGCCCTTGAACTGAAAGCCGGTTTTTTGCGTCGCATCGCAGACCACGTGCGAGCAGTCGATGCCTTCGGCGGCCATGGCGGCCAGCAGATAACGGCCCATGGAGTCGGTGCCCAGGCGGCTGGCCCAGCCGACCTTCAGGCCCAGGCGCGCCAGGCCGATGGCCACGTTGGTCTCCGCGCCGGCGGTGCGCTTGTGAAAGGCCTCGGCATGCTCGAGCGGGCCGGGCCGGTCGGCAACCAGCAGCATCATGGCTTCGCCGAAAGTGATGACGTCCAGCGCGTTGTTCATGGTGTGACCTTCA
>JAKFEZ010000261.1:0-2381 GCA_036675435.1 Ramlibacter sp. | reverse complement strand
GGGCTACTACGGCATCTCCGAAGGCTCCTGGCGCCACTTCGCCAAGGCCTGGGACGTGGACTACGAGTGGATCAAGAAGCAGTTCGACGCCGGAATGATGTCCAAGCCCGGCATCACAGTCTCGCGCTGGATCGACGGCGTGATGGAGAAGAACGAGCTGATCGATCAGGGCCCGAACCTGCGCGGGGTGGTGTACTGGGGTCACTCGCCCAATTCGCAATCGCGCGGGCTGGAGATGAAGCGGGCCATGGACAAGCTCGACCTTCTCGTGGTGGTCGACCCGTACCCGTCGGCCACTGCCGCCATGGCAGCCATGCCCGGCAAGCCCGAAGACCTGAACCCGAACCGTGCGGTGTACCTGCTGCCGGCGGCTACGCAGTTCGAGACCAGCGGCTCGGTGACGGCATCCAACCGCTCGCTGCAATGGCGCGAGAAGGTGATCGAGCCGCTGTGGGAAAGCCGCAGCGACCACATGATCATGCATCAGTTCGCCGAGAAGCTCGGCTTTGCCAAGGAGCTTTCGAAGAACTACAAGATGCAGAAAGTGAAGGGGCTGGACGAGCCGATGCCCGAGGAAATCCTGCGGGAGATCAATCGCTCGGTCTGGACCATCGGCTACACCGGCCAGAGCCCGGAGCGGCTGAAGGCGCACATGAGGAACATGGCGGCCTTCGACATCAAGACGCTCAAGGCCAAGCCAGGCGTGAAAGACAAGGAAACCGGCTACGACCTCACCGGCGACTACTTCGGCCTGCCGTGGCCGTGCTTCGGCACGCCGGAGCTCAAGCACCCGGGCTGCTCCAACCTGTACGACACGTCCAAGCACGTGATGGACGGGGGCGGCAACTTCCGCGCGAACTTCGGCATGGAGCGCAACGGCGTGAATCTGCTGGCGGAAGACGGCTCGGCCTCGAAGGGCGCCGAGATCCAGACTGGCTACCCCGAGTTCGACCATGTCCTGCTCAAGAAGCTGGGCTGGTGGAGCGAGCTGACCGATGTGGAGAAGGCCGCGGCCGAGGGCAAGAACTGGAAGACCGATCCGTCAGGCGGCATCATCCGCGTGACCATGAAGAACCACGGCTGCCACGTGTACGGCAACGCCAAGGCCCGGGCCGTGGTTTGGAACTTCCCGGACGGCGTTCCGCAGCACCGCGAGCCGATCTACAGCCCGCGTCCCGACATGGTCGCCAAGTACCCGACGCACGACGACAAGAAGGCATTCTGGCGCCTGCCGACGCTGTACAAGACCTTGCAGGACAAGAACATAGCCGACAAGGTGCACGAGAAGTACCCGCTGATCCTGAGTTCGGGTCGCCTGACCGAGTACGAGGGCGGCGGCGACGAGACCCGCTCCAACCCGTGGCTGGCCGAGCTGCAGCAGGAAGCGTTCGTCGAGATCAACCCGAAGGCGGCGGCGGCCCGCGGCATCCGCCATGGCGAGCGGGTCTGGCTGGCCACGCCCACGGGCGCCCGGCTCAATGTCCAGGCCCTGCTCACCGAACGCGTGGGGCCGGACACCTGCTGGATGCCGTTCCACTTCGCCGGCCGGTGGCAGGGCGCCGATCTGCTGGCGTACTACCCCGCGGGCGCGGCGCCGGTGGTGCGCGGCGAGGCCGTGAACACGGCCACCACCTATGGCTACGACAGCGTGACCATGATGCAGGAAACCAAGACGACGATCTGCAACGTCGAGAGGGCCGCATGAAGGCGCGTTTGTCATCGTGGACGAGTCCTTGGATCAGGGCATAGGAGACTGAAATGGCAAGAATGAAATTCATCTGTGACTCGGAGCGCTGCATCGAATGCAACAGCTGCGTCACGGCGTGCAAGAACGAGCACGAGGTGCCCTGGGGCGTGAACCGCCGCCGGGTGGTCACGCTCAACGACGGCGTGCCGGGCGAGCGATCGGTCTCGGTGGCCTGCATGCACTGCTCCGACGCGCCGTGCATGGCGGTGTGTCCGGTCAACTGCTTCTACCGCACCGACGAGGGTGTGGTGCTGCACGACAAGGACACCTGCATCGGCTGCGGCTACTGCAGCTATGCCTGCCCGTTCGGCGCGCCGCAGTTCCCCTCGGCCGGCACGTTCGGGGTGCGCGGCAAGATGGACAAGTGCACCTTCTGCGCCGGCGGGCCGGAGGCCAACGGCTCGCAGGCCGAGTTCGAGAAGTACGGGCGCAACCGGCTGGCCGAAGGCAAGCTGCCGGCCTGCGCCGAGATGTGCTCGACCAAGGCGCTGATCGGCGGCGACGGCGACATCGTGGCCGACATCTTCCGCAATCGGGTGGTCAAGCGCGGCAAGGGCGCCGAAGCCTGGGGCTGGGGCACCGCTTATGGTTCGCGCCAGGCCGGCCAGCCCGCTGGAGGCAAGTCATGAAGCGC
>JAKFEZ010000092.1:0-56767 GCA_036675435.1 Ramlibacter sp. | reverse complement strand
TCAAGGTGTAGGTCCAGCCAGCCGAGCCGGCCTCCGCGTTCGCGGCCTCGCTCACAGCGACCAGGGCGAACACACCCAAGCTTGTCGTGTTCCCGTGCGCGGGTGCCGCCGCGGCGGTATGGCCGTCGGCGAGGTCGACGTCAGAGAAAGCGACCGTGCCCGTGGCGCTGAGTGAGTCGGTTCCGGAGGGCGTGGTGTCGGCATCCTCCACCACTGTGCCAGCCTGAGCGGCGCTGGTGATCGTCACCTCGTCGTTGGTGCCCGTGATGGTGATGACCACGTCCTGCGTCGCGGTCGATCCGTTGCCATCGTCCACCGTCACCGTATAGGTTTCGGTGGCAGTGGCGCCCACGGCCAGGTATTGCGCAGCAGCGTTGTTCAGCGTGTAGCTCCAGCCTACCGAGCCGGCAGCAGCATCCGGGGCTTCGCTGACGGAAGCCAGCGCGAACACGCCCAGGCTTGTCGTGTTCCCAGGCGCGGGTGCCGCGGCGGCGGTATGGCCGTCGGCCAGGTCGACATCGGTGAACGCCACGGTTCCAGCGGCGCTGACCGAATCGGTGCCGGAGGGCGTGGTGTCGGCATCCTCCACCACCTCACCGGCTTGAGCGGCACTGGTGATCGTCACCTCGTCATTGGTGCCAGTGATGGTGATCACCACGTCCTGCGTCGCGGTCGATCCGTTGCCGTCGTCCACCGTCACCGTGTAGGTTTCGCTGACGGTGGCGCCGGCCGCCAGATACTGGGCCGCGGCGTTGTTCAGCGTGTAAGTCCAGCCGACAGAGCCGGCGGCGGCGTTCGCGGCCTCGCTCACAGCGGCCAGCGCGAACACTCCCAAGCTCGTCGTGTTCCCGGGCGCGGGTGCCGCCGCGGCGGCATGCCCGTCGGCGAGATCGACGTCAGAGAAAGCGACCGTCCCAGTAGCACTCAGCGAATCGGAGCCGGAGGACGTCGTGTCCGCATCCTCCACCACCGCACCACTCTGCGGACCGCTCGTGATCGTCACTTCATCGTTGGTGCCAGTGATGGTGATCACCACGTCCTGCGTCGCGGTCGATCCGTTGCCATCGTCGACCGTCACCGTATAGGTTTCGGTGGCAATTGCGCCCACGGCCAGATATTGCGCAGCAGCGTTGTTCAGCGTGTAGGTCCAGCCGACCGAGCCGGCGGCAGCATTCGGGGCTTCGCTGACGGCGCTCAGCGCGAAGACGCCCAAACTTGTCGAATTTCCGGGTGCCGCTGCGGCTGTGGCGGTATGGTTGTCGGCAAGGTCAACGTCGGTGAACGCCACGGTGCCGGCCGCGCTGAGCGAATCGGTCCCCGATGGCGTGGAATCGGCATCTTCCACCACCGCGCCGCTTTGCGCGACGCTGGTGATGATGACAGCATCGTTGGTGCCCGTGATGGTGATGGTGACCGTCTCGGTGTCGAAGTCTCCGTCGGCGTCCATCACCTTGTAGGTGAAGCTGTCGGTGGCGGTCTGCCCAACGGCGAGGTACTGGTAGTGGGCCGTATCCACGGCGTACTGAAAGTACCAGGTCGAGGGAATTGCAGCGTCGGGCTTCACCAGCGTCGCGGTGCCATGCGCGGGGGGCGTTTCCAACGACAGCGAGCTGACCAGATCCGGCACCGAATCGTTGGCCAGCACCTGGATGCTGATGGCCGCAGCGTCCTCGCTGACCGTCGCGGCATCGGCAACCGCCACGACCGGATCGTCGGCAACTGTCAGCTCGATTCCATCGACGAACACCCGCAGCTTTTCCATCATCTGAACGGTCAAACGCGAACCGCCGAAGACGAACACGAAATCGCTGGCCGACCCGTTCGATACCTCGCCCGTCTTGGCATTGGTAACCGTAGCCAGATGGGTCAGATAGCTCGCGATCTGCGCCTGCGTCTGGGGCACCAGCCACTGCGCCAGCGTCAGCTCGAGCCACAAGGTGTCCTTGCCGGAGCCGCCCATGTACACGTCGGCGGTTCCCGCCGCGGCGTTGGCCGAGAGGTTGTAGATCAGCGTGTCGTCTCCAGAGCCACCATTCAGCGAGTCGCTGCCGGCGCCTCCATTGAGCGTGTCTTCCCGGGCGCCGCCGAATATCTTGTCGTTTCCGCCCGCGCCCGTGAGTAGGTCGCTGCCGGAGCTTCCGTTCATGTCGAGATCGAGGGCCGAGATAAGAGTGTCCATGGAGAAGCCTTAGGTCAAACAGCGGAATGGGGGGTGAAGGTCAGCGGTTCTGCGGAATGATTACGCCCGCTAAGAAGCTCCGGCGCATGAGACAACCGTCCTGCTTCAGCTAGGAGCACAAACCATCCGGGCGAGGTAGCTTTGTCCTGCCCCCGCCAGGACGCTTGGGCAACGACGAGTTCCACCGTCGAGGCGGAACTGCTCCTCCGTACGCGCGAGCTGGTGGTTTGACCCGAGGCCGCGTCGCCGGCTCAGGCCAGCCCGCACCACACCGCGATGCGGTGCGCCATGTCCATCCACAGCGCCCAGAGCGCTGCCAGCACCAGCAGAAGGCCCGCGGCGCGCGTGCCCCAGTCCTGGCGCCAGCGGTTCCCGGCCTGCCGCAACCGTCCCAGCAGCGCTGTCGCGGCCGACAGCGACAAGCCACTGCCCAGTGCAAACAGGGACATGGAAAGCGCGCCTTGCACGGGGCCCCCGCTGAGCGACGCCACCAGCAGTGCGGAGTACAACAGCCCGCACGGCATGAACGCCCACAACGTGCCGGCGGCGAACACACCGCCCCGTGCCGAAGCCATCGGCCGCACCCGCGACCAGACGCTGCGGCCGGCGCTACTCACCCAGGCCGGCTGTCGGGCCTGCGCCACCAGCATCAGGCCCCAGGCCAGTACCGCCAGGTGAAACAGCGTCCAGACCGGACGCAGCGCGGCCATGTTGGCCGTGAGCCAGGCCAAGCTCTGCACCGCGAATGCTGCCGCGGCGCCGGCAGCCGAATAGCCCAGCAGGCGGCCGGCTTGGAACGTCCACAGCGAACGCGCGGGCGAGCGGCCCAGGCGCGCCAGCCCGCCGCAGGCCGCGCCGCACATGGCCGCGCAGTGCGGCCCACCCGCCAACCCCATCAGCAGCGCCGACAGCGCGAGCGTGGCGGACACGGCGGCCTCAGATGATGCGCGAGAACCTGGCGCGGCTGCGATCAGCCTGCAGGTAGCGATCGAACACCATGGCGACGCCCCGCACGAAATACCACCCCATGTCGGTCACCTGGATGCCCGTGTCGTCGAGTGTCACCAGGCCCTGCTGCGCCAACTCGCCCAGCTGTTCCAGCTCGGCGGCGAAGTAGCGCTTGAAGTCCAGCAGCCACGCCAGCTCGATCGACTCGAACAGGATCTGGCCTTGGCACATCAAAGCCATGATGACGGCCCGGCGCACCAGGTCGTCACGGCTGAGTGCCAGCCCCCGCGCCACCGGGAGGCGGCCCTGGTCCAGGTGATCGCAGTACTCTTCCATGGTCTTCGCATTCTGGCTGTAGGTCGCGCCGACACGTCCGATCGCCGACACGCCCAGGCCGATCAGGTCGCAGTCGGGCTGGGTGCTATAGCCCTGGAAGTTCCGGTGAAGCCGGCCCTGGCGCTTAGCCACCGCCAGCGAATCGTTGGGTAGCGCGAAATGATCCATCCCGACGTAGACATAGCCGGCCTCCTGGAACGCTGCCAGCGACTGCGCCAGCATCGCCACTTTCGAGCCACCGGTGGGCAAGTCGGCCGTGACGATGCGCCGTTGCGGTTTGAACCGCTCCGGAAGGTGGGCGTAGCCATACAGCGCGATCCTGTCGGGGCGCAGCTCTTTGACCTGCGCCAGCGTCCGCGCGAACGATTCCGGGGTCTGTAGCGGCAAACCGTAGATCAGGTCCATGTTGATCGAGTCGAACCCGACCTCGCGGGCGCCCGCCATCAGCCGGGCCACATCTTCATAGGGCTGGACCCGGTGCACTGCTTTCTGGACGTCTGGGTCGAAGTCCTGGACACCGAAGCTGATCCGGTTGAAGCCCAGCTCGGCCAGTGCATTCAACCGTGACTTGTCCACGGTGCGCGGGTCGACTTCGATCGAGTATTCGCCGCCGGGCGCCAGGTTGAAGCTGCGGCGCAGCATCGTCATCAGCTCTAGCAGTTCCTCATCCGAGAGGAAGGTAGGCGTGCCGCCGCCCAGATGCAGCTGGGTGACTGTCTGGCCCACCCCGAGCAGAGCCGTGTGCAGATCGACTTCGCGGCTGAGGTAGCGCAGGTAGCTCGCCGAGCGGTTGTGATGCTTGGTGATGATCTTGTTGCAGCCGCAGTAGTAGCAGAGCGACTCGCAAAACGGGATATGAACGTACAGCGACAGCGGCAGCGCCAGCGCCGCGGGGCCGATGCGGCGCTGCGCCAGGGCCTGGCCATAGTCGCTGGTGGCGAACGCTTCGACGAAGCGGTCGGCCGTCGGGTAAGAGGTGTAGCGTGGCCCGGCGACGTCGTAGCGGCGCAGCAGGTCTTGCGAAATTGGGGTCATTTCCAGGATTCCTGTGTTCAACCGCACTTTGCCGCGCCAGCCCACCTTGACGCTTGACCTGGATCAAGTGCGCGCTGCCCGGCGCCCGGAGAATTTGAGCCAGATCATGACGAGAGCCACAATGAAAGAAACCGATACCACCACCGCCAGCATGAAGGTGGCCTGCTCCAACTGCAATCTGCGCGAGCTGTGCATGCCCATGGGCCTCAGCTCGGAGGATCTGCTGCGCCTGGACGACGTGGTGTCGATGCGGCGCAAGGTCAAGCGGGGCGCCGCGCTATTTCGCACCGGCGAGGCGTTTCAGTCGCTCTATGCCATCCGCACCGGGTTCTTCAAGACCTGCGTGCTGGCGCCGGATGGGCGCGACCAGGTGACCGGCTTCCAGATGGCCGGTGAAATCGTCGGCCTCGACGGCATCGTGAACGAGCGCCACAGCTGCGACGCGGTGGCGCTGGAGGACGCGGAAGTCTGCGTGATGCCCTTCGATCGGATCGGCGAGCTGTCGCGCGAGGTCAAGGCGCTGCAGCACCACCTGCACCGCGTCATGAGCCGCGAAATTGTGCGCGAGCACGGCGTGATGCTGCTGCTGGGAAGCATGCGGGCCGAAGAGCGCCTGGCTGCCTTCCTGCTCAACCTGGTGCAGCGGCTGCACGCCCGCGGCTTTTCGCGCTCGGAGCTGGTGCTGCGCATGACGCGTGAGGAGATCGGCAGCTACCTCGGGCTCAAGCTGGAGACCGTGAGCCGCACCTTCTCGCGGTTTGCGCAAGAGGGGCTGTGCGAGGTCAGGCATCGCCACCTGCGCATCCTGGACATGGCGGGCCTGCAGCAGCTGGTCGATCAGCCGCGCTGAATCCAGCGGTGCTGCGACGCCAGCTTCGACACGTCGCGCCAGTTCGCGCACTGGCTGGCGATGCGGGGCCACAAGCGAAGCAGCACCTCGCATTCCGCCAGGGCATCGGCTGCGGCCTGGTGGCGCTGGGCGCAACGGATGTCGAAAAAAGCCATCCAGTCGTCCAGGGCGCGGGCCGAGACGCCTTCATGGGTGACGGCGCAGAGCTGCTCGATGTCGACCCAGGGGTTGGGCAAAGGCCCTCCCAGGTGCACGCGGCAGTAGCGCGCCAGCATGGCCTGGTCGAAGGCGGAATGAAATGCCAGCAAAGGTGACTGCCCGACGAATCCGGCTAGGCCCTCCAGCGAACGGCGCGCCGGCAGGCCCTCGCGCTGGCGCTGCACGCCGATGCCGTGAAGCAGGATGTTGTCCTTGTCGCAGCTGGCATCCGGCTGCTGCAGCACCACTTCGAAACTGTCGCCCGGTGCGATCGCCAGCCGCCTGCGCGGCCAATCGACGCGAACGGCAATTGCGGCGATCGCCAGCAGTCGGTCGCGCTGAGGGTCCAGGCCGCTGGTCTCGACGTCCAGCACCACCCAGCGGGACTCGTCTACTTGGGCGCCCTTGCGGCCCGACCATCGATCCAGCCAGGCCATCGTCAGCGCTGGTAATCCAGCCGCATGCGCTGCTGCATCGAACGGGCCACCCGGAAGGACTCCTTCAGGATGCGCCGGTCGAGATCGTTGAGGGCCGCAATCGCGATCCGGTTGGGTTGGAAGCCTCGAGCGTCAGGCTCCAGTTGCACCCGAAGCCGAAGCATCTGCAGGAACTCGAAGGCACCCACCCAGGTCTGCGACTCCGAGCTGCCGACGCCCAGGGCCGACCCCACGGCTTGCAGCCGTTCGCGGGTGCCGGTTGCCGGCACGCCAAAGGCCAGGCTGTAGAGCCGGGCAACATCCACGAAGATCGCCGCGCCCTGCAGCTTCAGGTCGACGCTGCCCTGTTCATCGGTTTCGATCGCACCGCGCCAGTCCAGCGGCACGGTGCGGGACAGCGCATTGAGGGCCATCTGCTGGTGAAAGCGGGGCGTGCGGCGGGCCGCCTGCGTGACCTCCTCACGCAAGGCCTGGGCCGGGCGAGCGTCGCCTGCCAGCGGGCGAAAATCGAAATAGATGCTGGCCTCCAGCAGGTCTTGCGGGGCGCCGTGCTCTATCCACCCCGCGAATGCGGCGCGCCACTCGCCGAGCGTCTTGCAGCAGCCCGGCTCGCCGGCCATGATGCCGCCCTTGCACAGCGGGTAACCGCAGGCGTCCAGGGCCAGATTGACGTCGCGCGCGAAGACCATGATGGCATCGCGCTGGGTCGCTGTGGTGCCGTCGCGCAGTATCAGCGCGTTGTCCTGGTCGGTGGCGATGGTCTGCTCGCCGCGGCCTTCGGATCCGAGCGCGAGCCAGCACACGGTCTCCAGGTCGATGCCGTGCCGGCTCGCCTGCAGCACCAGCAATCGCTGCGTCAGCACGTCGTTGAGATGGCTGATCAGCGCGGTGACCTGGCGCGCGCTCACGCCCTGCCCGAGCAGGCTGCGCGCGAAGCGGCGAATTTCGACGGCGGCGAGCCGCAGCGCATCCACGTCGCCCGCCGCCCGGATGGCCGTGCCGACGTGCTTGAGGCTCATGCGCTGCATGGCGAACAGGTCGCGCTCCGAGACGAGGCCGGCAACACGGCCATCACGCAACACCGGCACGTGGCGGATGCCATGCCGGCTCATGAGCAGCACCGCGTCCTGCGCGGTGTGCTCGTGCGTCAAGGTGTGAACCGGCTGCACCATCACCTGGTCGATGGGCGCATCCAGGGACAGCTGGGGCAACGTGACCCGCCCGAGGATGTCGTGGCGCGTAAGAATGCCCAGCGGGGCGCCATCGGCGCCGGTCACCAGCATGGAGCCGATGCGGCGGTCGTGCATTTCGCCCAGTGCCTGGCGCAGCGGTGTGCCGGGCCGGCAAGTGACGGCGGCGGTTCGCGCCAGTTCGCCCAGGGGCGCCTCCAGCGACTGCTCGGCCAGCGTGCGCGAGGAGTAAGCCACCTGCAGCGCCTGGCCCGACAGCTCCAGGAATTTCAACATGCGGCGGTTCAGGAACTCGGCGAACCCTAGGCTCGACTGCGCCAGTTCGCGCATTGCCGTCACCGGCAGCGCCAGCACGAAGGTGTCCTGGCTCGCGCGGTAGGTCGCCGTCACGGCGCGCTGCGACAGCGCCGCGCCGGCCGGGAAAAGATCGCCTGCCTCGTACTCGAAGGCGCCGCCCGAGTATTCCGCCAGGCCGCGCACGCCCGTCACGGCGCCTTGGCGCACGTAGTAGAGGTTTTGCACCGGGCCGCTGTCAGGCTCCAGCAGCACCTCCCCCGGGGCGAAATACAGTTGCTGCGAGTGCGCCAGGAAGTCATCGACGGCGGCAGGCGCCATCTGGTCGAACGGCGGATGCCGCTGGAGTTCGCCGCGCAGATGGGCCAGCAGGCTGGCGGAAGGTTGCATGGAAACGATTATTCCCGCACCTCGGGCTGTCGCAACGGCAAACGCAACGACATCGTACCCGTCCCGCCAGCGGCCGAAACCTCGAAGCCCGCCTGCCGCGCCAACGCCGCCATTCCGGCGTTCTCCGCCAGGCATTCGCCAATCACTTCTTCTGTGCCGCGCTCCCGCAAATAGGTGATCAGCTTGGCCAGCAGTACCCGCCCCAGGCCCCTGCCCTGCCACGGCGACGCCACCTGGATCGCGAACTCTGCCTTCTGATTGTCCGGATCGCACACGGCCCTCACTTCGCCGGCCATTGCCGCAGGCCGGCCGTTCTCTTCGGGGACCAGGGCGATGAACGTCATTTCGCGGTCATAGTCGATCTGGCTGTAGCGCGCCAGCTCGCTATGAGGCACCTCGCGGCGGGCCATGAAGAACCGCAGGCGCATGTCGACTGCCGAGGCCCTGCCATAGAACTGCGAAAGGCGCGTCCCGTCTTCAGGTCGGATGGGTCGCAGCTGCATCCGGGTACCGGCGATCTCCACCTCTTCTTCGAGTTGCTGCGGGTACGGGCGAATCGCCGGAGGCGCCGGCGAATCGCCCCGACGGTGCAGCCGCACCCGGGCATCCAGCGCGATCACGCCCCGGGAGTCGACCAGCAACGGGTTGATGTCGAGTTCCGCCAGTCCGGCCAGGTCTGCAGCCATCCTCGATACCTTGATCAAGGTGTCCACGACGCCCTGCTCGTCGGCCGCCGGCCGGCTGCGCCAAGGGGCGAGCAGCGGCGCCAGCCCGCTGCGCACGATCATGTCGCGGGCCAGGCTGGCGTTCAGGGGTGGCAAGGCCAGCGCGTGCTTCTTGTGCAGTTCCACCTCGGTGCCGCCGCTGCCGCACAACAAGACGGGGCCGAACACCGGATCGGCGGAAATTCCGACGATCACCTCGCGCGCGCCGGGGCGATGCGCCATGGCTTGCACGGCGAAGCCCTCCACAACGGCCGCGGGTTGCAGTTGCGTCACGCGTTCGCGCATCCTCGCGACGGCCGCCCTCACCTCGTCGGCCGAGGCCAGATTCAACTCGACGCCGCCAACGTCGGACTTGTGAATGATCTGCGGCGAGACGATCTTCAGCGCCACCGGAAACCCGATGCGGGTGGCCGCCGCGACCGCTTCGTCGGCATCGGGCACCTTCTCGGTCCGCACGCAAGGGATCTCATAGGCCTCCAGCAACGACTTGGCCTGAACTTCGTCCAGCCACTCGCGGCCCTCCCGTGCGGCGGCCTCGATGAGCGCGCGAGCGCGGCTGCGGTCCGGGGTGAGCGCCGGCGGCAGCGCCGGTGGGATCTCCTGCAGCTCGCGCTGGTTGCGGGCATGCGCGACCATCTGCAGCCAGGCATCGGCAGCGCGCTCCGGCGTATGGAACGAAGGGACTCCCGCGGCGCCGTAGCTGTCTCTGGCGGCTGCCACCGAAGGCCCGCCCAGCCAGCAAGCCAGGACCGGCTTGCCGCCCTGCGCGATCACGGGAAGGCAGGCCTGCGCCACCTCGGCTGCGGCAACCAGGGCCGTGGGCGCATGCACCAGCAACACGGCATCCACTTCCTTGGCGGCCAGCAGCGCGCGCAAAGCGTCCTGATGGCGAGCCGCCGGTGCGTCGCCGATGATGTCGATGGGATTGCCGTGCGACCAGGTCGCAGGCAAGCATCGATCCAAAACTTCAAGCGTATCGCCCTCCAGCACCGCCAGCCGCCCGCCCCCCAGCGAAAGGGCGTCGGCGGCCAGCACGCCCGCGCCGCCGCCGTTGGTAAGAATGGCCAGCCGCTCGCCGATCAGGGGCCGTGCGCGCGCCAGCGTCTCGGCAGCGTCGAACAAGGCCTCCAGGGTGTCCACTCGCAGCATGCCGGCGCGGCGGGCGGCCGCATCGAACACCGCGTCGGAGCCGGCTAGCGCGCCGGTGTGCGATGCCGCGGCGCGCGCGCCGTCGGGCGCGCGGCCGGCCTTGACCAGGATCACGGGCTTGTTGCGTGCCGCTGCCCTGGCCGCGGACATGAACTTGCGTCCGGCCTTCACCGACTCGACATACATCAGGATGGCGCGGGTGCCCGGATCACTGGCCAGGTAGTCGAGCACATCGCCAAAATCGACGTCGGCGCTGTCCCCCATCGAGATGAAATGCGAAAACCCGATGCCGCGGCCATTGGCCCAGTCGAGCATGGCCGTGGCTAGCGCACCCGACTGCGTCACGAAGGCCAGTTCTCCGGGCAGAGCATTGCCTGGCGCGAAACTAGCGTTCAGCCCCAGCGCGGGAACCAGCAGCCCGATGCAGTTGGGTCCCAGCACCCGCAGCAGGTGCGGCCTGGCCATCGCCAGCATGGCCTGCTCGAAGCTGCGCCCGCCCTCCGGCGCGCCTTGCTTCAGGCCGGCACTCAAGACGATGGCCGCGCGAGTGCCCTTGCGTCCCAGCTGCTCAATCACGGTCGGCACCGTGTGGTTCGGCGTGCAGATCACGGCCAGATCCGGGGCCGCGGGCAAGCTCGCCACATCGCGCCACGCCGGTGCGCCGCCGACGACGTCGTGACGCTGGTTGACGGCCCAGAGCGGGCCCTGGAAGCCGCCGCCGCCGAGGTTGCGCCAGACCACGGCGCCGATGCTTCCTGCCCGGTCGGAAGCACCGATCACCGCCACCGAGCGCGGCTGGAACAACGCTTCAAGATTGCGAACGCTCATTCGGCGGCCTGCCGGGCCACCAGCACCGGGACCGGCGACTGCGAGACCACCTTGGTGGCGACGCTGCCCATCATCATTCGCCCGATGCCAGTGCGCCCGTGCGTGCCGACGACCACCAGGTCAGCCGCTTCTTCCTTCGCTGTTTTCAGGATCGCATCGGACGCGTGCATGTCCTCGACCATGCGCGCCTGCAGCTCGACCGGCTGCCCACCTTGGGTGCACAAGCGCTCCACCTTGGCATGGGCCTCGGCCGCATGGGCCTGTGCGGCGGACATGTAGGCCTGGAATCCCAGCGGATTGGATTCGCCTACGCCCAGGTAGGGATACGGGTCGACGACATACACCGCCGTCAGGCGGGCGCCGTGCTCCCGCGCCAGGTTGACCGCCAGCTGCGCGGCGCGCGCGGAAGCGGCCGAGCCGTCGGTCGCCAAAAGGATGTGCTTGAACATGGTGGTACCTCAATCGGTTCGCGTGGATGTGCGGCCATCGTGGACCGGAGCGAGGCATGCGAGGTTGACGTGCATCAACGACTTCCGGCACGGCCCATCCCAGAATGACACATCCTGAACGAGGTTTCAACATGAAAACTTTCGACATCGGCCTGGCGCCCAATTTCGACCAGTTGCTCGCCCGCCGCGAGCGCGAGCTGTGCGCGGTGCTGAGCGCCCGCGAGGACGGGCTCGGCGAGGAGGCGGTCACGCGCGGAGTGACCGATTTCAAGGAAACCGCAAGCGAGCAATCACGCGCCGTCGTGGACGAGGCGCAGGCCGAGCACGCCGCCCACGAGCTGGAACAGGTGCTGGTGGCCCGGCGTCGCCTGCTGGACCGCCGCTACGGCAGCTGCATGGACTGCGGTGACCCGATCGACCTTCGGCGACTGTCCGCCATGCCATCCACGCTCTATTGCACTTCCTGCCAGCAAATGCATGAGCAGGTGGGGGCCATGTCCCCAGTTCGCCGGCACTGAATCGTCCGGCCCTGGTCAGCCTTCCCGCGTAGTGGCGGGCGCGGAGGGGCCGGCTCGCTGTTGCCGGCTAACGGCAACGGCGGCGTGCAGCTCATCAAGGGCCTCGTTGCTCTGCCGCTGCAAGCGTCGCACTTCCAAGAGCAACGGGTCATTGGCAGGCGGCTTTTCCCCATCTGTCGCTGCAGGCTTGAGCTTGGCCTGTGCCTCGCTCAGTTGCTCATAAATCTGTTTCCACTTCGCCAGCTTTGCCTCTACCCGGTACATCGCTGCCTCCACAAAAAGCATCCTCGATGTCTCCAGCGTAATTGCGTCGCGCGGCAACGCGTTGACCTAGCGCAATGAGTTGAAAAGTTCGCAGCTCTGCAGTTGCGCCCCCTCTGACGAAGCCGTGGACTTGATTCACATCAAGTCCGGCTGCCTTGCTCGCACTAGGATAGATGTATTGTCAGTACACCTTATCCCGTGACGGCGCGCGATGCGCCAGAGAGACCGCCCAATGGCTGAATTCTTCAAGATCGAGGAGCCTCCCCGCGCGGCCGCCCCGCGCCGTGACTTTGCCCTGTGGCAGCTCGGATTCCGGCCGTTCTACTTGCTCGCCAGCAGCTTTGCCGCGCTGTCGATCGCCCTGTGGGCATTGCAGTTCAGCGGTGCGCTCGGCCAGCACACCTACCTGCAAGGACCGCTGTGGCACGCACACGAAATGCTGTTCGGCTTCACGCTGGCGGTCGTCGTCGGCTTCCTGTTCACCGCCGGGCGCAACTGGTCCAATCGGCCGACGCCGACCGGCCTGCCGTTGGCGGCGCTCGCCTTGCTCTGGGTGGCCGGGCGGGTACTGGTGCTCACGCCCTACGGCTGGGCCGCGGCGTTGGTCAACGCGGCGTTTCCGCTGGCTGCCGCGGTGGCGCTTGCCATTCCGTTCATCGCCGCGGGCAACCGTCGCAACTACTTCTTCCCGCTGCTCCTGCTGCTGATGTCGGGCGCCGTGCTGGCCATCCATCTCGGGCAACTCGGCGTACTGGAGATCCCCGGCTGGATCGGCCTGCAGCTGGGACTGGATATCGTGCTGTTCATCATGGCCGTAATGGGCGGCCGCGTGATTCCCATGTTCACCAACAACGGCGTGCCCGGCGCCAACGCCAGGCGCCTCCCCCTGGTGGAAAAGGCGGCGCTCGGCTCCATCCTGCTGGTGCTGGCCGCCGATGCGCTGCAGCTTCAAGGCGGGATCATGGCGGCGTTGGCCGCCGCCGCCGCCGCGGCCCACCTGGCGCGTTGGTGGCTCTGGCAGCCGTGGACCACCCTGCGCGCGCCCATCGTGTGGGTGCTGCACCTCGCATACCTGTGGATCGCGGCGCACCTCGCCTTTCGCGCCGCGGCGCAGCTCGGCTGGATGGGCCCTTCGCTCGCCGTTCATGCGCTCACGGTGGGGGCGGTGGGTGGCCTGGTGATCGGCATGATGACCCGCACTGCGCGAGGGCACACCGGCCGCCCGCTTCGGGCGGATCGATGGGACGTGGCCTGCTACGCCCTGGTCAGCCTGGCCGCCCTGGTTCGGGTGCTGGTGCCGCTGCTGGCGCCGGCCCTGTTGCTGCACGCCGTGGCGTGTTCGGCGGCGCTCTGGTCGGCCGGCTTCGGGCTCTACACACTGCGCTACTGGCCGGTGCTGACGCGCGTGCGCCTGGACGGCAAGCCGGGCTGAGGCGAGTTGGCATGGGCAAACGAGTCCTCATCATTCAAGGCCATCCCGACCCGGCCGGCCTTCACTGGGGCCACGCTCTGGCCGATTCGTACGCGCAAGGCGCGCGGGACAGCGGACATGAGGTGCGCTGGACGCAAGTGGCGGCGCTGGATTTCCCTTTGCTGCGCAGCCAGAAGGATTGGGAGTCCGGCGAGGTCCCCTCGAACCTGCGGCAAGCCCAGGCGGACATTCTCTGGGCCGAGCACCTGGTGGTGTTTTTTCCGCTGTGGCTGGGGGATATGCCGGCGCTGCTCAAGGGCTTTCTGGAGCAGGTCGCCCGCCCTGGCTTCGCGTTCCATTACAAGGAAGGCAGCGCGGCATTCTCCGCAAAGGGACTCAAAGGCCGCTCGGCGCGTGTGGTGGTGACGATGGGCATGCCGGCGCTGGTCTATCGCTGGTATTTCCGGGCCCATAGCGTCAAGTCGCTGGAGCGCAATATTCTCGGCTTCGTCGGCATCGCGCCGGTGCATGAGACCCTGATCGGCGGCGTCGGCGGGCTCAATGCGCAGGCAGGCCTTCAATGGCTGGCGAAACTCAGGAAGCTCGGCAGTGAAGCGGCCTGACGGAAGTTTGATCCGCATCACGAAGTGCGCCGGCCAACCCGCTACGCTGGCGCCATGCAATTGAAAGCCACTGCGATCCTGCCTGACGCTGCTCGGCCGACCGGCAAGCACCGGCTGTACGAGGACCTTCAAGCCCTCCTGACCGGCACCCTCCTCGCGGCACTGGGTGTCGTGTTCTTCAACCAGGCGGGCCTGCTGTCCGGGGGAACCGTGGGGCTGGCGCTCTTGTTGAACTATGCCAGCGGCCTGAACCTGTCCGCCGCCATGCTGGCCGTCAATGCGCCGTTCTACGCGCTGGCCTGCTTTCGAATGGGACGCGAGTTCACCTTGAAGACGCTCGCCGCCATCGGCCTGGCTGCCCTGTTCATTCACCTGCTGCCGCGGGGCATTGGTTTCATGAGCCTCTCGCCGTTGCTCGCCGCCGCCATCGGTGGCCTGCTGGTCGGGGTGGGCATGCTGGTGCTCTTTCGTCACCGCGCCAGCCTGGGCGGGCTGAATGTGCTGGTGCTCTACCTGCAGGAAAAGCGCGGCTGGAATCCTGGCCGCACGCAGATGGGCCTTGACGCGGCCATCCTGCTCGCAGGCGGCTTGTTCCTGGCCGACCTCTCACGCGCCGCGGCGTCCCTCGTGGCCGTGATCGTGCTGAACCTGGTGCTGGCGCTCAACCACCGGCCGGGACGTTACAACGCCGCCGGCTGAACGCCCGCCCGCTCAATGCACCCGCATCTCGAAGGCCCGGGTCAGGCCGTCGAGATCGATGATTCGTATGTGCCGCTTGTCTACTTCCAGCAACCGCTGCTGCTGGAACGCAGAGAACGTGCGGCTGACGGTCTCCAGCTTCATGCCCAGATAGCTGCCGATCTCGGCGCGCGACATGCGCAGGTGGAACTCGCTGGCGGACCAGCCGCGCGCCTTCAGGCGCTGCGAAAGGTTCAGCAGGAACGCCGCCAGCCGCTCCTCCGCATTCATGCTGCCCAGCAGCAGCATCAGGCTGTGCTCGCGCACGATCTCGCGGCTCATCAAACGACTGACCACATCCTGCATGCCGCTGTTGCCAGCCGCCAGTTCGTTCAGGTGCGCGTAGGGAATCGCGCAGATCTCGCTGTCCTCCAGCGCGGTGGCGCTGCTGGCATGGGCGCCTTGCGCCAGCCCGTCCAGGCCCATCAGCTCGCCGGCCATGTGAAAGCCGCTCACCTGCTCGCGACCGTCGGCCAGCGTCAGGCTGGACTTGAAGGTGCCGCTGCGAACGGCGTAGATGAACTGGAACCGGTCGCCCTCGCGATAGAGCGCATCGCCGGCCCTGACCTTGCGGCGCGTGAACATCAGGCCGTCCAGCCGCTGCATGTCGTTGCCGGCCAGGCCGCAGGGCAGGCACAGGTCTCGCAAATGGCAGGTGGAACACAGCGACGGCAGGCTGGTGATCGCCGGTGAGGTCGAGCGCGCCGGCGTGGCAGGCAGGATGCCAAAGGTGCGCAGGGGCGTGGGTGCATGGCTTGGAGACATGACGCTACTGTCGCCAGAAACTTGGCCCGGCGGTATCGGTGCAGGCTGAATCGCAGGCTCGGTGCAGTCCGATTCGAAGGCTCGGGCATTGCTGAGGCGGCCTAGGAATTGTCCTAGCCGAGCCAGCGGGCCAAAGGCGCAAGGCCAGCGCGTGTGAAGTCGCGCTGCCGCTACAGGTCGGAGGCGTCGAGCAGCCCGTGCTTGAGGGCGTAGCGGACCAGTTCGCTGTTGTTCTGCAGCCCCATCTTCTGGGTCAGGTTGGCCTTGTGGGTGCTGATGGTCTTGACCGACACCTTCAGCCGGGCGGCGATGTCGGTGACCGAAGCTCCGGCAGCCAGCAGCCGGAACACCTCGAACTCGCGATCCGACAGCGACTCGTGCGGCAGGGTCTGGCCGCCCGGCATGGCCCCCAGCGCAAGCTGCTGGGCCACCTCCGCCGTGACATAAGCGCCGCCGCCCGCGATCTTGCGAATGGCCTGCTCGAGCTGCGACGGAGCGCTTTCCTTGGTGAGGTAGCCGCTGGCACCCGACTTGATGGCCCGCACGGCGTACTGCAATTCCTGGTGCATGCTCAGCACCAGGATGCGCAGCTTGGGCTTTTCGGCGCGCACCAGCTTGATCAGCTCCATGCCGCTGCGCCCCGGCATCGACAGGTCGAGCACCAGGATGTCGAACTCGAGCTCGCGCACCCGCTGCATCACCTCCGTGCCATCGCCCGCCTCGCCCGCCACCTCCATGTCGCCCACTTCGGAGACGATGCGCTTGAGGCCCTCTCGCACGATGGCGTGGTCGTCCGCTATCACGATCCTGATCATGTGCCCTCCGCCTCGGCCGCGACCGGGATGTTCACCCGCACGCAGGTACCCTGCCCCGGCGAGCTTTCGATGCCGACGCTGCCCTTGAGCAGCTGGGCGCGCTCGCGCAGGCCCATCAGGCCGAGCGAATGGGGCTTGCGCGGGGCTGAAGTTGAAAAGCCGCGCCCGTTGTCCCGCACCTCGAGCGTGACGGCGCGTTCGCTGCGCTCGATCCGCACTTGCACCTCGCTGGCGCCGGCGTGCTTGGCGACGTTGGCAAGCGACTCCTGGACGATCCGGAAAACTGCCGTGGCATAGGGCTCGCCCAGCTCCAGCTCGTCGTCCACCGTCACCCGGCAGGCCACGCCGCTGCGCTGGGTGAAGCTGTTGGCCAGCCACTCGACGGCCGGCGCCAGCCCCAGATCGTCCAGCAGCAACGGGCGCAGGTCGGCCGCGATGCGCCGCGTCGCAGCCACGGTGGTGTCGAGCATGCCCACCATCTCGGTGAGCTTGGCCACGGCGGCCTCGGGCTGGGCCGGCGCGTTGTCGCGCAGCCAGATGGTGTCCATCTTGAGTGCGGTGAGCGACTGCGCCAGCTCGTCGTGCAGCTCGCGCGCTATCCGCCTCTTCTCGCCTTCGCGGATGGCATGGGCCTCGGCGGCGAAAGCGCTCAGCTCCTCCTGGGCGCGCACCCGCTCCGTCACATCGCGAAGGATCACGGTGAACAGCTTGCCCTCTGCGGTGTTCAACTGGGAGATCGATGCTTCCATCGGAAACTCCTCGCCGCCGGCGCGCAGGCCGTACAGCACCGTGCCATCACCCATCTGGCGCGATGACGTGCCGGTGGCGGCGAAGCGAGCGATGTGCGAGGCGTGCGCGGCGCGGAATCGCGCGGGCATCAGGTGGTCCAGGCTTCGGCCGATCGCCTGGTCGCTCGGCCAGCCGAAGATCCGCTCCGCCGCGCGGTTGTACAGCACGATGCGCTGCGCCTCGTCGATGGTGATGATGGCGTCCATGGCCGAGTCCAGCAGGCCGGCAAGCCGCGCCGCCAGCCTGGCTTGCCGGTCCTCGGCCTGCAGCCGCTCGGTGATGTCGCGAAGAATCACCGTGAACAGCTTGCCCTGCGGCGTATCCAGCTGGGAGATCGAGGCATCGATCGGGAACTCCTGGCCATCCGAGCGCAGTCCGTACACCACGTTGAGCGCTCCCATGCGCCGTGACGTAACCCCCGCGCTGCCGAATCGCTCCATGTGCCGCGTGTGCTCCGCGCGAAACCGCGCCGGGATCAGCTTGTCCAGCGGCTGGCGAAGGATGTCCTGGCGAGGCCAGCCGAAGATCTTTTCGGCTGCCCGGTTGTAGAGCACGATGCGCTGCTGCTCATCGACGGTGATGATGGCGTCCATGGCCGAGTCGAGCAGCCCCGCCAGCAACGCTGCCGCGTTGCCCGGGTCGGCACCGAGCGTAGTGGTGTCATCGAGGTTGCTGAAGGAGGATAGGGGCACGATTTCAGTATGACAGCATTGAAGAGCCTCAATTTACCGCAACCCGTGCGGTCAGATCTGCGGCCATTGACGACGATCAAGCACCGGTTGCCAACGCTGTCGCATACTGGAGCAGTTCCATCCAACCTGGAAAGGACTGTCATGTTCAAGCGCATCATCGTCCCCGTCGACGGCAGCGAAACCTCCAACAAGGCCCTGGACGCCGCCGTGGAACTGGCCCGGCAAGCGCAGGGCCGCGTGCGGCTGATTCACGTGGTCGAAGCCATGGCCTACCTCAGCGGCTATGACCAGTTCGGCAGCTCCGGCGACCTGATCCGGATCATGCGCGAAACCGGCGCCAAGGTGCTGCAGGACGGGATGGCCGCTGCCCAGCGGGCCGGCGTCGAGGTGGACCAGATGCTCTACGACAATTTCGGCGAGCACCTCGCGGATGTCGTGAGCGAGGCGGCGAAGCTCTGGAATGCGGACCTGATCGTGGTCGGGACGCACGGCCGCCGGGGCATCGGCCGCGTGCTGATGGGCAGCGGCGCCGAGCAGATCATCCGCATGGCGCCGGTTCCGGTGCTGGTGATCCGCGCCCCCGAAACCAGCTGACGCCTAGGACCCGGCTGCTGGCAGCAGGCGCTGCACCAGCGGATGCTGGATGCGGCGCTCCGCCGAGATCAGGAAAAAGTGCTCGACCAGCTCCGGGCTGTCACCCAGCAGTTGCAGTCCCGGGTCTTTCAGCAGTTCCTCGTGGGACCAGCGCGAGGCGGGGAATGCCCCCATCCCGCTGCGGCCGAACGCAGCCAGCAAGGCGCTGTCCTCGAATTCGCCCACCACCTGCGGGCGCAGGCCCTGCCGCTCGAACCATCGGTCGATCCGCTGCCGGACGGCCGAATGGGCGGTCGGCAGCAGCAGCGGCATGTCGGCCAGCGACGCCGGAAAAGGCTGCCTGGATTTTTTTGCCATGGCCACCGGCGCCAACCAAGCCAGCGCCGCTTCACCGAGGGGATGGCTGTAGAGCCGCAGGTTGGGGTTGGGCGGCGCCGCCCGGTCCGACAGCACGACATCCAGCCGGTGCAGCGCGAGGTCGCCCAGTAGCCTATCGAAGTCGTCTTCGTGGCAAAGCAGCCGCACTCCGCGTTCTCCGAGGGCCGGCTGCAACAGATGGCGCACCACCAGCTTCGGCAGCCCGTCCGAGATGCCCACTGCGAGCCGCATCCCCTGGCCGGTGGCGGCGTCTCGCACGGCAGCCGGAAGCTGTTCGCCGAGCTGGAATATCTGCTCTGCGTGTGCCATGGCGACCACGCCGGCTTCCGTCAGCGCGACCCCGCGCCCGGCCGGCTTGAACAAGGCGTGCCCGAGCGACTGCTCGAGCAAGCGCACCTGTTCGCTGATGGTCTGAATTGCCATGTCGAGCCGGGCGGCGGCGCGGGCGATGCCGCCTTCCTTGGCGACAACCCAGAAGTAGTAGAGATGGCGGTAGTTGAAGGGTGCTGCCATGCCCCGAGTGTGCCCGGTGCGCGCAGGGTGCTCCTGCGCGCACGCGCACGTCAGGCCGAAGGCGAGCCGTCCGCGCCCTGCTGAATACCCGCGATCACCCAGCCACCCAGGCCGGCGCGCGGCTTGGTCAGGTGCCAGATTTCGTCGAGGTCTTCCGGCGCCACACCGCGCTGGTCGCGCACGCTGCCGGAGAATCGCACGCTTGCGACGTAGTGGCTGTCCTCCTCCACCACCGCCAGCACCTGTGCTTCCAGGCCGAACACCTCGGTCTGTTGCGGCGCGTCGCCGCGCTCGGCGATCTCCGAGCGCACCATATCGAACATCTCGGGAGTGAGGTAGTCACGCAGCCGATCGAGGTCGCGTGCGTCGTTGGCTGCCTGCAGCGCCATGAACTGGTTCTTGGCGTTGCCCGCGAATGCCACCGCGTCGAAGTCGGCGGGGATGCCGCCACCCTGCGCCCGCGCGGCCAGGCTGCCGAAGCCCGCGCCGATGCGCGAGCCGATCTGCGAGCGGCCCTGGGGCGGCGCATTCTCGGCGCTGCGATAGGCGGTGGCTTGCGAGCCGGCGCGCTGGAATGGAGAAGCCCCACCGCCCGCGGCACCGGCGCCCGCCAGGCTTGCGCCACCGCTCGCGGCGCGCTTGCGCATCACGAAGCCGATGACGAGCAGCACGGCCATCACCAGCAAGCCGATCATCATCATGTTGGCCAGGGCTTCGCCGAATCCCAGGTGCGAGGCCAGCGCTGCCAGGCCAAGGCCGGCGGCAAGGCCGGCGACCGGGCCCATCCAGCTGCGCTTGGATGCAGCGGCCGCTGCCGGACCGGCCGCCGCTGCGGTGGCCCCGGCGGCGGGCGCGGCCTGTCCAGGCGCGCCCGGCGTGTTGGCGGGGGCCGTGGTGGCCTGGCGCTGCATGCCGCTGGATTTGCCGCCGCCCATGCGTTTGGCTTCGGCGTCGAGTGCCAGCGAAGATATCCCGAGCGTCAGGACGACGGCGACAAGCGCAAGTGATTTTCTCATGAAGGGTCTCCTATGAAGGCTGTTCAGCACAGCAAGATAACCGCATTGCATGGAAGATAAAAGCAGACTATTCCTGCTTCTGGCTCAGGAAAAACCGAAGCCACTCAGGGCCGGGCGGCAGTTGGCGGCGTCGCGGCATGGTTGCGGCCCTGCAGCGCCGGCAGCAGCGACCTGGCTTTCTGCGCTGCCAGTGTCTTGTTGATCTCGATGCCCCGGCGGTAATAGTCGTCAGCCACCACGGGGTCGGGCGTGCGAACGGCAATCCAGACGGTGGCGATGCCGGCCATCACCACCAGCGCCGGGCCGGCGATCACCATCCACACCAGGGGAAATCGCCACCAGGGGGCGGAAACAGGCTGCTTTGGAGGGGACATGATGAACGATCTCTTTCAACGTGGAACGAGGAACACGGATTTCTCGCTGAGGTGGGCCTTGCCCTCGGCATCGCCAATGCTGAACTGGATGGCGTGCGAGCCGGGCGCCGCCGAGCCATAGTCGACCTGCAGCCGCACCGCCACCCAGCGCGATTCGGCGGGGCCGACCTCGACCTCGGCGTCGGACACCACCGCCAGGCCCTCCAGGCCGCTCGCGGCGATGCGGTAGCGCTGCGGCTGCTCCGTTGCATTCATGATCTGCAGCCGGTAGACGTTCTCCAGCTTGCCGCCGGCGACGATGCGCGACAGCGCGGCGCGGTCGCGCACCACGTCTACCTTCAGCGGCGTGCGGGCCACCAGGCTGGCCATCAGGCCGACGCACAAGACAAGCAGCACGGCGCCGTAGATCAGCACGCGCGGCCGCAGCACCCGGGCCCACATCTGGCGGGCATTCCATTGCCCTTCCAGCGCGTTCTGGGTGGTGAAGCGAATCAGCCCACGCGGGTAGTTCATCTTGTCCATCACGGTGTCGCAGACGTCGACGCAGGCGGCGCAGCCGATGCACTCGTACTGCAGGCCTTCGCGGATGTCGATGCCGGTGGGGCAGACCTGCACGCACAAAGTACAGTCGACGCAGGAGCCCAGGGCCAACGAGGACAGCTCCGCCTTGCGGGAACGGGCGCCGCGCGGCTCGCCGCGGGCCGTGTCGTAGCTGACGATCAGCGTGTCCTTGTCAAACATGGCGCTCTGGAAGCGGGCATAGGGGCACATGTATTTGCAGACCTGCTCGCGCAGGAAGCCGGCGTTGCCATAGGTCGCCAGGCCGTAAAAATTGACCCAGAACCACTCCCAGGGGCCGAATGACAGGGTGAAGGCCTCGGCCCAGAGGTCCTGGATCGGCGTGAAGTAGCCCACGAAGGTGAAGCCGGTCCACAGCGCCAGGGTCATCCAGAGAAAGTGCTTGGCGCCCTTCCTGAGCAGCTTGGCCGCGGAGAACGGCGCAGCATCCCGCCGCATGCGCACCGTGCGATCGCCTTCGACTTTGCGCTCGATCCAGAGGAAAAGCTCGGTGTAGACCGTCTGCGGGCAGGCGAAGCCGCACCAGAGCCGGCCGGCGGCGGCAGTGAACAGGAAAAGCGAGAGCGCGCTGATCACCAGCAGCCCGGTGAGGTAGATGAAGTCCTGCGGATAAAGGACCAGGCCGAAAATGTAGAAACGTCGCGCGCCCAGGTCGAACAGCACCGCCTGGCGCTGGCCCCACTCCAGCCAAGGCAGGCCGTAGAACACCAGCTGCGTCAGAGCGACGAACACCCAGCGCCAGCGCGAGAACAGCCCCGCCACCGACCGCGGGTAGATCTTTTTCTGCGCCTCGTAGAGCGATCCGCCCTCGTCCTGCGGCGCAGGAACGATGGGAATCACCTTGCGTGTGACCGCGGGTTGCAAACCGGACCTCCTCAGGGCTTGGCGACCGGCGCCTCGTTGGAAAGGCCCCAGACGTAGGCGCCCAGCACCTGGATCTGCGCGTCGGTCAGCCTGCCCTGCTGGCCCGGCATGCTGCTGGTCTTGCCCGAATTGATGATCGACACGATGGCCTTCTCGCCCCAGCCGTGCAGCCAGGTGTCGTCGGCCAGGTTGGGCGCGCCCAGCGCGGTATTGCCCTTGCCGTCCATGCCATGGCAGGCGGCGCAAGCCGTGAACTTGCTCTTGCCCAGCTGCGCGCGCAGCGAATCGTGCGGGCTGTTGGAAAGGCTCAGGACATAGTTGGCCACGTTCTTCACGTCGTCGCTGCTTCCCACTGCCGCCGCCATGGGCGGCATCTGTCCGTGCCGGCCGCTTGTGATGGTTTCGGCGATCTTCTGGGGCGAGCCACCATAGAGCCAGTCCTTGTCCGCCAGGTTTGGAAAGCCCTTGCTGCCGCGCGCGTCGGAGCCGTGGCATTGGGCGCAGTTGTTCATGAACAGGCGTTCGCCGATGGCCATGGCATTGGCGTCGCCGGCCAGCTCTTCGGGCTTCTTTGCCGCGAACTGCGAATACAGGGGCGCCAGTTCCTGGTCTGCCTTCTGCATTTCGGCGCCGTACTCGCCTTGCTGGGTCCAGCCCAGCTCGCCCTGGTAGCTGCCCAGGCCCGGATACGCCACCAGGTACAGCAGGCTGAACACGATGGTGCCGACGAACAGCCACATCCACCAGCGCGGCATGGGGTTGTTCATCTCGCGCAGGTCTTCGTCCCAGACATGGCCGGTGGTGTTGTCGCCATCCGACGCGATTTTCTTGCGCGCCGTGATCCACAGCAACGCCAGACAGGCCAGGATGCTGACCAAGGTCAACACCGCCACGTAGATCGACCAGAAATTGCCGGTGAAATCACTCATTTCGCACTCGCGTTACCAGTTCAGTCTTGCTCGAAGGGAATGCGCGCCGCCGCGTCGAAGCCGGCGCGGTTGGCGCGGGCATAGGCCCACCAGGCAATGCCCAGGAAGGCGCCGAAAGAGGCCAGCGTGGCCAGGATGCGAAGGGTCGTGATGTCCATGTGAACGCTCCTTGTTATTACTTCAGCGCCAGGCCCATGCCCTGGAGGTAGGCGATCATGGCTTCCATTTCGGTCTTGCCTTTCACGTCCGCCGGGGCCTTGGCGATCTCGGCGTCGGTGTAAGGCACGCCCACCCTGCGCAACGCCTTCATGCGTGCAGGCATGTCGGCGGCATCCACCAGGTTCTTTTCCAGCCACGGATAGGCGGGCATGTTCGACTCGGGCACCACGTCACGGGGATTGTTCAGGTGGATGCGATGCCACTCGTCGCTGTACTTGCCGCCCACCCGGTGCAGGTCGGGGCCGGTGCGCTTGCTGCCCCACTGGAAAGGATGGTCGTAGACGAACTCGCCGGCCACGGAGTAGTGGCCGTAACGCAGCGTCTCGGCGCGGAAAGGCCGGATCATCTGCGAGTGGCAGTTGTAGCAGCCTTCGCGCACGTAGATATCGCGACCGGCCAGCTGCAGCGCGGTGTAGGGCTTGACGCCGGTCACGGCCTGCGTAGTCGACTTCTGGAAGAACAGCGGCACGATCTCGACGGCGCCGCCGATGGCGACCACCAGCAGGATCAGCACGATCATCAGGAAGTTGTTGGTTTCGACTTTCTCGTGCGAGAAGCCGGCGGAGGCGGAAGTGTTTTCGCTCATGGTCGTTCAGCTTGGTTCAGGCGGGCTGGGGCATCGGCACAGGCACGCGGGCCGAGCGGCCCTGGGCCACGGTCATCCAGGTGTTCCAGGCCATCACCAGCATGCCGCCCAGGTACAGCAGCCCGCCCAGCAGGCGAACCACGTAGAAGGGATAGGTGGCCTTGACGGATTCGACGAAGGTGTAGGTCAGCGTGCCGTCGTCATTGACCCCGCGCCACATCAGGCCCTGCATCACCCCGGCGATCCACATGGCGGCGATGTACAGCACGATGCCGACGGTGGACATCCAGAAGTGCAGCTCGATGGCGGGCACCGAATGCATCTTCTGCCGGCCGAACAGGCGCGGAATCATGTAGTACAGCGTACCCATGGTGATGAGGCCCACCCAGCCCAGGGCGCCGGCGTGCACGTGGCCGACGGTCCAGTCGGTGTAGTGCGACAGCGCGTTGACGGTCTTGATCGACATCAGCGGGCCTTCGAAGGTGGCCATGCCGTAGAAGGACAAGGCGACGATCAGGAAGCGCAGGATCGGGTCCTCGCGCAGCTTGTGCCAGGCGCCCGACAGGGTCATCACGCCGTTGATCATGCCGCCCCAGCTGGGGGCCAGCAGGATCAGCGAGAACACCATGCCCACCGACTGCGTCCAGTCCGGCAACGCCGTGTAGTGCAGGTGGTGCGGGCCGGCCCACATGTAGGTGAAGATCAGCGCCCAGAAGTGGACGATGGAGAGCCGGTAGCTGTAGACCGGCCGCTCGGCCTGCTTGGGAATGAAGTAGTACATCATCCCCAGGAAACCGGCCGTGAGGAAGAAGCCCACCGCGTTGTGGCCGTACCACCACTGGATCATCGCGTCCTGCACGCCGGCGTAGGCCGAGTACGACTTCATCCAGCTGTAGGGCACCTCGGCGCTGTTGACCACATGCAGCAGCGCGATGGCGATGATGAAGGCGCCGTAGAACCAATTCGCCACGTAGATGTGGCGCACTTTGCGGATGCCGATGGTTCCGAAGAAGACGATGGCGTAAGACACCCACACCAGGGTGATCAGGATGTCGATGGGCCACTCCAGCTCGGCGTATTCCTTGCCTGAGGTGTAGCCCAGGGGCAGACTGACGACCGCCGCCGCGATCACGGCCTGCCAACCCCAGAAGGTGAACGCAGCCAGCTTGGGCATGAACAGCGGCACGCTGCAGGTTCGCTGCACCACGTAGTAGCTGCTGCCGATCAGCGCGCAGCCGCCGAAAGCGAAGATCACGGCGTTGGTGTGCAGCGGGCGCAGCCGGCCGTAGCTGAGCCAGGGAATGCCGAAGTTGAGCTCGGGCCAGGCCAGCTGTGCGGCAATGACGACGCCCACCAGCATTCCGACCACGCCCCAGACCACGGCCATCAGCGAAAACTGCCGCACCACGGTGTCGTTGTAGAGCGCGCCTTGCGCGGGAGATTCTTTCATCGGGGAACACCTCTTGTCGGGATGCTCCAAGTGTCCTTTCGGGTTGCGCGCGCCGAGTTGACGAAAATCAATCGGACTTGAGAATCCGCTCGCCTTCGGCGTCCACGGCATCGAACTGGCCACGCCAGACGGCCCAGGCCAGCGCGCCGATGATGGCCAACGCCAGCACCACCGACAGCGGAATCAGTACGAAGAGAATGTCCATTTTTTTCAGTAATCTCCTTGGATGCGGGCCAGCCGCGCCGAGTTGGCCACCACGAGCAGCGAACTGGCCGCCATGCCCAGGCCGGCCAGCCACGGCGGCATCGCGCCCACTACCGCCAGCGGAACGCAGACGGCGTTGTACACGGCGGCCCAGGCCAGGTTCTGGCGCACGATCGCGCGGGTGCGGCGCGCGTGCAGCAGCAACGCCGGGACGGCCGAGATCTGGCCGCCCAGCACCACGAAGTCGGCCTTGGCCTGCGCCAGTGGCGCCGCCTGCCCCATGGCCACGGAAACATCGGCCCGCGCGAGCACCGGGCCGTCGTTGACGCCGTCGCCTACCATGGCGACGCGGTGACCGTGCTGCTGCGCCTGCCGCACGTGATGCAGCTTGTCTTCGGGCGAGCAGTCGCCCAAGGCCCGGTCGATGCCGGCTCGCCCCGCCAGCCGCTTCACCGCCTCGCCCCGGTCGCCCGACAGCAACTGCACCCGCAGGCCCAGGCGGCGCAAGGCACCCACGGCCGGCCGAGCATCGGGGCGCATGGACTCATCCAGTTCGAAGGTGGCGAGCCAGCCTTGCTCATCGGCCAGGCACACCTGCGGGCCAGGCGCGGCCTGCGCGCTTCGCGGCGCCCTGCAGAACGAGGCGGAACCCAACTTCAACGTCCGCCCCTGCCAGCCGCCGTCGCCGCTCACCTTGCCCTGGATCCCCTGGCCGGCGACCTCGGAAAAATCAGAGACGCGCCAGCCGACGGAGCCTGCCGCCGCTGCGAGGGCCCGCGAAGCCAGGTGCAATGAATGCTGCGCCAGTGCCCCGGCCAACGCCAGCGCCTGTGCGGCATCCATGCCGGCGCGGCAACGGGTGGTGACGAGGTCCATGCGCTCCTGCGTCAGCGTGCCGGTCTTGTCGAAGACCACGGTGTCGATCGAGGCGCCGCCTTCCAAGGCCTGCAGCCGGCGCACCAGCACGCCGCGGCGGGCCAGCGCGCCGGCCGCCGCCAGTGTCGCCGCCGGCGTGGCTAGCGACAGCGCGCAAGGACAGGTGACGATCAGCACCGCCACGGCGACACTCAAGGCCCGGGCCGGATCGACCGGCCACCACCAGACCGCAGCGGCGGCGGCCGCGAACAGCACGCACAGCAGGAAAGGGCTGGCGATGCGGTCGGCGATCTGCGCCAGCCGCGGCTTTTCCATGGACGCCTGCTCCATCAGGGCGACGATGCCGGCATAGCGGGTGTGCTCGCCGCAGCGCTCCACGCGCACGGTCACCATTCCCGTCAGGTTGTGGCTACCGGCTATCACGGGCTCGCCCGGGCGCCGCAGCAGCGGCCGGGACTCGCCGGTGAGCAGTGCCTCGTCCACCCGGCTTTCGCCGTGGTCCACCGTGCCGTCGACAGGAAATATCTCTCCCGGCAACACCCGGATCAAGTCGCCAACGGCCAGGCGCCGAACCGGCACGCGCTCGAACGCCGCGTCCGGTCGCTGCCGCTCGATGGTCTGCGGCAGCCTGCGCATCAGGGCCTCCAGTGAACCGGCGGTGCGGTCGCGCAAGCGCTGCTCGAGCAAGCGGCCGGACAGCAGGAAGAACACGAACATGGTCACGGAGTCGAACCAGACTTCGTGGCCCAGCGCGCCCCCGGCATCGAAGGTAGCGACGCTGCTGGCCGCGAAGGCGATGGCAATGCCCAGCGCCACCGGCACATCCATGCCGACGCGGCCGTGCCGAAGATCGCGCAGCGCAGCCGCGAAGAATGGCCGGCACGAGAACAGCACCACCGGCAGCGTCAGCACCCAAGAGGCCCAGCTCAGCAGGGCCGCAATGTCGGGCGTGATGTCGCCGGGCTCGGCCATATACGCCGGCGCGGCGTACATCATCACCTGCATCATGCAAAAGCCCGCCACCAGCCAACGCCACAGCAGCAGCCGCTGCGCCTGCTGCCGCGGCTGCGCCGTCATCAGGTCACCGGCCGGCAGCGCGCCGTAGCCTGCCTGCCCGAGGGCCTGCAGCCACAACGAAGGCCGGGTGAGCTGCGGCGACCAGGCGATGCGCGCGGTGGCCGTGGCGCCATTGACCTGGACCCCATCGACGCCCGGCAACCCTGCCAGCACCTGTTCCACCGTCAACGTGCAGGCCGCGCAATGCATGCCCTCGATCGCCAGGTAGGACTCTTGCCAACCCTCGCGCCCGGCGCAGGCACGGCTGAAGCCGCCCCATTCGGCCGGCTCGTCGAGCGCGCGCCAGGCCTGGGGAGCAGCGGCGGGTCCGGGCCCGGGGCCGGGGCCGGTATCGAGGGCGAAGGAGGCAGCTTGCATGCGCCAAGGCTAGCGGCCGCCGGTGGGGGGGCGCTTGACCTGGATCAATCGGCCGCAGCGGCCCGGACCCTAAGCTGCAGGTCATCGTGATGAAGGAAGTACCATGTATCGCAGGATCCTCGTTGCCACCGACGGCACCAACCTCTCGGACAAGGCTGTTGGCAGCGCCATCGAACTGGCCGGCTCGCTCAAGGCCGGGTTGGTGGTCCTGTATGTCGCGCCCCGCTATCCCACGAGTTATTTCGAGGGCGGCTCGGCGGTCTCGACCGACGATGTGGCCCGCACCGAAAAGCAGTGGTTTGACAAGGGCCAGGCGGTGGTTGACCGCGTGAGGATGGCGGCGCAAGCCGCCGGAGTCGAGGCGAAGGCGGTTGTCGCGCAATCGGACTACGTGGCCGAGACCATCCTGTCAACCGCCGGCAAGAACGATTGCGATCTGGTGGTCATGGCTTCGCACGGCCGCAAGGGTCTCGAACGCGTGCTGTTGGGCAGTGAGACCCAGCACGTACTGACCCACAGCGCCATTCCGGTCCTGGTGCTGCGATAACATCCATCAAAAGGAGAAGAACCCATGAAAGTCCTGTTCGCCGCCGACGGCAGCAAATACACCAAGAAGGCACTGGCCTTCCTCGTCACCCACCAAAGCCTGGTCGGCCCTGAAGACGAAGTCGTGGTGCTGAACGTCCAGGCGCCCGTGCCCATGCGGGTCAAAGGCATGCTGGGCGCCGCGGCCGTGCGCGACTACCACGAGGAGGAGGCCGAGAAAGTTCTCAAGCCGATCGCCCTCTTCCTCAAGCGCCATGGCCTGCGCTTCAAGACGAAGTGGATCGTCGGGTCGGCTCCGGTGGAAGTGATCCGCGCCGTGAAGGCCGACAAGGCCGACATGATCGTGATGGGCACCCATGGCCACGGCCTGATCGGCCGCGCCATCATGGGCAGCGTGGCCCAGCGGGTGGTGACCGAAGCCGACGTGCCGGTGCTGCTGGTCAAGTAGCCTGGCGCGATGCCCTCGCCAACCGCGACGGCCCACGGCTGAAGGCGCCGATGGACGTTGCACCGCGCCGCGGGCAAACTGCGAACCATGCACACCTCAGGTTCACCCTCCGCTGCCGGGCCGCTGGCAGGCCTCAAGATCCTCGAGATGGGCCAGCTCATCGCGGGCCCGTTCGCGGCCAAGACGCTGGCTGACTTCGGCGCCGAGGTCATCAAGATCGAGCCACCCGGCGCCGGCGACCCCTTGCGCCAGTGGCGGCTGCTGAAAGACGGCACCTCCGTCTGGTGGCAGGTGCAATCCCGGAACAAGCGCTCGGTGGCGCTGGACCTGCGGCAAGCATCGGCACAGGACATCGTGCGAAAGCTGGCGGGCGAGGCCGATGTGCTGATCGAGAACTTCAGGCCCGGAACACTGGAAGCCTGGAGCCTGGGCCCCGAGGACCTGGCCCGGCTCAATCCGCGCCTGATCGTGCTGCGAATCAGCGGCTACGGCCAGACCGGCCCTTACCGCGACCGGGCCGGCTTCGGCGTGGTGGCGGAAGCCATGGGCGGGCTGCGGCACCTCACCGCCGAGCCGGGCCGCGTGCCGGTGCGCGTCGGCGTCTCCATCGGCGACACGCTGGCCGCGCTGCATGGCGTGATCGGCGTGCTGCTCGCGCTACAGCACCGCCAGGCGTCCGGCCTGGGACAGGTGGTGGACGTCGCGCTCTACGAAGCCGTCTTCAACTGCATGGAAAGCCTGCTGCCGGAATACAGCGCGTTCGGCGCAGTGCGCGGCCCGGCCGGCAGCGCCCTCCCCGGCATCGCGCCCAGCAACGCCTACCTGTGCGCGGACGCGGGCTATGCGCTCGTCGCCGGTAATGGCGACAGCATCTTCAAGCGCCTGATGACCGCCATCGGCCGGCCAGACCTGGCCGGCGATCCGGCCCTGGCCGACAACGCAGGCCGAGTCGCACGCGTCGCCGAGATCGACGCGGCCATTGGCGAATGGACCGCACAGCGCAGCGTGGACGAGGTGCTGTCGATACTGGACGGCGCCCGCGTTCCGGCCGGGCGCATCTACACCGTGGCCGACATCGCGGCCGACCCTCACTACCGCGCCCGCGGCATGCTGGACCCCATCGTCATGGACGACGGCAGCAACCTCACCATGCCCGGGATCGTTCCCAAGCTGTCATTGACGCCCGGCAGCCACCGTCGCAACGCACCGGCCCTGGGCCAGGACACCGACGCGGTGCTGCGCGAGATCGGGCTGACCGACGAGCAGGTCCGGGCGCTGAAGGCCAGCGGCATCGTCGCCTAAGGTCTTGCTGAACCGACTCGCCGCTATTTGGCAGCCAGCCCAAGTTTGAGCTGCACCGACACCGACCTGCCGGGCCCGGGCGCCAGCTTTTCCGGCTCGCCGCTCGTCGCACGCCCCGCCTCGATGCCGGATGTCCGGATCGCCTTCACAATGGCATCGGATCGCCTGGCGCCCAGGTTCGCCAATGCGTCGGGGGCCAACGGCTGTTCGCGGTAGAGGCGCTCCAGCAGCTGGTTGTAAAAAGCACTGGCGTCCGCCACCTGGGGCTCGCCCTGCACCATCTTTCCGACCCGTTGCCAGAGCGCCAGTGGCGGCTGCGACCCTGCGGCCTGCCGGCCCGATGCGGCGGCGCCGGCCGGCGGCGCCGACTGCGCCGCTTTCCTTTGCCGGTCGAGTTCCCCATCGCCAAAACGCGCTGCATACAAATCACGCACCGCGCTGCGGGTGGCACGTTCGCCAAGGTCGACAGGGCCGGGGTCGCGGCCGGCCTCCGGCTTCTGGCCGGCACGCCGCTCGATCTCGGCCCGCACCGCGCGCATACGCAATGCGGCACCATCGGCGGCCTCGTCGTACTGCCCCGGCACCGAGAGATTCAGCTGCGCGCGTTTGACCAGCAACTGCGCCACCTGCGCCAGCTTCTCTCGTTCCGGCGGCGCCACCGTGTCGCTGCCAGGATCGAAATCGATCGATTCCAGCTTGGCGCCGCCAAGGCCCAGCATGCTGCCGAGCGCGCGAAACGGGGCGGTGACAATGCGGGTCAGCAGGCTGCCGATGGCCTTCCAGACGAGGGCTCCATAGCTGAACTGCGGATCGCTCATGTCGCCGGAAACCGGCAGCCCGAGGTCGATGCGCCCGTCGCTGTCCTTGAGGATGGCAATGGCCAGTTCCAGCGGCAGCTTGAGTGCATCAGGGCTGTCCACACGCTCGCCAAGGGTCAGCTTGTCGATGACAATCTGGTTGGTGCCCGCGAGCTGGTTGTCCCGCACCTTGTATTGCAGGTCCAGCGAAATCTTGCCCTCGGCGATCTTGTAGCCGGCAAACTTCATGGTGTAGGGAGAGGCCGACACCATGTCGACGTTCTTGAACACCAGGCTGACGTCGGTGTTGCTCTGCGGCGCGAAGGGATTGAGGGTTCCACGAATTCGGGCCGAGCCGAATTCATCGACCCGGCTGTCCAGCTCGATCTGGCTTTGTGAAGTCCCGTTGGTCGACAGGCCGACCACCACCCCGTTCATCTCATACATCTTGGCCGCGAACTGCGGGCGCAAGCTGAGATCGGCGAAGTCGAGCTTGGCGTTTTCCAGGCGCACCCTGCCGACGCTGACCGGGAAGGCCTGGCCGGAAGGCGGTGCCGCTGCTGCGACCTCCTTTGCCGGCTTGACCCGGGCCGCGGGCCCTTTGACCAGGAGGCGCGCCGCGTTCAAGCTGCGATCGTCCTCGATGATGAGCTTGGCATTGGCATCGACAATCCGCAACTCGGGAATATTCAGGCGGTCGGGCCCCAGGCTGGCAGACAGGCGCTGGGCATCGACGTTCTTCCAGGAGGCGAACAGTTCTCCATCGGCTTCATGGAGGGCCAGGTCCGCGATGTTCAATCCGCCCCGATAGCGCAGGCCGGCGCCCCGTTCAGCCGGTGAGGCCGTGAGTTGTCCGCGCGCCGAGACATGGCCCTTGGCGATTTTGAGCTTGAGGTGCTGCGCCAGCAACGGCTGCAAGGGCGCCAGTGCCATCTGTTTCACCTGCACATCGGCCTGCACCGCCGCCGTGGCCGGCACTGCGCTGCCTTGCGCGGTGAACTGGCCGCCTTCGCGCAGGCCGAGCGCGGCGCTGAACTTGACGGGCTTGCGCAAATCGCTGCCGACGCCATCGAGCTTGGCCTTCATGTCGGTGACGTGCACCTTGATGCCCGTGCCCTGGTCCTCGACATCCGCGCCGAACCGGCTCAGCTCGATGGTGTCGACCCGGGCGCTCCAGGGCTTCCCGGCCGTGGGCTTCGGCGCCGGCGCGACGGCGCCAGCGCCGCCCTTGGGCAGCAACGACAGCAAATTCAGGTCACCGCTGCTATTGCGCTGGATCTGTACGTGCCCGCCTTCGGCCACCACAGTCCCGATTGCAATGCTGCGAGCGGCAAGATCGACCTGGCCACCCGTGAACCCGAACCGCGCCAGCTTGAGCGCCGGCCGATCGCCATTCCCGACTTCCAGATTGGCCAGCGAGAAGTCTGCGCCCGAGGCGTTCAACTGCGTGTCGGAAGCCAGCGCCGCTGAAAGGCGGAGCTTCAGCCGGAGCTGATCGGCCTGAACCTTCAGCGCGGGCCTTACCGTCTCGTCAACCGCGCTCAGCGCCAGGTCGTCGAGCATCAATTGTTCAACCCCGAACTTCCAGGGCTCGCCTGTCGCCATTGGAGTTGCGGTCAATGCCACCGCGCGCGAAGACGGGGCCGCACGCGCCAGATTCGCCAGGCTCACCTCTCCCTGCGCGTTGCGCGTGACCTCCAGTCTGCCGCCGCTGGCCCGCGCCGTCGCCACCGTCAGTTGCCGAGCCGCGAGATCGGCATTGACATTGTCCAGGTCCAGGCGGCTCAGCTCGGCAAAAGATTTCCCAGCGCCGTCGATCGAGACAGCGATATTGTTCACGGACGCCTTGGCGCCGGATAGCCTGGCCTCCAACTTGCCCTGGTCGTACGACAGCGAGTACGGCAGGGTCGCCGAAAGTTCGCCTGCCGCCAGCGTTGCCCGGGTATAGCTCCTGAGGTAGACCGACAATTCCGACAGGGGAATCGTCTCCAGTATGAATTCGCCGCTGGCCTTGATTGGATTGACCGATGCCGTCCCTTTCCATCGCAGCTTTCCACCCCGCGACGACTCGGCGCTCAAAGCGTGCGCGTCGTTCTGGTTGGGCAAGGTGCTGAAATGGGCCAGCTCGAAATCGATGGGCGAGAAGAGGTTGGCATACCCGGCGCGGCGGTCCTGCATGTCCACCTGCCCTCGTTCCACCGCAAAACGCTCGATCACCAGCCGCGGCAGTCCGTCGTCCCGGGAAGGCTCGCGCGGCTGACGGTCGATGCTCGCCAGCAGTTCGGCCAGGTTGAACTTGCCGTCAGGCTCGATCAGCAGGTGGGCTTTCGCATCCGTGATCCGGATCTCGGCGAAGCTCCACGCCCGCCGGACTACCGAACGCCATTGCAGCTCGATCAGCAGGCCGCCTGTCGACAGCAGCGGCGTTCCATCGGCCTCTGCCAGTGAAAGATCCGCCGTTGTGAAACGCAGAGTGAACGGATTGAACGCCACCTCGCCGACCGTAGCCTGCCGAGCCAACATCGACTCAGCCATCTTTGGAACCTGGTGCCGGATGACCGCGGGCACTGCCCAAAAACCAAAGGCCGCATAGACGGCCAGCGCGAGCAGCACGCCCGCTATCCACCGGACAACCATGGATGCAGGATTCAAGAATCCTTCGAGCGGCTTTGTCATGCGATGACTGCAACCCTGCGACGCGTACGACGGCAGGCCATGCTCACTTCAGCGCGCCGAAGACCTTGCGCAGGACGGCATTTCCGCTTCCGGCGGGGTCTTGCCGGATCTTTCTTTCTTCCTCGCTGATCATGAAATACAGGCCGTCCAGCGCTTTGCGGGTGACGTACTGCTGGATCGTCGCGTCTTCCTTCTTGACCAGGCCCAGATTGGACACTCTGCCTGCCAACCGGTTGTATTTCTCGGCCAAGCCCACCTTTTCGGTGGCCTGGTTCACCACCGGTGCAAACTGCACCGTCAGGGGCGCACGCGTCTTGTCCGCGAAAAACGCCGTCACCGACGTGGCCCCGCCGGTCAGGATATTCTTGGCGTCGTTCACGCTCATCGACTTCACGGCGTTGACCAGCAAGTTCCTGGCCAGTGGCACGGCCGCTTCGGCCGCACGATTCATTGCCACTTCAAGTTCCTCGACGCGCTTGCCCTGGCCCAGCGCCTTGAGAATCTTGGTTGCATCGGCCAGGTACCCCGGCAACGGGATTCGCACGCTTGGGTTCTTCAGAAAACCATCGGGCTTGCCGAGCACGCTGACCGCGGCCAGTGCCCCCTGGCTCAGCGCAGCCTTCAGGCCGCGCCCCGCCTCCGCGTCGGTGAGGTCGGCCAGGCCGAGCGCCCGGCTTTCGACCGGGGCCCCGAATGTCAGCAGCCCCAGCGCGGAGACGGCGGCAAGATGTATGTGACGGCGATCCATGGCACTCCAGGAACAAAATACGCGCGGCCTTCGTGCCGTGCTGGCCACAGCATACCCAAACACCAGGCCGTCAGCGCGGCGTGCTCATGGCGCAAATCATTCACCCGGCTCTTTGCCCGCCACGAAGCCGACGAAGAAATCCCGCAGCTTGGAATTGAAGGCATTGAACTGGCGCTTTCGAAGCAGGAACCCCGCGCGCGCGAGCTTGCCGCTCCAATACGTTCGGAACAACGGCGAGAAGTACCGGGCGCCATGCTCCTTGGTCATCTGTCGGCCCTGAATCCAGAACGCATACTTCTGAACGTCCGATCGCTGCCCCTCGCGAATGCGGAATGCGCCCCACCAGTCGTCCACGTAATGAATCGGGAACTGCCGGCTGATCCGTATCCACAGGTCCCAATCCGACACCAGCGGGTACCGCGTGCTGATGGGGCCGACGCGCTCGAGTGCCTCCCGGCGAACGAACGCAGTCTGATGAGGCACGTAATTGAGCTCCTCCAGCAGTTGCCGGAAGCCGGCCTGCTTGCTTCGCGTTCGGTCGATCTCGACGCTGTACTCATCGACGTGGAGGAAGTTGCAGTAGACGAGCGCGGCGTCGGGGTGCTGCTTGAACGCCTCCACTGCCTTGGCTATGGCTCCCGGCAGGTAGTAGTCGTCGGCGTTGATCCACCCCACGATGTCGCCCCGCGCGATCGAGAAGCCGTAGTTCACCTTCTCGCTCAATCCGCCCGGAGCAGGCGCGATCAGGCGCACCGACGGAAACCGCGCCAGGATATCCCGCGTCTCATCGGTGGAACCCGAGTCGAGCACCACGTGCTCGACAAGCGGATAGTCCTGGTCCCTGACGCTGCGCAGCGTCTCCTCGATGAACTGGCCGGTGTTGTACGACGGCGTGACGATCGTAACGAGCGGAGTTTCAGGCAGGGGCGTCACATCTGTACCTTTCGCAAGGCGTGAAAATGATCATAGTCTTCCGAGCGGACGCCGGGGGGCCGGACTGTCCTATGCAGAAAGGGATATTTCGGCCATTGAGCCCGGGAGGTGGCCCATGCTAATGTTTGACCCAACATGAGCAGCCATACGCGGGCATGAAGATGTCCTTCTCCAGATTCATCTCGGTGATCATCGGCAGGCGCGTGGTTTTTCTCGCCGCGCTGCTCGGCGTTGTCGCGCTGGTGCTGCTCGGCACGTACCTGGTCACGCCGCAATACTCCGCCAAGGCCCAGGTGATCGTCGAAGGCCGGGGGTCCGCCGCGCCATCGATGGTGTCGAGCTATCTTTCCACCGAAGCCGATCTGCTGGCGAGTGAACGGGTGTCCATCGCCGCCCTGCGGCTGCTGGGCCTCCAGAAAGACCCGGTGCTGCTGGCGAAATGGCAGGAAACCGCTGGTGGCCGCGGAGACTTCGAAGCCTGGGCCGCCGGCCAACTGTCAAAGAAGCTCGACGTCAAGCCGGGCCGCGAATCGAACGTCCTCTCCATCACGTATTCCTCGCCCGATCCGGCGGTGGCCGCCAGAACAGTGAATGCCTTCGTCAAGGCCTACGTCGACACGGTGCGCGAAATACGCGAAGAAAGCGCGGCGCAATCGACAGATTCCTTTGGCGGCAGGACCAGGAGCCTGAAGGCGGCGCTGACCCAGGCCGAAGAGAAACTGGCCAGTTTCCAGGAAGCCAACGGCGTCATCTTCACCGATGAGCGTCTCGACATCGAAAACCTCCGGTTGTCGGAACTCAACGTTCAGCTGGTCGCCCTGCAATCGGTCGCCGCCAACGCGGCCGGGCGCCAGCGGCAGGCGGCGACCAACCAATCGGGCATGCACGAGGTGCTCAGCGATCCTTCGGTGACGGCATTGACGACCGAACTCGCCAGGCAACGGGGCCGGTTGGCGGAACTTCGCACCCGGGCCGGAGATCAGCACCCCGCGGTTGCCGAACAGCGCAACACGCTGAATGAGCTGAACGCACGCCTGGAGGAAGCAAGCCGGCGCGCGTCGTCGACGATCGCCGTCGAAAGCCGGATCGCCGCCGCGCGAGCCGGCTCGGTCCAGGCTGCGCTCGATGCGCAGCGGGCCAAAGTTCTGGTGGTGAAGTCCAAGCGCGACCAGGCGCAGCGGCTGCAACGCGAACTGGAAACGGCCCGGCGGGCCTACGACGCAGCCGTGGCCCGCGCCAACGAGACGGTGCTGGACAGCGGCGCTTCGCGTGGCAATGTGTCGGTGCTGAAGGCGGCGACAGCGCCGGCCCAGGCAACCTTTCCCCGGCCGGCGATCAACCTCGTCGCCTCGATCGTGATGGGTTTGCTGGTCGCCATTGCCGCCGCCTTCTGGCGCGAGTCCCGCGACCGCCGGCTGCGCCTCGAACAGGACGTCTACGACATGCTTGAGCAGCCGCTGCTGGGCGTGATCTCGAACGGCAAGAGTGCCGTGGCCACGCTCGGGCTGGCGAGCCGCTGATGGTCAACGACATGAACGAACTGAATCGACGCGAGGAAGAACCGGAAACCAGCAACTCCTCGGCCGACGCGCGCCAGCTCGTGCGCCGGCGGCTCGAGCTGGCGAAAGACACCCCCGAACAGGTCGTGCCGTATCGGCACGAACACCATCCGCGATCCGGGGGTGCGGCGGCCGAGCTGAGGTCTCAGCAATTCCACTATCCCTTCAATGTCCAGAGCAAGGCCGTCCAAGCCCTGGGCGATGATCTGATAGCCGCCAAGGCGCCTTTCTCGGACCGCGCAGAAGAATTCCGGTCGCTGCGCAGCAGCCTGCTGGCCAGTGTCTTTTCGGCGGCGGACAAGCGCGCCCTCGCCGTGGTGAGTGCGGAGAAGCGCGATGGCAAGACTTACCTGGCATCCAACCTGGCGGTCAGCTTCAGCCAATTCGCCGGCCGCACGCTGCTGATCGACGCCAACCTGCGGCGGCCCGGCGTTCATCGCCTGCTGGGCAGGCGGAGCGAGGCGGGCCTGAGCAATCTGCTGGCAGGCGAAATCCAGAACGAGATCGTGGTTCCGGTGGATGGCGTCGAGGGACTGCACTTCCTTGGCGCAGGATCGGCCATGGCCGACCCGGTGCAACTGCTCCAGGGGACACGCTTCAGCCTGCTGCTCGAGCAGATGACGGAGAGCTTCGACTACGTTCTGATCGACACGCCTTCGAACAGCGCCGGGCCTGATGCGCGCCTGATTGCCGCGCGCGCCGGAGCGGCTCTCCTGGTGGGCCGAAAGGGGCACAGCCGCGTGTCGCCGCTTCGGCGGCTCCTGTCGCAGCTGAGTCTGGGCCCCGCGCTGGTTGCCGGCGTGGTGTTTAACCAGTATTGACCGGTCGCCGCTACCCTGCCTGAATGGCTGCCTGGTCGGTCGCGACGATCGTTCTGGCCTGCGCCATGAGCGCCAGGTACTCGGCCTGCATCCGTTCCTGCATGAAGTGGCTCGCCTTCGCCAGCACCAGCGGCCGCATCGCACTCAGCAATGACCGGTCACGCAGGAAGCCATTGACGGTGTCCGGCAAGCTCCCCGCGTCGAGCGGCTCGTAGACGAGCCCCGTGCGTCCGCCTTCGACGATCTCCGGCAACCCGCCCCGCCTCGAAACAATGACCGGAACGCCGTGCATATAGGCCTCCAGCACGATGGTGGCAAGGGGTTCCTCCCACAGCGAGGGCACGACCAGCACATCGATGGCCCGGTACACTTCGTCCGGGTCCACGAAGCCGAGGAAGCGGACGTTCGCCGGCGCCTGGCTGCGCAGCATCGCCTCGTAGGCCGCGGCGCCTTTGCCGGCGACGACGAGCTGGCACTGCGAGGCGTCCCAATGGCCCATCTGCCGCACCAGCTCGCCAATGCCCTTGGTCGGGGTGAGTTGCCCCACGTAGCCCAGTTGCAGCGGCCGGCCCGCGCCCTCCGCACGTGGCTCATGAGCGGGCTTGCCGGGGAGCGCGTTGTGGATCACGCGCGCTTCACCGGCCTTCGGAAAATAGCCGGCCGCCAGGTGGCGCTGCAGTGTGAACCGGCTCACGCCCACGACATGGTCCACCTTGGCCGACAGGCGCTTGCCCGGTGCGGTGTAGAGCGCGCAGCTGGTGCATTGGCCCTGGCAGTTCCGTCCGTCGTTGAACATGGATGTCCTGGGGCACATCAGCGAGTAGTCGTGCAGGGTGTGGATGTGGGGGAGCCGTCGGGACTTCACCGCGCTCCAGACCGCGGGCGAGAACCCCGTCAGGTTGTGCGTATTGACCACGTCCGGCTTCTCGGCGTCCAGCACGCGGGCCACCGCGCGTGCCATCACCGGGTTGTAGCGATCGATGCCGTGCCAAAGCGCCCTGGCCGCGGCGGACCGCTCCTTGCGGGCGTAGGGCCAATAGACGTTTTTCAAGCCGAAGTAGTAGACCTTGACGCCGTTGACGTGGGCAACTCGGTCTGCGAAACCTTCCTGGGTCGTGACCACCACGGGCTGGTGGCCATGCGCCAGCATGCCCTCGGCGACGATACGCGCCACTTTCTCCGCCCCGCCGACCTGGTTGGGGTGGTAGAGCGAACTGACGAAAAGTGTCTTCATGGTGGCCCCGCCTGCGCAGCCGTAATTTCGCGATGCACGCTCAGATCGGCGCCTGCCGGTGCGGGCGGCGCATAGCGGAACGCGAGGGTACCGGCATCCACGCCATCGGTGCGGGCGCCGGGGTCATCTGCATCGCCGGGCGCTGCCCCTGCGTTGGCGTGGCGGGCCACCAGCCCGAGCATCGCCGCGCGAAAGCGCTCCCGCGTGAAGCGCATCGCATTGCGCCGGCAAGCCTCCGGCGTGATCGAGGCCTCGTGCTGCTCGAACGATTCCAGCGCCTGCGCAATGGACTGCGCCGTCTGCTCGGAAAACAGCACACCGGTGGGCTGCGCGGCGGGCGGCGGGCGCACGATGTCGCAGGCACCGCCCCGGCCGAAGGCAATCATCGGTGTGCCACAGGCCTGCGCCTCCACCAGGGCGATGCCGAAATCCTCCTCGGCCGCATGCAGGCAGGCGCGCGCGCCCTGCATCAGCCGCACCAGTTCATCCTGGCGCACATGGCCGCGCAGCTCGATGTTGGGGGCGCCATCGGCTGCGGCCCGCACGGCCGCCTCGCATGGCCCGCCGCCGACGATCACCAGGCGCCGGTGGGGCATGCCCTGGAAGGCTTGGGCGACCAGGTCGACGCGCTTGTAGGGCACCATACGCGACGCCACGAGGAAATAGTCCTCCTTGTCGCGCCGCAGCGCAAAGCCGTCCACGTCGACCGGCGGGAAGACCACCACCGAGTCGCGCCCCCAGGATTTGCGGATGCGCTGGGCGATGTAGGTGGAGTTCGCCACCACCACGTCCACGCGCGCCGCGCTCGCCTGGTCCCAGGCGCGCAGCCGGTGCAGCAGCCAGCGCACCGCCGCGCCCTTCAAGCCGCCCTCCAGGCCCGAATGGCGAAGGTACTCGTGCTGCAGATCCCAGGCATAGCGCATCGGCGAATGGACGTAGCTGACATGCAGCTGCCCCGGCCCGCTCAGCACCCCCTTGGCCACCGCGTGCGAGGACGAGACGATCAGGTCGTAGCCTGACAGGTCGAGTTGCTCGATGGCGAGCGGCATCAGGCCCAGGTACCAGCGGAAGCGGGTTCGCGCGAAGGGCAGGCGCTGGATGAAGGTCGTGCGCGGCCGCCGACCGCCAAGAAAGCGGCGTTCGGCATCGGGCAGAAAATCGCACACCGCGAAAAGGTCGGCGGTGGGCCAGCAGGCTAGCAACTGCTCGACCACGCGCTCGGAGCCTGCGAAGGTGTCGAGCCATTCGTGGACGATCGCGACCTTCATGGCGCCGCTCCCGCCGCAGCCGGCTCGATCAAATCCAGCAGCGCCTCTGCCGCGCGCCGCCAGGAAGTGGCGCCTGCCCGTGCCAGGCCGCGCTGCCGCATCTGCGACGCCAGCCCGGGCTCGTCCAGCAGCCGCTGCAGCGCCTGGATCAGGCTGCTCGGCTCTGCCAGATCGAAATAGAGCGCGGCGTCACCGCAGATCTCGGGCACGGCGCCGGCCGTCGTCGCAATGACAGGGCAGCCACAGGCCATCGCCTCGAGCGGCGGCAGGCCGAAGCCTTCGTAGCGCGACGGAAAAACCAGGCACAGCGCACCCTCGTACAGCGCCCGCAGTTGCGCGTCCGAAACGCGTCCGAGCGCGACGGCTCCCGGCCCGTTCGTCTCGGCCGCCGGCCGGAACACCGCCGGATCCGCCGCACCCACAGCTGCCAGCGTGAAGCCGCGCGCGGCCAGCAACGAGGCCGCATCGCCCAGCGAATCCAGGTTCTTGTGCGCGGCACGCGTTCCCACCGTCACCGCATAGCGCCCTGCCGTCAGCCCATGCTGCGACAGCGCTGAAGGGTCGGCCGGCACGCGCAGGATGTGCTCCGCGCCGCCCGGAATGATGCGCAGGCGTTCCGGCTCGATGCCGAGGCGCATTGCTATGCGCCCGCGCGAGAACTCGGACACGGTGATCAGCGTCGCCTCGGTCTTCGCCAGCGCGCGGTGCAACGCCCGGTACCAGGTGCGGAACTGGAGCGAATAGGATTCCGGCATGTCGAACACGCTGGCGTCGTAGATCACCACCGCCTGACGTCCTCCCGCCAGCACCGGCGCCGTGTTGCCGAGGCTGAGGAGGAATCGGCCGCGCGCGTGCCACGGCAGTTCGAACTGCTCCCAGCCGTGGCCCGATATGCGCCCGACATTCGCCGCTTCCAGGTGTCCGAAGGCCGCCGCCGCGGCTCCGTGCGGCATCAGCACCCGGGTCGCCGGCCAGCAGGCGGCGCCGGCGAGTGCGTCCATGGCTCCCGTCAGCTCCGAGGCGAAACGCTGCACGCCCGTGAGGCCTTGCGTGAGGAACCGGCCATTGAGGGCCAGCGGGAGGGCGCGGCTGGAACTCATGGCAGTTGTCCCGCCTGCAGCACCGCGCCTGCCGGAACATCGATGACGTGCACGGCGCCCGGCGCCAGGCGGACCGTGGCGACACGTCCCTGCGGATCGATTCGCATGTCCGCGGCGGGCAGCCCGCACAGGGCGGGAGACGCAAAGGAGGTAGCCTGCCCGTTGGTGGTCGCGAGCGTGACGGACACCGGTCGCTGCGCCTTGCCGCGGGTCCACACCAGCCACCGCTCGGTGCTGCCGGCCCGGAAACCGGCGGCGCCGACCGAGTTTCCGCGGAAGGAGGCGAATGGCCTTTCGGCCACCTTGACGCCAAGCTCGCGCAGCGCGCAGCCGGCCGGCTTCTCCGTTCCGTCACGGCGCATCAGGCCGAACCGATGCTCCTGATTGTGGGTGTCGTCGCCCCCGTCCTGCAGCTCGTAGAACCAGACGCCGCCGACCCACGGCCGCAAGCTGGCCTCGAGCAGGAAGCGCAGCGAATGCGCCGCGGCCGCTTTCTCGGTGATGCCGCAGCGGCCGCCGTGCGTCGGCCAGCCGACTTCTGTGACAAAGATCGGCATTGCGGGATAACCTGCCGCGGACATCATGCTCTGGAGCGCGTCGAGGCGCTCGGCAAGGTCATCCGATCCCACCAGGTCGGCACGCGCGCAATGGTTGTAGAGGTGAACGGCGACTCCGTCGGTATGAGCGAGCAGGCCGTGGCCGATGGCACGTCGCATCCACTTCCACTCGGTGGCGTCGTCGCCGGCCGATCCGGTGAGCACCAGGATCTCCGGATGCGACGCCTTCAACTGCCGGTAAGTGGTGCGCGCGAGATCGACGTAGTCCTTCGCGTCCCCCCGATTCAACTCACGCTTGTCGGGGCCCGGCAGGTTCCATTCGTTCCAGACCTCGACCCAGCGGACCTGGGGCTTGGCCTGGGATGTCACGTAGTCGGCATAGCGGGCGAACGCGCTGCGTGCGCTGTCGGACTTCGGCTGGCCCCCGGAATCGTAGCTGGAATGCCCGTAGTCGAGGATGAGCAGGGCAGAGAACGGGTTCGGCATCGACGCCCACATCTGCCGTGAGCGCTGGGCGCCCCGCCGCAAGCCCAAGGCCCCCGAATCGTCCTCCACATGGCCCCAGAACATCTCGTCTCGAGATGAAGCGAACCCGGAGCGCTGCATCCAGGCGCGGAACACACCAGCGTCGGTGCCGGGCTCGTCGAACGCAAAGTGGGTCTGGACCCCGATCACCAGAGGCTGGGCATGGGTCAGCAGCGCCGCGAGGCTCAGCAGGATCGTCAACAGGAAGGATCTCATCTTCGTCTCTCCGCCGGCCGCAGCCACGCGGACGCCGCCACGCCACAGCCGAGGCCGAAACATACCGAGAAAAAGCTTTCCTCCATCATGTTGATGGACATGCCGTAGCCATACGCAATCAGCAACAGTGCGACATAGGCCCGGTAGACGGGCTCGGCCTCGTTCGCGGCAACTCTGCGCAGCGACAAGGCGGGAGCCACGTAATAGAACAGTCCAGGCACGCCGAAACTAATCATCATGTAGACCGCGAAGTTGTCGGCGGCGTTCATGCGGTGCGGCGCATTCCCGTATTCCTGCGGGGTTCCGATGCTGCCGAGGCCGGCTCCCAGGAGCGCTTGCGGCCCCTCGGGAAGCAGTTCGAAGGCGAGCGGCCACATGGTCGTGAAACGGTCCCAGACGGAGACGAGAATCGACGGGAAGCTCGACGACGACATGGTGGAAGCCAGATCGAAGTAGACGATGATGAAGGGGAGCGCCAACGTTGCGGCGCAGATGGCGCCGACGAGCCACGCGCCGGTCATCCAGGGCCTGCGCTCCTGCGCCACGAGCCAGAAAGCCGCCAGCGGAAACGCCAGGATCATCCCCTTGCTGGTCGTCAGCACGATGGCTGTCATGGCGCAGGCAACGATCACCAGGCGGACGAGCAGGTGGCGGAATTTCAGGATTGCCAGCAGGCCGGTGATGCCGAGGATCATCGCCGCATTGAACGACGTGCGCGCGAAGCCCGGCAAACGCGCAATCTGGTCGCTCATCCACCACAGGCGGGTGGTCGAGACTTCCCCGAAGGCCGTTTCGTATTCCATGCCTTCCCAGGGCATCCTCTCGACGAAGAAGTTGATGAAAACGCCGGCCAGGGTGACAGCGAACATCAGCGAAGCGAAAGTGAGGACGAGCTGAAACCGCTGCCGCAGCAACGGCCACATGGCCATGCCATACGGAATGAACATGAAGATCTTCAGGCCGAAAGCAATGGCGAAGTACGCCACTCCGGCAATTACCGAATACGCGGCGTGAAACGCAAGCAGCGCCGCGGGCACGGCCACCGCCAGGTCGATCTTGCCATCGGCCAGCAGCGGGCGCAGGAACAGCGCCACCAGCGTCGCCACGGGAATCGCATCGCGCAGGTAGAGGGCATTGGGCAGGCCGGCCATCGCCAAGGCGTACCGAAGCCCGCCTTCCAGCAGCAGGGAGACCAGGTAGATACCGAGCAACGCGCAGAGCAGGGAGTCCCCGGCGCGGCGGGACTGGCGGGAGGCTTCCCGCGGACGACCGGCTGTTGCAGGCAGCTCGAAAGCCATACCTTGTGTGTTGGTGTTCATCGAGCGGCCTCGCGCTGAGCCTGAAGCGCCATCACGATGGTGATCAGCAGGCATGCGAGCAAGAACCCCTGGGCCCCGTACGCGGCCATGACGGCTCCGCGCCAGCCGTATTCGGGCACGAGGAGCAGGTTCAGCAGGAGGGACATGCCCGCCGTGAGCGTATACAGGAGGCTGACGCGGCGCTGCGAATCCGCCCCCATGAGCGCTTCGGCTGCGACCGACTGCACCACCACGAGCAAGGGCAACAGGCACAGCCACTGAAGGATTTCGGTGGACAGCCGATACGATTCCCCCAGCAGCCAAGGCACTGCCGGGGCTGCCATGTAGATGGCCACCGCCAGCAGCAGGCAGTAGGCCGTGGCCATCAGCATCAGGCGGCGCAGTGCGCCCAGGGTGCCCGCGAGCCCCTTCTCATGGCCCTTGCGGAAAATGCGCGCCTGGATCGAAATCAGGATGGCCATGACCGGCGTGCAGGCCATGAACACGAGCCGGAACGCGGCTGTGTAGGCGCCGGCGGTCGCTGCCGACGCCATGCGAGCCAGCACGATCTTGTCGACGTCGGTGTGCACGCTGTTGGCCGACAGCAGAATGGAGAAGAACACACCCTTCTTCATCTCGCCTTTGGCGCGGGCGAAGTCGGTTCGCGGCCGGCCGAGCAGCCGGACGCTGCAAAAGAGGACAACGCCGGTCGTCAATGCACCCGCGGCCAGGTGCAGCTGCGCCCAGGCCAGCGCCGTGGGCTGTGTCCAGCCCCACAAGAGCGCTGCGGCGCAAGCCACGCGCACGAGCATCTGCAGGTTGTAGAAGAACACCGCCACCACGTGCTTTTCCAGGCCAAGGAACACGTGCGCGGCCAGGTCGATGTACTTCGTGAGCAGGATTTCGGAAAGGCCGAATAGCAACACCAGCAGCCAGATGTCCGGATCATCCAGAAAGGTCTTGCCGATGAGCAGCGCCAGCCCTACCCCCACGGCCGCCGTGACAGTGGTGACGGCCAGGCCGTTGCCCAGCGACTGCTCGGGACGGGCCTGCCCGCGGGCGATGTGCATGATCGCCACATTGCCGAGGCCCAGGCCGGAAAACGGAATCAGGGCCGAAGTGATCGCGACGACGCTGGCCACGCGTCCGAACTCGTGCGACCCCAGCGCGCGCGCGAGCATGAAAAAGAGCAGGCCTTGCAGCAGCGCCATCGAGGCCTGGCTGCCGATCATGTAAGCCGAGTTCAGGGCAACGGGGTTCGATCTCAGGCGGCGCAGGTACGACAGCAAGGGGACGTGCGGTTGGGTCAGCTGCATGATCGGAGCAGGAACTGCCGGCAGACCGCTAGTACGCCCGCTCGTCGCCGAGGGCCAGCATTTTCACTGTCTTCATGACGATGAGCAGATCGAGCGAAACACTCCATGACCGCAGGTAGGCCAGGTCGTATTCGGTGCGCCTGCGCATCGAATCCAGGTCGTCGCCGCCCCGGCACCCGTTCACCTGCGCCCACCCCGTGATTCCCGGCTTCACCTTGTGCCTCACCATGTAGCCCGGGATCAGCTTGCGGTACTGCTCGTTCACTGCCAGCGCATGCGGGCGCGGCCCGACAAGGCTCATGGAACCCGACAGGACGTTCAGCAACTGGGGCAGCTCGTCGAGCGACGTCTTGCGCAGGAATTTGCCCAGGCGCGTCACGCGTTCGTCGTCGCGCGTGACTTGCCGATAGGTCAGCTTCCCGTCTTCGAGCGTGGTCATGGTGCGGAATTTCCAGATCACGATTTCCTTGCCGTCCAGGCCATATCGGCGCTGCTTGAAGATCGCCGGGCCGGGCGACGTGAATCGCACGAGGAAGCCGATCACCAGCATCAGGGGCAGGATCAGGGGCAAGGCGCCGACCACCAGCGTCAAGTCGAAGGCGCGCTTGATGGCGCCGGATGTGCCGTCGAAAGGCGTTTCGCAGACCGACACCACCGGCAGCCCGGCCAGCGTCGTCACCCGCCCCTGTATCAGGTCGGCGACGAAGACATCCGGCAGGAAGTAAATCGATGCCGTGGTGTCCCGCAGGCCTTCGAGCAGGCTGACGATCCGGGGCTGGCTGGCCATCGGCATGGAAATGTAGATCGCGTCGATGCGGTGGGTCTTGACGTAGTCGCTCACCTCATGGATGCGGCCGATCACGGTGTGGTTGCTGCTTGCGCCGAGCCGATGCACCTGCCGGTCGTCGAAGTAGCCGATGAGCTGGTGCCCTTCTGCCTCGCCGTCATTGATCAACTGGGCAAACCGCAGCGCGACGTGGTTGGCACCCACGATGACGACCTTCGCCTTGGGATACAGGGGAAACAGAAAAGGAGCGATGCGCGGCGAGATGTAGTGCAGGACCAATTGCGCCGCCGGAGCCGCGATCAGCCAGGTGGCCACCACGTTCATGTCGACCTGCAAACCCGTATGAAGCAGCATCGCCTTGGCTGCCCAGAAGAAGGCGACACCCGACACGACGATGAACCATCTCAACAGGATGTCGGCCGCCACGGCGGCGGAAAACCGCTTGAACGGAACGTCGCCAGGGAATGAGAGCAGGAAGCACGAGCAGAGCAGCACGAGGTCGTCCTGCCGGAAGGGCGCCTTGCTGATCGCCAGCGCCGCGAGATAGACCGCTACCGCCACAACGGGATCCAGCGCCGAGCGAACCAGCCACCAAGGCCTTCCCTTGCTGGAGATCGTCGGCGGCAACGTGTCCCGGTAGATTCTCATAGGGTCTGCACGGAACAGCGCCGATTCATGGTTCGGGTCGAAATTCGGCCTTCATCTCTATAGTTTTGCTGACCACTTAACAGGTTGTCCTCGCTAAGTGGACATGACCCACTGAATACATAGTTATCACGCATATTAAAACGACTCTTTTTTTCGCGTGAGGCATCGTATCGATGGCTTCACTCGGCATTCGCTCTATATATTGTTACGCCCTGTGCTTTCTTTTCCAGCATGCGCCGGCCCTTCGCGCCTTCGTTCGTGGTTTGGGTTACCCCATGAGGAACTTGAGCGCACTTGAAAGTCTCACGCGAACCGCCCTGCTCCGATAAGGACGTTCGTCCTTGTTTTTTCGGAGGTTTGTCCCATCGAAGTCAGGACACGCTCAGACGCAGGCCATGTAAGTGGCTCGCTTCCACCGGTAGCAGAGCGCAACCGGGCGTAACTTCCTGACGAGTTGAGCGCTGCTGTTGGGCTGAACAGCTCATCAATTGTTAAGACCTGGAGCCATTCGGTTACGACTGGCAGGTACTTAGCTCATCCGTACCCCTACGATTCGCGCCTTTGGTTGAGCTCAGGCCCAGCCGTTCGCGCCACCGATCAGTAGAAAGTTGATGTACATGAAAAGACGCCTAGCTCTCGTATCCGCCGCCATCGCCGCCCTGTCGGCCAACACCCATGCCTTCGATCTGGGGGTAAATACCCACCAAGGCGGCAGTGCCGCCTATAACGACCAGATCGCGACGGTAATGAAGCAGCGCAACCTGAAGACTGCCCGCCTCGACCTGTACGTCGGCATGGACGTCACTGCCTTTCGCGACCAGGTCCAGAAGATCAGGGCCAACGGCGGCTCGGTCGAGGTGACCCTGCAGGTCAGCCACCAATGGGACAACAGCTGTAACCAGAACCTCACCTGGGTCGAGCAGCGTGCTTACGACGAGTCCGTGGCCACGGTCAATCGGGTCCGGGACATCGTCCACGACTTCGAGATGCTCAACGAAGTGTCTTTGCGCCCCGATATTCTCGGCGTGGTTCCCTTCAACAGCGCCGGCACCAACGCGGGCGTGTACGAGGGCAAGGCCTGCGTCAACTCGCTGACTGCCGCGCTGAAGGGCATGTCGCGCGCCATTCGCGACGTTCGCGCCAGCTCGGGCTTGCCGCTGCGCTCGATGCTGGGCGCTGTCGGCCGGGACTTCGGCCTGCTCACCTACATGCAGAACAAGGGCGTCCAGTTCGACGTGGTCGGCTACCACATCTACCCGCGCAACCATGAGGGCAGCCTGCTGAGCGACACCTGGTACGGCGCCGGCGGTCCCCTGGCACAGCTGGCCAAGTTCAACAAGCCGGTCCACATCAACGAATTCAACTGCGGCGAGACCTACGACTCCAACTTCGACAACGTGGCCGGCAGCGCGACCTCCGAAACCTGCCTGCGCAGCCTGGACAAGCATCTGACCGACCTGAAGAAGCAGACCCTCATCAACCTGGAAACAGTCCACGTCTACGAGCTGCTGGACGAGCCCAACAAGCCGGCGCCCGAGAACCGCTTCGGACTGATGTATGACCTGAACCGGCCCAAGATGCAGCTGTCCCTGATCAGCGCCTTTGCCGGCGGCGGCCTGACCACTACCGAGCGCAGCGCCATCACCAGCCGCGGCCTGCTGACGGATGCGGAAATCAATGCCATGCGGGATGCTGCACCCGCTCCGGCTCCGGCACCTGCACCTGCACCTGCACCTGCACCTGCACCGGCACCGGCACCTGCACCGGCACCGGCACCGGCACCGGCACCTGCACCTGCACCAGCTCCGGCGCCCGCGCCCGCGCCCGCGCCCGCGCCCGCCCCGCAGCCTCCTGCCTCTTGCGCGTTTCCCGAATGGAACGCCAATAAGCGCTATATGCCTGGCGACAAGGTGACTCGCCTTGCCAAATCCTATTCCGCCACGCAGCTGAGCGCTTCCGTCTGGAACCAGAACTCGCCGCCCGAATGGACGCCCAACTATTGGGCCACTTTGACCAATTGCGCTGCCCCCGCACCGGCTCCTGCTCCCGCTCCGGCGCCTTCTCCAGGCCAGGACACCCAGGCTCCGGGCGTCATCATCACCAGCCCAGCCAACGGTGCGACGTTTGGCCGGCGCGCGACGGTGACCATTACGGCAAGCGCCACGGACAACGTCGCCGTGAAGGAAGTGCGCTTCAACCTGGACGGTGCCATGCGTTGCATGGACAACAGCGCACCCTACCAATGCCAGATCAGGCTGCCCAACACCCGGCGCTGGAACGGCACCGTCGAGGTGCAGGCGATGGACGCGGCAGGCAACGTTGGCAGCCGCTCGATCGCCATCTCTACCCAGTAGAGTCGCGAAATCGCAGGCCAGCCGGACTTTGTCCGGGTGCCGGCTCCACCCGGTCGATCTGATGATCGGGCCAGGAGCCGGCGGACCTGAGCAGGTGATAAGCGAGGCGGGCCGTGCTCAGGTGCGCGCCCATGGTCAGTCGAGGAAGCTTCCACAAGTCCTCGGAACCTGAAACCCTACCGTTGAGGAAGGTGACGGCCGCCCGGTAGCCTGCTGCCCGCGCGGCTTCGCGCACTTCCGGGCCGTGGTGACCCGATGGGTACGCGAGATGGTCAACGGCCTGCCCGCACAGTGCTCGCAAGCGTTCGCGCGATTCGCAAAGCTCGAAGGACATCTCATCGACCTTCAGCGCCGGCAGGGAACGATGGGTCATGGTGTGCGAACCCAGCTGATGCCCCGCACGGACGAGGTCGGCGAGCTCGCCCTCGGTCAGAGTTCGGGTCGCCCCCGGCCACCACGGTGGATCTGCCCCGAGAGAGCCCGCCACGACGAATACCGTAGCCGCAACGCCGCGTTCGGCCAGAACGGGCGCTGCGTGGCGGTGAACGCCGAGCAATGCATCGTCGAAGGTCACCGCGGCCAGGCGGTCGACGTCTCGACCCGCTGCCATGCGGTCAACGATTTCCGCCAGCGAAACAACCCGAAACTTGAGCCGTTCGAGCAGATCGAGGTGCTGCGCGAGCTGGTGGCTGTTCACAGACATGCCCGACGCACCGTCCGGTGCGGCAGTCACATCGTGGTAGCCCAGCACGACGGCTCCCTGCGAGCCCCTTCGCCGGGGAATCTGGCCAAGCGCCGAGAGCGCCGCGCTCAGGCGGCCCACGCCTCGGCTCCGTCGCTGGCGGCTGCTCGCCGCAGCACTTCCATCAGTCGAGCCGTGGACCGGCGCGCGTCATAGAGCGTTTCGAACCGATGGCGGGCGGCCCGGCTCATGCGCCCGCGCAGCTCGGCGTCGTCGATCAACTCCGTCAGCGCATTGGCGAGTGCACCGACATCGCCCCCCGCGACATGTCGCCCTGTCTGCCCATCGACCACCATCTCCGTCACGCCGGCCATCGGAACGGCGATCACCGGCAGGCCGGCAGCCATCGCCTCGATCACCGCATTGGGCGCCTGGTCGATGGTCGATGGGAACGCAAGCAGCGAGCACTCGGCCAGGATCGCCCACAACCGATCGTCACCCGGGGCGAGATCGTTGATCACCGTGAGGCCCGGTTCGCTTGGGATGGCATCCATCGTCACCAGCACCAGGTCGGCCCGATCAGCGACCGATCGGCGCCAGGCTTCCAGAAGCACCGGGCCGCCTTTGCGATCGAACTGTCGGCCGAGGAATACGATGCGAGGGCGGCTGGGCATCGCAGAGCGGTCGAGGTCGACAGGCGCGGTGATCCCGAAGGGGAGCACCTCCACCTTGTGCTCGGGCAGTCCGTAATCCTGCAACAGCGAGTCGGCGGCCCACTGGGAATTGGCGATGACCGTGTGGGCAGCGGCGAACACCCGTTTCTCGGCCAATATCGACAGCGGAACGGTCCAGCGGGTGAACCGGGTCGGCGCTCGGTAGGGCAGCCGGTAGGCGTTGCGAGCATTGGTGGTGTCGAGGCTGACGACCGTGGGCCGGCGCCGAAGCAGCGATGCGCTGAGGAGCCCGGCATTCTGGGTGTAGAGGTGCACCACATCGTGCGCGCCTACCAGCCGCCGTATGCGCTGCCGGACCAGCAGGCTGAGCGCGAGCTGCGACCGCAGTGGCTGGAAATCGAGATCGAGGCGCGCCAGGCCGGGCACCGGTGCGCTGGCAATGCGGCGCAGCATGGAAGGGGCGGGAACGTCGAAGAAGGTGGCCGCGACATCCGGATGGTCCACCAGCGCTCGTCGCAAGTGATGGTGCACGGTCGCATGACCGCCGATGTTCTCGTTGACGAACAGGACCTTCACGCGAGCAGCTCGGGCTCGCGGACAACGCACAAACAGGACCCTCGGGAGGCGGCGGACATCGCTCTCGATGGTAGAAAAGCCCGGCCCCACGATGTGGTCGATCCCTCCCGATTCGACCGGGAGGTTTGTCCTGGGAGCCGAGGTAGGCCCGCGCCGACCGCCCGAACTGCCGGTTGAGGCGCGCCGGTTGCGCCGCCGGCCGGTGAGCCATATCCACACTGCTACAATGGCGGGCTCGCAGGAGAGGTGGATGAGCGGTTTAAGTCGCACGCCTGGAAAGCGTGTGAGGGTTAATAGCCCTCCGCGGGTTCGAATCCCGCCCTCTCCGCCAGAAACGCTTCTAAGAAGCCCCGATTGGACCCTCCATCGGGGCTTTCTTGTTTTTGCCGGCCTTCTCCTCGGCCCCAGTTGCTTGTCCGCTACGCCACCCGCTGCCGGCGGGCCTGCTTCGGGTCGGCCAGCATCGACAGCAGCAGGTTGACGTCGGCGGGCTTGACCATGTGAAAGTCGAAGCCTGCCTGGACCGATCGAGAGCGGCTCTCGGCCTCGCCGTAGCCCGTCAGGGCGATCAGCAGCGCGTCGCGCGATTCGGGCTGGCTGCGCAGACGGTGCGCCACCTCGAAGCCATTCATGCCGGGCAGGCCGATATCCAGCAGCACGACGTCGGGGCGGAAGTCTTCGGCGATCTTCAGGGCCGCCATGCCTTCGCTCGCGGTCTTGACGTCGAAGCCTTCCATCTCCAGCAACGTCATCAGTGTCTCGGCCGAGGCCGCGAGGTCGTCCACCACCAGGATGCGGGCCGGCACCTTGGCTTGCGCCTTGGGAGCACGGCTCGCGACAGGCGCCGCCACCTGCTGCCCCGCAACGATCTGCGCCGGCAGGGAGACCACGATCTCGGTGCCCCGCGCTGCCCCTTCACTGTGGGCCGTGACGCTGCCGCCATGCAGCTCGACCAGGTGCTTGACCAGAGTGAGGCCGATCCCCAGCCCACCCTGCGACCGGTCCAGCGACTGGTCGGCCTGGGCGAACAGGTCGAATATGTGCGGCAGGAAAGCCGGATCGATGCCCGCGCCCTCGTCGCAGATGGAAATCTTCGCCTCGCCGTCGGCGTAGGCCGCCTGCAGCGAGATGCGGGTGTTCGGCCCCGAAAACTTGGAGGCATTGTTGATCAGGTTCGACAGCACCTGGGCCAATCGCACCGGGTCGCCGTTCAGCTCGATGACCGGCTCCGGCAATTGGACGTCGAGCACCTGGTCGCGCCCGGCCACGCGCGGCAGGCTGGCCTCGACGGATCGCTCCACCAGCGACGCCAGGCTGAGTTTCTCGGGCCGCACCACCACTTTGCCCTGCACGATGCGCGAGACGTCCAGCAGGTCGTCGATGAGCCGGGCCATGTGGTCGGCCTGCCGGCCGATGACGTCGCGGGCCCAGTTCATGGTGGGCTGCGTCACGTCGTCGCCCTGCATGATGTGCACCGCATTGCGGATCGGCGCCAGCGGATTGCGCAGTTCGTGGGCCAGCATGGCCAGGAACTCATTCTTGCGCCGGTCGGCGTCCTGCACGGCGGTGTACAGACGGGCGTTCTCGATGGCAATGGACGCGCGGCTGACGACTTCCTTGGCCAGCGCCACCTTGGAGGGGTCCATCCGACCCTGGGGCGCCACCAGGATCAGGGCGCCGCGGGTGCGGCCGCCGGTCATCAGCGGACACACGGCCGCAGCTTCGCTGCCGTCGCGCCAGAGCTTGAACTGCTTGCTGTCCAGGGCTTGCATCAGCACTTCGCGCAGGGCTTCGGGCAGGCTCTCCGGCGCGCCGGGCTCGGGCGCCGGGTGGGCCACTACACGCGACAGCGTACCGTCGGCGTTGACCATGGCCAGCACGGCCCGGTCTGCCAGCATGGGGATGGCCACGTCGAACAGGGCCTTGATGGTGTCCTCGATGTTCAACGAGCGTGCCAGCAGCTGGCCGGCCTCGGCCAGGTAGTCGGCCCGGTGAATCGCATCCTCGGCTGCTGCCCGCGCGGCTTCGGACCGGGCCAGCGCTTCGCGCGCAGCCGCCTGCACCTGCAGCTGCCGGTTCATGCGGAAGAGCTCGACGAAGACCCTTACCTTGGAGCGCAGCACCTCGGGCACCACCGGCGAAGGAATGTAGTCCACGGCGCCCAGCGCATAGCCGCGCTGCGCCTGCACCTCGTCCACATAAGCGGTGATGAACACGATCGGCGTCTGGGCCGATTTCTTGTACTGCCGGATCAGGCCGGCCGTCTCCAGGCCGTCGATGTCGGGCATGTTCACGTCGAGCAGGATGACCGCGAACTCCTGCTCCAGGATGAAGCGCAGGGCTTCCTGGCCCGAGCGGGCACTGATGATGTTCTGCCCCAGCTCTTCGAGAATGCTGCGGAAGACGACGTGCTTCTCCGGCAGGTCGTCCACCACCAGGATGTTGACTTTCTCCTGCGACAGAGCGGGTGACTGCGGGGTTACTGTCGAGCTCATTGGTGCAGCCAAGCGCGCAGGACCGCCAGCAGATCCTGCGTGTTGACTGGCTTCGACAGATAATCCCATGCTCCCGCTTCGATGCATTTCTCGCGATCGCCCTTCATGGCCTTGGCCGTTACTGCAATCATGGGCAGGTCCTTGCCCGCCGGCAGCTTGCGAATCTCCTTCATGGTGGCCATGCCATCCATCTCGGGCATCATGATATCCATGAGTACCACTTTGATGTGAGGGTCGCTGGCCACGCGGGAGATCGCATCCCGGCCATTATCGGCCCAGACGATGTCCATCCCATGCTCTTCCAGAACGGTGGCCAGGGCGAAGATGTTTCGCATGTCGTCGTCGACGATCAGCACGCGCTTGCCCGCTAGCGGCTTGCTGGACTCATGGATGCTATTGACGAGCGAACGCTTGGCTTCGGGCAGCCGGGCCAGGTTGAGGTGCAGCGCCAGCAGGCTGTTGTCGAACAGCTTGGGCACCGTGTGGGCTTCGCGCACCGTGATGGCATCGTCCGAATGCCAGCTGAACTTGCCGGCCTCCTTGCTTGCGCCGTGGTAGATCAACAGTTGCAGCGGGCCTAGCTCCGCCTGCGCGGCCAACAGGCGCCGCAGCTCCGCGGCATCGACGCCAGGAAAGCCGTCTTCCAGCACCACGCAGTCGAAGCGGCCGTCCTCCAGGGACTCGAGCAGCTTCTCGCTGCTCTTGACCACCTCGGACGAAATCTGCTCGTCCTCGATCTGCGCCAGGAATTCGCGCCGCGCGGCCGCGTCTTTCAGTGCCACCAGCACGCGCTTGCTCGGCCGCGTCAGATAGGCGTGCAGCTTTTCCAGCAGGGCGTCCAGCACTTCCTTCGACTGAATGGGTTTTTCCACGAAGGCCATGGCCCCGGACGCAAAGGCCCGCTCCTTCGAATCGTCGGTGGAAATCACGCACACCGGCATGTGGCGCGCCCCCATGTCCTGCTTGATGCGGTCCAGCACGCGCCAGCCTTCCATGTCGGGCAGGTACATGTCCAGCGTGATGGCAGACGGTTTGTACTGGGTGGCCAGCGTCAGCGCCCCGGCACCCCTGGAAGTCACCAGCCCTTTGAAACCCTTGGCCCGCGCGGCGTCCAGCAGGAAACTCGCGAAGGCCAGGTCGTTCTCGACGATCAGCAAGGACAGGTCGCCCTGCTGGATGCTGTCGCGGTCGTCGCCGGCCTCGTTCACCACGGCACTGCCGTCCTCTCCGGCCATCACTGCGTCTTCCACCTGCCCCTGCGGCTCAGGCCGCGGCGGGCGCTTGAGCCCGGGCACCGTGAAGTCGGCGCGCGAGTCGGCGGGTGCAACCGCCCGGCGCAGGCCGCGCGCGCCGGAATACACCAGCGGAAGGTAGAGGGTGAAGGTGCTGCCCTGTCCGGGTGCGCTCGACAGCCGGATTTCGCCGCCGAGCAGCTTGGACAGCTCGCGGCTGATGGCCAGCCCCAGGCCGGTGCCGCCGTATTTGCGGCTGGTGGAGCCATCGGCCTGCTGGAAAGCCTCGAAGATGATCTGCTGCTTGTCGCCCGAAATGCCGATGCCGGTGTCGGACACGGCAAAGGCCAGCACCTGCGGCGCGCGGTTGAGGTCCTCGTTGTCCGGGGTCCAGCCGGTGAACACGTCTTCCACCGTCAGCGTCACATTGCCCTGGTGCGTGAACTTGAACGCGTTCGACAGCAGGTTCTTCAGGATCTGCTGCAGGCGCTTCACGTCGGTGACCATCGAGGTCGGCAGGTTCATCCCGGCGTGGATCATGAAGTCCACGTTCTTGGCCTCGGCCACGTGGCGGAAGGTGCGCTCCACGTACAGCTGCAGGTCGGACATGCGCAGCTCGTTGATGTCCACCACCACGGTGCCGGACTCGATCTTGGAGAGGTCCAGGATGTCGTTGATCAGCATCAGCAGGTCGTTGCCCGACGAGTGGATGGTCTTGGCAAACTCGACCTGCTTGGCGCTCAGGTTGCCATCGGGGTTCTTGGACAGCTGGTCCGACAGGATCAGCAGCGAGTTGAGCGGCGTGCGCAGCTCGTGCGACATGTTCGCGAGGAACTCGGACTTGTACTTGGAGGTCAGCGCGAGCTGCTTGGCCTTGTCTTCCAGGGCCTGCCGCGCCTGCTCGACCTCCTGGTTCTTGCGCTCCACCTCATGGTTCTGGTGCACGAGCAGCCGGGCCTTTTCCTGCAGCTCCTCGTTGGTCTGCTGCAGCTCCTGCTGGCGGCTTTGCAGCTCCTGCGCGAGCGACTGCGACTGGGTCAGCAGGTCTTCCGTGCGCATGTTGGCTTCGATCGTGTTGATCACGATGCCGATCGATTCCGTCAGCTGGTCGAGGAAGGCCTGGTGGGTGGGGTTGAAGCGCTCCACCGAGGCCAGCTCCACCACGCCCCTGACCTGCCCTTCGAAGATGATCGGCAACACCAGCACGTTGAGCGGCGCCACCTCGGCCAGGCCCGATGCGATCTTCAGGCTGTCGGGAATGGACGATGTGAGCAGAATCTTCTTCTTGTCGTACGCGCACTGGCCGACCAGGCCCTGGCCCATGTCCAGTTCCTTGCCGTAAGCGCCGTGGCCGTCCGACGCATAGCTGGCCATCAGGCGCAGCTTGGGCTGCTCATGGGTGTAGCGCAGCACATAGAACTCGGCCTGCTGCGCGCCGACCACCGGCGCCAGCTCCGACAGGATCAGGTGGCCTACCGCCACCAGGTCCTTCTGACCCTGCAGCATCCGCGAGAACTTCGCCAGGTTGGTCTTCAGCCAGTCCTGTTCGGTGTTGACCTGGGTCGTATCCTTCAGGTTGCGGATCATCTCGTTGATGGTGTCCTTCAGCGCAGCCACCTCGCCCAGTGCCTCCACCGTGATGGAGCGGGTCAAGTCGCCCTGCGTCACGGCGGTGGCCACTTCGGCAATCGCCCGCACCTGCGTGGTGAGATTGGCCGCCAGCTGGTTCACGTTTTCCGTCAGGCCCTTCCAGGTGCCGGCAGCGCCCGGCACCTTGGCCTGGCCGCCCAGCTTGCCCTCCACGCCCACTTCGCGCGCCACGGTGGTCACCTGGTCAGCGAAGGTCGCGAGCGTGTCGGTCAGCGAGTTGATGGTGTCCGCCATCGTGGCGATCTCGCCCTTGGCGTCCACGGTGAGCTTCTGCTCCAGGTCGCCATTGGCCACGGCGGTCACCACCTTGGCGATACCGCGCACCTGCGACGTGAGGTTGCCGGCCATGAAGTTCACGTTGTCGGTCAGGTCCTTCCAGGTGCCGGCCACGCCCTGCACGTCGGCCTGGCCGCCCAGCTTGCCCTCGGTGCCCACTTCACGCGCCACCCGCGTCACCTCCGAGGCGAAGGATGACAGCTGGTCCACCATGGTGTTGATGGTGTTCTTGAGCTCCAGGATCTCGCCCTTCACGTCCACCGTGATCTTCTTGGACAAGTCGCCCGCGGCCACCGCCTTCGTCACGTCGGCAATGTTCCGAACCTGGGAGGTGAGGTTGCCGGCCATGAAGTTCACGTTGTCGGTCAGGTCCTTCCACGTGCCGGCCACGCCCTGCACGTCGGCCTGGC
>JAKFEZ010000137.1:0-13737 GCA_036675435.1 Ramlibacter sp. | reverse complement strand
CTTTTTCTTGGCCTTCATGATGTTGGGCAGCGTGATGAAGCGCGGCTCGTTCAGGCGCAGGTCGGTCGTGATCACGGCCGGCAGCTTCATGGCCAGGGTTTCCAGGCCACCGTCGATCTCGCGAGTGATGGTGGCCGTGTCGCCGCTGATCTGCACCTTGGAGGCGAAGCTGGCCTGGGCCCAGCCCATCAGCGCGCCAAACATCTGGCCAGTCTGGCCAGCGTCGTCATCAATCGCCTGCTTGCCGAAGATGGCGAACTGCACACCTTCTTTTTGGGCCACATGCTGCATCAGCTTGGCCACCGCGAGCGGTTCGAGCGCGGCGTCAGTTTCAACAAGCACGGCGCGATCAGCGCCGATGGCCATGGCGCTGCGCAGCGTTTCCTGGCAAGCCGCCGGGCCACAGGAAACAACGATCACTTCAGAAGCGACACCGGCCTCCCTGAGGCGCACCGCCTCTTCGCAGGCGATCTCGTCGAAAGGGTTCATGGACAACTTCTGGTTCGCGAGATCGACTCCCGAACCGTCGGACTTGACGCGGGCCTTGACGTTGTAGTCCAGCACCCGCTTGACGGCGACCAATATCTTCACTTTATCTCCATGTGACTAAAATAAACAATTGAAAACGGTGAGATGGAAGCCGAATCCGGCCCGTTCAATCACTGCTCACTCCCGATGCGGCCACACGAGGAAACAGCATCGCGTACATGCGCTGCGCCAACGCATCGATGTCCAGACGCCCGCCAGGCCGGTACCACTGCGCCGTCCAGTTGAGGGCACCGAGAACTGTCTGGCGCACCAACACGACATCTGTATCGACCAGGCCCAGCGCCGCAGCCTCGCTGATCGGCGTCATCCACAAGGTCTCGTAGGCGTCGCGCGATGCCATCACCCGGGTCTGGGCGGCCGGCGAAAGGCTGCGCCACTCATAGAGCAGCACGGTCATGGCGTCGAGCCTCGTACCTAGCAAAGCCTTCAGGTGGCTGCGCACCATCGACAGCAGCCGCTCGGGCAAGCGAACTTCGCCAGCCAGCCCGTCGCGCACCGACCGCATGATGTCGCGAACACCCTCCTCCATGATCGCCACCAGCAGATCCTCCTTGGTCGCGAAATGGTAGAAGAGCGAGCCTGAAGTCATGCCCATGGCTTGGGCAATCTCGCGCACCGAAGTGCGCTCAAAACCCTGGCGCCGGAACCGGCTCGCCGCGGCCGCCAGGATCGCATCTCTGCGCGAGAGTGGGTTGTCTTGCTCCTTTGCCATGCCGTATACTATATCATCTAACAAGCGTTTGGTCGATTGGTTTGTCTATCGTGCGTTGGGTGCTTCCGGCGCTTTCCCACGTGGACGAGCAACTCTTCGCGACCGTCGGCCATGCCAGTGCCAGTGCCAGTGCCAATCGAACTTCATGGACAGACCCATGCTCAACCGCACCCTCTTCGGTGAAGAACACGAACTCTTCCGGGACCAGGCACGTCGCTTTCTGGAAGAAGAAGTCATACCTCATCACGCCGGCTGGGAAAACGATGGCATCGTGCCGCGCGCCGTCTGGCGCAAGGCCGGCGCCGCCGGCCTGCTGTGCCCCGCCATACCCGAGCAATACGGAGGCGGTGGCGGTACGCGCCTGCACAGTGCTGTGCTCATTGAAGAAGTCTCGCGCGCCGGCACCAGCGGCATTGGCTTCGGCCTGCACTCCGACATCGTGGCACCCTACATCCTGGCCTACGGCACCGAGGCGCAAAAGCGCAACTGGCTGCCGAAGATGGCCACCGGCGAAGTGATTGGCGCCATCGCCATGACTGAGCCGGGCGCGGGCAGCGACCTGCAAAGCGTGCGCACCAGTGCGGTCCGTGACGGCGACGAACTTGTGATCAATGGTCAAAAGACCTTTATCACCAACGGCCAGAACGCCGACGTGGTGATCGTTGTCGCCAAGACCGACCCGACGCAAGGCGCCAAGGGAACCTCGCTGGTGCTGGTCGAGACCAATCGCCCCGGCTTCACGCGCGGGCGCAATCTCGAAAAAATCGGCATGAAGGCGCAGGACACCTCGGAACTCTTCTTCGAAGACGTGCGCGTGCCGGCCAGCAACATCCTCGGCGGGGATGGCAAGGGCTTTTTCCTGCTGATGCAGGAACTGGCCTGGGAGCGCATGCAGATCGCCATCGGCGCGGTGGCGGGCGCCGAGGCCGCGCTCGAATGGACCCTGGCCTACACCAAGGATCGCAAGGCCTTCGGCCAGCGCGTGATCGATTTCCAGCACAACCGCTTCAAGCTCGCCGAAATGAAAACCGAGGTGCAGATCGCACAGGTCTTTGTCGACCGTCTGCTCGGCCTGCTGATGGACGGTCAACTTGATGCCGCCACCGCCGCGATGGCCAAGTACTGGACCACCGACCTGCACTGCAAGGTGATCGACCAATGCCTGCAGATGTTCGGCGGCTTCGGCTACATGTGGGAGTACCCGATTGCCCGCGCCTATGCGGATGCGCGCGTCGCGCGCATCTACGGTGGCGCCAACGAAATCATGAAGGAAATCATCAGCCGCACGCTGTAGCAACTGCTGCCAGCCGCCTGCCGCTCTTCCGCCCTCTTGCCTATCGCATCCCCAGATTCAGAAAGAAGGAAACCCAATATGACCGAAGCATTCATTTTCGACGCCGTGCGCACGCCGCGCGGCAAGGGCCGCAGCTCGGGTGCGCTGCACGGCACCACGCCCATCAGTTTGGCCATTACCGCGCTGCAGGCACTACGCGACCGCAACACCCTGGACACCGCCTTCGTGGACGACATCATCCTCGGCTGCGTCGAACCCGCCGGTGAGCAAGGCGCCAACATCGCGCGCGTTGCGGCCATTGCCGCCGGGTACCACGAAAGCGCTGCCGGCGTGCAGGTCAATCGCTTTTGCGCCTCGGGCCTGGAGGCCTGCAACATGGCCGCCGCCAAGGTGATGTCGGGTCAGTCGCCACTGGTCATCGGCGGCGGCGTGGAGAGCATGAGCCGTGTGCCCATGGGCACCAGCGGCGGTGCCTGGGCGATTGACCCAGCGGTGGCGATTCCGACCTATTTCGTGCCGCAGGGCATTTCGGCCGATCTGATTGCCACGCTTTACGGCCACAGCCGCAGCGACGTCGACAGCTACGCGGTCGAAAGCCAGCGCCGCGCCGCACTCGCCTGGGCCGAGAGCCGCTTCGCCAATTCGATCGTTCCCGTGAAGGATGTGAACGGTTGCATCGTGCTTGAGCGCGACGAACACATGCGCGCCGAAACCACGCTGGAGTCGCTGGCCAAGCTGGAGCCTGCTTTCAAGGTGCAGGGCGAGAAATACGGCTTCGACGCGGTGGCCATTCAGCGTTATCCCGAGATCGAGCGCATGGTGCACGTGCACCATGCCGGCAACTCATCGGGCATTGTTGACGGCGCGGCTGCGGTGCTGGTCGGCAACGCCGAAGTCGGCAAACGGCTGGGCCTGAAAGCCCGTGCCCGCATCCGCTCGTTCGCCTCCATCGGCAGCGAGCCCACCATCATGCTGACCGGCCCCTCCTATTCGGCGGAAAAGGCGCTCAAGCTCGCTGGCATGAAGGCCAGCGACATCGACCTCTATGAACTGAACGAAGCCTTCGCCTCAGTCGTGCTGCGTTTCATGGAAGTGATGAAAGTCACGCACGACAAGATGAACGTCAACGGCGGGGCGATTGCGATGGGGCACCCCCTGGGCGCGACTGGCGCGATGATTCTGGGCACCCTGCTCGACGAACTCGAGCGGCGCAACCTGTCGACCGGCCTGGTCACGCTGTGCGTGGGCGCCGGCATGGGCACAGCCACCATCATCGAGCGCGTCTGAAGCCTCGGCACGACGTGAACCTCATCACAGACCTGGATCACCAACATGACGATTGACTACAAGCTTGATGCCGATGGCATCGCCACCATCACCTGGGCCATGCAGGACGTGCCCATGAACGTCCTCAACGAGCAATCCATTCCTGCCTTCTCCGACGCCGTGCGCAGGGCCGTCGCGGACGCTGCCGTCAAGGGCGTGATCGTCACCTCTTCCAAGCCCGAGTTCATCGCCGGTGCCGACCTCAACATGATGCTCGCCATCACGGACGTTGCCGAAATGATGGACTTCGTCACCCAGTTGCACGCCCTGATGCGCGGCATTGAGAAAAGCGGCAAGCCCTTCGTCGCGGCCCTCAACGGCACCACGCTGGGCGGCGGCTACGAGGTCGCGCTGGCCTGCCACCGACGCATCGCCGCCGACAACCCCAAGGCCCAGATCGGCCTGCCCGAGGTGGGCCTTGGCCTGCTGCCCGGCGGCGGCGGCACGCAGCGTCTGCCGCGCATGATCGGTGTGCGCAACGCGCTGCCCTTCCTGCTCGAAGGCAAAAAGCTCGCCCCGCAAAAAGCCCTGGATGCGGGTCTGGTCGATGAAGTCGTGCCGGCCGACCAACTGCTGGCCCGCGCCAGGCAGTGGCTGCTGACTGACGGTGCCGCTGCCGCTGTTCAGCCCTGGGACCGCAAGGGTTTCAAGCTGCCGGGCGGCGCCGTGCAAAGCCCCATGGGCTACGACACTTTGACCGCTGGCAACGCCATGCTGCGCGCCAAGACCTTTGGCAACTATCCCGCACCTGAGGCGATCTTGAACTGCGTCTACAACGGCTGCCAGATCGACATCGACACCGGCTGCAAGGTCGAGATGCGCGAGTTCGTCAAGCTGACGACCGGCAAAGAGGCCAAGAACATGATCCGCTCGCTGTTCTTTGGCATCCCCGCCGCCAGCAAGCTGGCCTCCCGGCCCAAGGGCGTGCCTCAGGCCAGCTACCGCAAGGTCGGCATTCTGGGGGCTGGCATGATGGGCGCGGGCATTGCCTTCGCCGCCGCCGAGGTCGGCATGGAAGTGGTGCTGCTCGACAGCAGCACCGACAGCGCGGCCAAGGGCAAGGCCTACAGCGAGAACCTGTGGAACAAGCGCGTGGCCGCCAAGCGCATGACCGAGGCCGAGTGCACTGCCAAGCTAACCCTGATCAAGCCGACCACCGACTTCGCCGACCTGACAGGCTGTGACATTGTGGTCGAAGCGGTGTTTGAAGACCGCGCCATCAAGGCCGACGTGACGCGCAAGGCCGAGGCGGTGATCGCCCCCGGCGCCCTCTTCGCCTCCAACACCAGCACCCTGCCCATCAGCGGGCTGGCCGAGGCGTCCGCACGTCCGGCCAACTTCATCGGCCTGCATTTTTTCTCGCCAGTCGACAAGATGCCGCTGGTGGAGATCATTCGCGGCCAGGCCACCAGTGACGAATGCCTGGCCCGTGCCATGGACTTCGTCAAGGCGATCCGCAAGACGCCCATCGTCGTCAATGACAGCCGCGGCTTCTACACCAGCCGGGTGTTCTCGACCTACGTCGGCGAAGGCCTGGCGCTGCTGGCCGAAGGCGTGAAGCCGGCGCTGATCGACAACGCCGGGCGCATGGCCGGCATGCCGGTGGGGCCGCTGGCGCTGGCCGACGAAGTCTCGCTCGAATTGATGGCGCGCATCCGGAAACAGACCGCCACCGACCTCGGCAAGGCCTACCAGCGCAGCGCCGTCGACGACGTCTGCGACCGCATGGTGGACCAGCTGGGACGACTGGGTAAAAAAACCGGCAAAGGTTTCTACGACTACCCACAAGATGGCCAGAAACAACTGTGGGCAGGCCTGGCGCAGGCGTTCCCGCTGGCGGCCACGCAACCCACGGTCGAAGAGGTCAAGCAGCGCCTGATGTTCATCCAGTCCGTCGAAACAGCACGCTGCCTCGAAGAAAAAGTTCTGCTGGCACCAATCGATGCCGATGTCGGCGCGATCCTGGGCTGGGGCTTCCCAGCCTACCTGGGTGGCCCGATCGGCCAGATCCACAGCCAGGGGGTGTCCGCCTTTGTCAAAGTCTGCGAGAGCCTGGCAGAGCGGCACGGTGCGCGCTTCGCGCCGCCGCAGTTGCTGCGCCGCATGGCCGCCCAGGGTGAGCGTTTTTACGACCTGTAAGCAGGCCTGTGACCCCATTCGTTCACTGCGACCTTTCAGCGAGAACCGCCCATGCCCGCCATTCAAAGTCAAGTCGACCCGCAGTCAGAGAGCTTCCAGCGCGAGCGCGCACAGATGCTCGCGCTGATCGACAGTTTCCGCACGCTCGAAGACCGTGTGCGCAACACGTCGAACAGCCAAGAAGCCAAGTTCCGCGCCCGCAAACAGCTGCTGCCGCGTGAGCGCATCGCGCTGCTGCTCGACCGCGGCTCGTCGTGGCTGGAGTTTTCGACCCTGGCCGGCTTCAGGATGCACGACGACGACGGCGAGAAGAACGTGCTGGGGGGCGGGATCATCTGCGGCATCGGGGTGGTGTCGGGCATCCGTTGCGTGGTGATCGCATCCGACAGCGCGATCAAGGGCGGCACCATCACACCGATGGGCATGAAGAAGAGCCTTCGCGCCGAAGCCATCGCACTGGAGAACAAACTGCCAGTGGTGCGACTGGTCGAGTCCGGCGGCGCCAACCTGATGCATGTGGGCGAGGTGTTCATTGAAGGCGGCCGCGGCTTCGCCAACCAGGCGCGGCTATCGGCCAGGGGCATTCCACAGGTCTGCGTGATGCACGGCCACTCAACTGCCGGCGGCGCCTACCTTCCGGGCATGTCCGACTATGTGATCATGGTGCGCGGCCGTGCAAAGGCTTTCCTGGCCGGCCCACCCTTGCTAAAAGCCGCCACCGGCGAGATCGCCACCGACGAAGAGCTGGGCGGCGCCGAGATGCACTGTTCGATGTCGGGCGTGGCCGAGTACCTGGCCGAGGACGATGCGGACGGCATCCGCATCGCACGCGACATCTTGGCGCGGCTGCCGTGGAACGACCGCTTGCCGATGCGCGCGGTGAAGACCTGGAAAGAGCCGCGTTATCCGGTCGAGCAACTGGCCGGCGTCGTGCCCACCGACTTCCGCCAGCCCTATGACATGCGCGAGCTGCTGGCGCGGCTGATCGACGACTCCGACTTCCTTGAATTCAAGCCGCTGTATGGCTCCAGCACCGTGTGCGGCCATGGCGCCATCGAGGGACACCCTTGCGGCTTCATCGGCAACAACGGGCCCATCGATCCGCAAGGCGCCACCAAGGCGACCCAGTTCATCCAGCTGTGCTGCCAGTCGGGCACCCCGATCGTCTATCTGCAGAACACCACCGGCTTCATGGTCGGCAAGGATGTGGAGCAGGTCGGCATGATCAAGCATGGCGCCAAGATGATCCAGGCTGTGGCCAATGCCACCGTGCCGCAAATCACCGTGATGACAGGTGCCTCCTTCGGTGCCGGCAACTACGGCATGTGTGGCCGCGCCTACGATCCGCGCTTCGTGTTCGCCTGGCCCAACGCGCGGGTGGCTGTGATGGGCGGCGAGCAGGCCGCCACCGTGATGCGCATCGTCACCGAAGAAAAATTTGCCCGCACCGGCAAGGAGCCACCCGCCGAAACCATGGCCACCATGAAAAGCGAGATCCTGGCACGTTTTGACCTCGAATCGCATTCGCTGTTTGCCACCGCGCGCCTGTGGGACGACGGCATCATCGACCCGCGCGACACCCGCCGCGCGCTCGCCACCACCCTGGCGGTGTGTCGGGAAGCCGGGTTGCGGCCCTTGCTTTCGAACACCTTTGGCGTGGCACGGATGTGAGAACCCTGATGAACTTCACCAAAATCCTGATTGCCAACCGCGGCGAGATCGCCTGCCGGATCATCCGCACGGCCCAGGCGCAGGGCTACCGCACGGTGGCCGTTTACAGCGAAGCAGATGCCCAAGCGCTGCATGTTGCCCTGGCCGACGAGGCAGTGTGCATCGGCCCGGCGCCGGTACGGGAGAGCTACCTCAACGTTGCGGCGCTGCTGGCGGCGGCGCGCAGCACCGGTGCCGACGCGGTACACCCCGGCTACGGCTTCCTGTCCGAGAACGACGGCTTTGCGCAAGCTTGCCTGGACGCCGGGCTGGTGTTCATCGGCCCGGACCCGCAGGCCATCCTGAAAATGGGCAACAAGGCCGGCGCCAAACGCCTGATGCTGGCGGCGGGCGTGCCCTGCGTGCCGGGCTATCAGGGCACCGACCAGTCCGATGCCACGCTGCTCACGAAGGCTGCCGAGATCGGTTTCCCGATCATGGTCAAGGCGGCGGCGGGCGGTGGCGGGCGAGGCATGCGACTGGTCGAACACCCGCAAGACCTCGCGGTCGCCCTGGCCAGCGCCCGCTCGGAAGCAGGCAACGCCTTCGGCAGCGAAGAGCTCATCCTGGAGCGCGCGGTGATTGAGCCGCGCCATGTCGAAATCCAGGTCTTCGGCGACCAGCACGGCCACATCATCCACCTGGGCGAACGCGACTGCTCGATCCAGCGCCGGCACCAGAAGGTGTTCGAGGAAGCGCCCTCCCCGGCGGTCACGCCCCAGCTGCGCGAGCAAATGGGCGCGGCGGCGGTGGCGGCTGCGCGCACCGTGAACTACGTCGGCGCCGGCACGGTGGAGTTTCTGCTCGACAGCGAAGGGCGCTTCTACTTTCTGGAGATGAACACGCGGCTGCAGGTCGAACACCCGGTGACCGAGTGCATCACCGGGTTGGACCTGGTGGCCTGGCAGATCGCCGTGGCCCGTGGCGAGCACTTGCCGCTGACGCAGGAGCAAGTGCACTTGAACGGGCACGCCATCGAAGTGCGCCTGTACGCCGAAGATCCGTACAACGGCTTCCTGCCGCAAAGTGGCGATGTTGCGCTCTGGTGCCCGCCCACGGGCGAAGGCGTGCGCGTTGACCACGGCTTGGCATCAGGCCAGACCGTCAGCCCGCACTACGACCCCATGATCGCCAAAATCATTGTGCACGGCGCGACCCGCGACGAAGCCCGACGGCGCCTGATCGGTGCGCTGCAACGCACCCGCCTGCTCGGCCTGCCCCACAACCGTGCCTTCCTCGAAGCCGTGGCCAGCCACCCGGCCTTCGCCGCTGGCGAAACGACCACTGCCTTTATCGCCCAGCACTTCGGCGCTGCGGCGCTGGTGCGGCCCCAGCCCGACTCGCTGGCGCTGGCGCTGGCCGGCACGCTGTGGTTTGAAGCCAGCGCCACGCCGGTCGCAGCCGCGCCCTGGCGCTCCAGCGGACCGGCACGCTGGCCGATGCTGATCGGCGAGGGCGAACACCGCCATGCCGTGCACATCACGGTCACTGGCACCCACAGCTACACGCTCGAAGTGGGCGCGGCGCTGCACCACATCACCCTCAGCGGGCGCGAAGGCGAGTGCCTGCACCTGATCGCCGATGGCGTGCAGCAGCACGCGGCTGCGGTGTTTGCCGGCGGCGTGTTGCACTTGGAGCTGGGCGACCTGAGTGCCAGCTTTGAAGACCTGACCTATGACCCCCCGGCCGCGGCGGCAGGCAGTACGGAGTCACGCGTGCTCGCACCCATGAATGGACGGGTGCTGGCCGTTGACGTCCAACATGGCGACACGGTCACCAAGGGGCAACGCCTGGCGGTGCTCGAAGCCATGAAGATGGAGCATCAACTGCTGGCCCGTCGCGATGGCGTGGTGGACCAGGTAGCTGTGCGCGCTGGCGACCAGGTTGCCACGCGCGCATTGTTGGTGTCACTGGTCGAGCAGCCTGATTGAGGCGCGCACCGCTCGGCACGCGCGACACACGCCACATCCACGGAGAGTAAAACGCATGCCTGCCGAAACCCTGCCTGCCAAGAGTCCCTTCTATACGCCCGAGCATCTGGCGTTCCGCGACGCGATGCGCCGCTTCGTCGCCAGAGAAATCAGTCCGCACGTGGATGCCTGGGACGAAGCCGAGTCCTTTCCTGTCGCGTTGTACCGCAAGGCGGCCGAAATCGGCCTGCTGGGCCTGGGTTTTCCTGAAGCCTTCGGCGGCAACGACGGCGACCTGTTCATGACCATCATCGCCGCGCAGGAACTGGCGCGTTGCGGTGCTGGTGGTGTCCTGGCGAGTCTGCTGTCGCACACCATCGGCTGCCCGCCCATCGTCAACGTGGGCAGCGAGGCGCTGAAGCAGCGCGTCTTGCCGCCGGTGCTGCGGGGCGAGAAGATCAGCGCACTCGGCATCACCGAACCCTCCGGCGGCTCGGACGTGGCCAACCTCAAGACCACGGCGCGCAGGGATGGTGATCACTATGTCGTCAACGGCTCGAAAACGTTCATCACCTCCGGCATGCGCGCCGACTTCTACACCGTGGCGGTGCGCACTGGCGGGCCGGGGCCAGGCGGCGTGTCGCTGCTGCTGATCGAGAAAGGCACGCCCGGCTTTACGCAAACGCCTTTGAGAAAAATGGGCTGGTGGTGCTCCGACACCGCCGCCCTGTATTTCGACCATTGCCGCGTGCCAGTGGAGAACCTGGTGGGGGTGGAAAACCAGGGCTTCAAGGCCATCATGAAGAATTTCAACCGCGAGCGCATCTTTCTCGCCGCCGGCGCCAACGGCTTTGCCCGCGTCTGCCTGGACGAGGCGCTGGCCTGGTCGCGTGAGCGCGAGATGTTCGGCGGCCGCCTGATCGACCAGCAGGTCACCCGCCACAAACTCGCCGACATGGCCATGCGCGTCGAGGCGACCCAGGCCATGCTGGAATTGCTCGCCTGGCGCGTCGAACAGGGCGATACGCCGGTGGGCGAAATCTGCCTGCTGAAGAACCAGGCCACCCAGACCATGGCCTATTGCGCCAGCGAGGCGGTGCAACTGCACGGCGGCGCCGGTTTCATGCGCGGCGTCAAGGTGGAGCGCATTTACCGCGAAGTCAAGGTCAACGCCATCGGTGGCGGCGCCGAAGAGGTGATGCGCGACCTGGCGGCGCGCCAGCTCGGGTTTTACGCCGGAAGCCCTGGATGAAGTCCGCCGCCTCACCCACACAGCACATGCCGCCTTCGGCGCTGCCCGAGGCCATGCGCCTGGCCTTGTCGGGCGCGCCAGCGCCTGACTGCGCGCACGGCTTCCCCCGTGCCTGGTGGCGTCATCTCGGCGCCAGCGGCCTGCTCGGTGTGGGCTTCGACAGCGACGGCGGGGCGCCCGTCACGGACGCCGTGCAGGTCAGCGCTGTGGCCGGCATCGTCGCCCGGGAATCCGCCAGCCTGGGTCTGGGCATGGCGTGGATGATGCAGCAGATGCTGGGACGCTTCGTGCTGGCGCCGAATCTGCGCAGCGACCGGCATCGTGCGCTGCTGCGATCCATGGCGCTTGGCGACACATTACTGGCACTCGCGATCTCCGAGCCCGGCACCGGCGCACACCCCAAACACCTGAGCTGCCGGGCGATTCAGGACGGCAGCGACTGGCTCCTTGACGGCCACAAGGCCTTTGTCAGCAACGGCCCGGCAGCCGATGCCGTCATCGTGCTGGCCGTGAGCGGCGAACACGAGGGGCGCAGGCGCTTCGATGCTTTCGTCGTTGAGGTCAACACACCGGGCCTGACCCGCCAACTGGACGACAAAGTGCGCGGACTGGCGCCGCTCGGCCATTGCGGCATGCAACTTGTCGGCTGCCGGGTGCCGGAAAGCCAGCGCCTTGGCGAGCCTGGACAGGCTTTCGACACCATCGCTCGGCCGCTGCGCGCGATCGAAGACGCCCTGCTGCTGGGCCCCATGCTCGGCGCCATGCAAGCCGAGCTGGATACATTGGCGCGCTGGTTCCAAAGCTCCGCCCGGACCCCTGCATTGACCCGGGACCTGGGTGGCTTGCAACTCGAACTCGATGCCCTCTCGCCCGTTGCACGTCATGCCGCCCAGCACCTGGACCAGCACGGACCCAACGAGGCGTTGGCGGCATTCAATCTGGGCGCGCGCCGCCTGCTTGATCGCTGGCAAGGCACCTGTGAATCCTTTGCCGCGGCCCTGGACGACCGTGAACCGACCCTGCTCAACCTGGCGCGCGATCTGCGCCTGGTGCAGGGCATAGCCCGCGGCATCGCCGAATCCCGACAACTTCAAACCGGCGAAAAAATGCTGCTCTCCAAGGAACCCCGTGAAAACACTACACCAACCCCACTTTGACTCCATCGATGGCCTGGCGCAGCGGCTGGCTGCGGTCGACTACATTGCCAGCCGCGAAATCGCCACCTCGGTCTATCTGGGCTTCAATCTGGAAAAGCCGATCCTTGTCGAAGGCCCGGCCGGCGTCGGCAAGACCGAACTGGCCAAGGGCATGGCCGAGATTCTCGACGTGCCCCTGATCCGCATGCAGTGTTACGAAGGCCTGGACGAATCCAAGGCCTTGTACGAGTGGAAATACGGCAAGCAATTGCTCTATACGCAACTCCTCAAGGACAAACTGGGGGAGATGATGCAAGGCGCGGTGGGACTCGCGGCCTCCATCGAGCGGCTGCATGCGCACGACGATCTGTTCTTTTCCGAGCACTTTCTTGAGCCGCGCCCGCTCTATCAGGCCTTGCACCAGGAGCGCGGCTGCGTGCTGTTGGTGGACGAGGTTGACAAGTCCGACCCCGAGTTCGAGGCTTTCCTGCTCGAAGTGCTGTCCGACTTTCAGGTCTCGGTGCCCGAACTCGGCACCATCAAGGCCAAGGTAAAGCCCATCGTTTTTCTCACCAGCAACAACACGCGCGAGATGAGCGACGCGCTCAAGCGCCGCTGCCTGCACTTGCACATTCCATTCCCCGAGGCGAAGCTGGAGCGGCGCATTCTGGAGCGCCGCGTGCCAGGCCTGTCGGAAACACTGAACCGCGAACTGGTCGCTTTCATTCAGGCGGTGCGGCAGATGGACCTGAAAAAGCAGCCCTCGGTCAGCGAGACCATCGACTGGGCCAAAACGCTGCTGCTGCTGCACGCCGAACACTTGAGCCTGGACATGGTGAAGGGCACGCTCAGTGTCTTCCTCAAGTTCGAGCAGGACATCGCCTCGGCCAGCGAGCAACTGCCGGCCCTGCTGCAACAAGCGCGCAAGGATGCGGAGATTCCCCGTGCAAGCCACGCTTGAGGATTTCTTCAAGGCGCTGCGCGGCAGCGACCTCGAGATCAGCCTCAACGCCCAGGTCGATGCGGCGCGCGCCGTGGCGCTGGTCGGCTGGAGCGACCGCACCCTCCTGAAAAGCGCACTGGGCACGACACTGGCGAAAACCACCCCGGATCGCGCCCTGTACGACGAGGCCTTTGACCGCTTCTTCCGTTTCAATTCCTTCGAAAACATGGCCGCGCAAGGCAGTCCGGCCAAGCCCTCCTTCAGGCCCGACACCGACCCCAACGCCAACCCCGCTTCAGACGCCATGGCCGCGCAAGACCTGCCGGACCCAGCCCAAAACAAACAGACCGCAACCGGTTCCGGTGGGCCGGGCGGCTGTCAGGGCAGCGGTGGCCAGGCCTTGTCGCAGTTGTTGCTGTCGGGTGACTCTGCGGCACTGGCAAAGCGCATGCAGGAAGCCGCGCGCGAGGTGGGCCTGACCGACATCTGGTTTTTCACCCAAAAAGGCTACTACACCCAAAAGATCCAGCAGGCCATGGGGCTGGAGCTGCTGGACCGCGAAATCTCTGACGCCAAACGCCAGACGCTGGCGCCCGAGCGTGCCAAAGACCTCGAACGGATGCGCAAGAAATTGTTCGAGGAGGTGCGCAATTTTGTCGAACGCAAACTCGCGCTCTACGGCACGGCACCGACGCGCCAGTTGCACGACGACTTCCTGCAATCGCAAAAGCTCTCCAACATCGAAAAGCGTGATTTCGCGCGCATG
>JAKFEZ010000050.1:0-2440 GCA_036675435.1 Ramlibacter sp. | reverse complement strand
TCCTTGGCGGAGCAGGAGGGATTCGAACCCTCGATACGGTGAAACCGTATACCGGATTTCGAGTCCGGCGCATTCGACCACTCTGCCACCGCTCCTGAATTCGGTTCGCGTGGTGCGAAGCCGGCTATTGTAGCCGAGGCAGGAGGCCCCGACGCCCTTTGCCGCCGCCGGAAATATCGCACACGGACGGCCTGTCCGAGCCTCGCCGTCGAACACCGCCTACGCCGCCAGGCCACGCGCCTGCCTACCTTGAGGGCATGGCACAGGACAGGAAACGGTCGGGCCACAAGAGGGACTTCGTGCCCGGCGACACGTGGCTGCACTCCATGCCCATACCGGACGCACGGGAGGGCGGCGAGTCCACCTGGGAAGCGTGGGAAGAGGAATCGCTGCGCATGGACCTGGCCTTCGCGCCAACCCAGCCGTCGAACAACGTCCCGCTGGCGGGTGCGCGGGGCCGCCACACAGGGCAGCCTCGCACCGGTCGCTGGACCATCGAGGACGTGCTCCTGCTCGCGCGCCGCAACAACCGAGTGTGTCCGCGCCCGGCCTTGTGGGCGGGCCTCTACCTGCTGCTCGAAGGCGATCGGTACGCAGACCTGCAGCCGCCGCCGACGCAGCCGTGGATCTGGAACAAGCTGTCCAGCCTGCAGCGCCGCATGAGCTTCCGCGATCACGTCGAATGGGCCGAGCGCCACGGCAAGCTCGAAGAAGCTGCGCGTTACCTGGACTCCGTGTCCGAAGCGGACTGGGTCCACATCGGCGAAGACTAGCGCAGCAGCGCTGTCCCGCCCATGTAAGGCCGCAGCACCTCCGGCACCGTCACGCTCCCATCCGCGTTCTGGTAGTTCTCCAGCACCGCCACCAGCGTGCGGCCCACGGCCAGGCCGGACCCGTTGAGCGTGTGCACCAGCTCGTTCTTGCCCTGCGCCGTCTTGAAGCGCGCCTGCAGGCGCCGCGCCTGGAAGGCCTCGCAGTTCGACACCGAGCTGATCTCGCGATACGTGTCCTGCGCGGGCAGCCACACTTCCAGGTCGTAGGTCTTGGCGGCGCCGAAGCCCATGTCGCCGGTGCACAGCAGCATCACGCGGTACGGCAGCTTCAGCTTCTGCAGCACAGCCTCGGCGTGGCCGGTCATCTGCTCCAGCGCCTCGTAGCTCTTGTCCGGGTGCACCACCTGCACCATCTCGACCTTGTCGAACTGGTGCTGGCGGATCATGCCGCGCGTGTCGCGGCCGGCGCTGCCCGCCTCGGAGCGGAAGCACGGCGTGTGCGCGGTCAGCTTCAGCGGCAACTGCGCCTCCGGCAGGATCTCGTCGCGCACGAAGTTGGTCAGCGTCACCTCGCTGGTGGGGATGAGGTACAGCGCCTGCTGGTCTTCGTCGCCCAAGCCCTCCTGGCCACCCTTGCTGACCGCGAACAGGTCGGCCTCGAACTTCGGCAGCTGGCCGGTGCCGCGCAGCGTGGCGTCGTTGACGATGTAGGGCGTGTAGCACTCGGTGTAGCCGTGCTCCTGCGTCTGCACGTCCAGCATGAATTGCGCCAGCGCGCGGTGCAGCCGCGCGATGGGCCCCTTCATCACGGTGAAGCGCGAGCCACTGAGCTTCACGCCGGTGGCGAAGTCCAGGCCGAGCGGCTCGCCGATGTCCACGTGGTCCTTGGCCTGGAACTCGAACTTCGCCGGCGTGCCCCACTTGCGCACTTCCACGTTGCCCTTCTCGTCCTCGCCCACCGGCACGCTCTCGTGCGGCAGGTTGGGCACGGCCAGCAGCAGCGCCTGCATCTCGGGCTGGATCTGCTCCAGCCGGGCGGCGGACTGTTCCAGCTCCACCTTGGTTTGCGCCACTTCCGCCATCACGGCGTCGGCGGATTCACCCTTGGACTTGAGCTGGCCGATCTGCTTGGACAGCTGGTTGCGGCGAGCCTGCAGCTCTTCGGTGCGGGTCTGGATGGTCTTGCGCTCGGCTTCCAGGGCCTGGAAAGCCGCGACGTCCAGGAAGGACTGGGGCGACTTGCGGGCCTCCAGCCGTTTCACCACGGCGGGAAGGTCTTTTCGTAACAGGTTGACGTCGAGCATGAGGTGATTTTATTCCGCGGGCTGCTTAGGATGACCGCCCACCCCGAAGGAAGTCCCATGGCGATTCAACTTGACTGCTACCTGAGCTTCAACGGCAACTGCGAGGAAGCCCTGAATTTCTACGCCCAGTGCCTGGGCGGCAAGGTGAACCTGATGCGCTTCGACAGCGCGCCCAAGGACAGCGGCATGGAGGTGCCGGCGGACTGGAAGAACAAGGTGATGCACGGCACGCTGGAAGCGCAGGGCGCGCAGATCATGGGCAGCGACGTTCCGCCCAGCATGGGCGGCGGCGGCAAGTTCAGCGGCATCACCGTCTCGCTCTGGGTGAAGGACGGCGTGGACGCGGCGCGCAAGGCGTTCGAT
>JAKFEZ010000134.1:0-57005 GCA_036675435.1 Ramlibacter sp. | reverse complement strand
GTGGCCTGTCCACGCTGCGGCTCGGTCGACACCACCGAAACTTCGCACTTCGGCTCGACGGCGTGCAAGGCGCTCTACAAGTGCCTGGCCTGCCTCGAGCCCTTCGATTATTTCAAGCCTTACTGATCGCAATCCACCATGGCCGCGCATTTCCAGACTCTCGCCGTCAAACGCATCACGCCCGATGCCGCCGGATCGGCCGCGATCACGCTGCAGGTCCCTGCCGGCCTGCGCGAGGAATTCGACTTCCGTCCCGGGCAGTTCCTGACGCTGCGCGCGCAGATCGAAGGGCAGGAAACGCGCCGCAGCTACTCGATCTGCAGCCCTCATGAGCGCTACCTGGAGTCCGGCGAACTCGACGTCGGCATCAAGCCGGTAGAGGACGGTGCGTTTTCCCGGTGGGCGTTGGCGCATCTGAGCGCCGACATGCCGATCGAGGCGCTGCCGCCGGATGGGCGCTTCACGCCCCGCGTCACCGGCGCCAGGCACCGCGTGGGCTTCGCCGCCGGATCGGGCATCACGCCGATGCTGTCGATCATCGCCAGCACCCTGGCCAGCGAGTCTGCCTCCCGGTTCACGCTGGTCTATGGCAACCAGCGGGTCAACACCATCATGTTCAACGAGGCCCTGCAGGACCTCAAGGACCGCTACCCGGCGCGGCTGTCGCTGATCCATCTGCTGTCGCGCCAGGCGCAGGAGGTAGACCTGTTGAATGGCCGGATCGACGAAGACAAGGTGGCACAGCTGCTGCGCACACTGGTCGCGCCCGGCACCATCGACGAAGCCTTCGTCTGCGGCCCCGAGGGCATGATCGAAGCGACGCAGCGTGCCTTGCTGGCCGCCGGCCTGCCCGCCGAACGCATTCACAGCGAGCGGTTCCTCTCCGTTGCGCAGCCTCGGCCGGCGGTCCCACGCCGAACCGGCAAGGAAGCGGGCTCCGCAACGCCATCGCACCGGCTCGAAGTGGTGCTGGACGGCAAGACCCACCAGCTGGCGATCGGCGATACCGAAATGGTGCTGGACGTGGCGCTGGAGGCCGGCCTGGACCTGCCCTACTCCTGCCGCGGCGGCGTCTGCTGCACCTGCCGCGCCCGCGTGCTCGAGGGCGAGGTGGAGATGCAGAAGAACTTCACCCTGGAGCAGTGGGAAATCGACAAGGGCTTCGTACTGACGTGCCAGGCGCGGCCGCTCAGCCAGCGCGTGGTCGTGAGTTACGACGAACGCTGAAGCCGGCCGCCATGTGTCACGCGGACACGGCTAGCCGAGCCGCTTGCAAAGCTCCACCGTCGCGGCTGCCTGGTTCATCGTGTAGAAATGCAGCCCCGGCGCGCCGCCGGCGCGCAGTTGCTCGCACAACTGCGTCACCACGTCGAGACCGAAAGCCTTGATCGCGGCCGCGTCGTCGCCCAGGCTTTGCAGCCGCAGCCGGATCCAGCGCGGAATCTCGGCGCCGCAGGCATCGGAAAACCGCATGAGCTGGGTGGAGCTGGTGATCGGCATGATGCCCGGCACGATCGGGACGTGAAGGCCCAGCGCATCGGCTTCTTCAACGAACCGGAAGTACGAATCGGCGTTGTAGAAATACTGCGTGATGGCCGAATTGGCGCCGGCGCGGATCTTGGCCGCGTAGGCCTGCAGGTCGGCCTCGGGCGAGCGGGCCTGGGGATGCACCTCGGGGTAACAGGCCACCTCGATGCGGAAATCGTCGCCGGTTTCCGCGCGGATGAAGGCCACCAGGTCGCTGGCGTACTGGAACTCGCCGCCAGCCCCATAGCCGCTGGGCAAGTCGCCGCGCAACGCCACCAGCCGCTTCACGCCCATGCCCTTGAGGTGGGCCAGCTCTTCGCGCACTTTCTCGCGGGTCGCGCCGACGCACGAGAAATGCGAAGCGGCGTCCACCCCTTCGGCCAGGATTTCGGCCACCGTGCCGAAGGTGCCGCTCTGGGTCGAGCCGCCGGCGCCGTAGGTGACCGAGCAGAACTCGGGCGCCAGTTGGTAGAGAGACTGGCGCGCAACGCGCAGCTTGGCCGCACCTTCGGGTGTCTTGGGCGGAAAAAATTCCAGGCTGATGGGCAGGCTCATGCGGCCCTCCTTTTGTTTTTTATCGGGTTGCGTGGGCAAAGAACTCGCGGTTGCCGTCGCCCCCCGCGACCGGGCTGTCGTACCAGCCCCGCACCTGCAGCCCCAGCGCCGCCAGGCAATCGCGCAGGCGCTTCTCGACCACCCCGTACAGCGCCGCATCGGTGACGATGCCGCGCTTGCCTACCTGCCCTGGTTGCAATTCGAATTGCGGCTTGACCAGCAGCAGCAGATCGCCGCCAGGCTCGAGCAAGGGCGCGAGGGCCGGCAGGACCAAGGTCGAGGAGATGAAAGAGAGATCGCCCGTGATGAAATCAAAACTGGCGCCGACCTGCTCGGCGGTGAGCTCGCGGGCGTTCACTTTTTCGATGGCGGTCACGCGCGGGTCGCTGCGCAGCTTCTCGTGCAGCTGGCCTTGGCCCACGTCGACACCGACCACGCGGGCCGCGCCCCGTTGCAACAGGCAGTCAGTGAAGCCGCCGGTGGACTGCCCGACGTCCAGGCAGGTCTTGCCTGCGACGTCGATGCCGCTGAGATTCAGCGCGCCTTCGAGCTTGAGGCCACCGCGCGAGACGTAGCGCGCTTCGGCCAGGTCGAGCAGTTCCAGCTCGGCTTCGTCAGGCACCTCGTCGCCGTTCTTGCCCACGATTTTCCAGTCGCCGCGGTCCAGCCAGCGCACGCCCGAAGCAATGAGGCGCTGGGCCTGCGAGCGTGAACTGGCGAGGCCGCGTTCGACGAGAAGTTGATCGATGCGCATCAATAGCGGTAAGTATCCGGCTTGTACGGGCCCTGCTTGGGCACGCCGATGTACTCGGCCTGCTCGTCGGAGAGCTCCGTCAGCACGGCACCGACCTTCTGCAGGTGCAGGCGCGCGACCTTCTCGTCGAGATGCTTGGGCAGCACGTACACCTTGCCCTGCTCGTAGAAATCGCTGTGGGTGAACAGCTCGATCTGGGCGATGGTCTGGTTGGCGAACGAGGAACTCATGACGAAGCTGGGGTGGCCGGTGCCGCAGCCCAGGTTCACCAGGCGGCCCTTGGCCAGCAAAATGATCTTCTTGCCGTCCGGGAAGATGATGTGGTCCACCTGTGGCTTGATCTCTTCCCACTGGTACTTTTCCACCGAGGCGATGTCGATCTCGTTGTCGAAGTGCCCGATGTTGCAGACGATCGCCTGGTTCTTCATCTTCGCCATGTGGTCATGGCGGATCACGTGCTTGTTGCCGGTGGCCGTCACGAAGATGTCGCCCTTGTCGCAGGCGTATTCCATCGTCACCACGCGGAAGCCCTCCATGGCCGCCTGCAGCGCGTTGATCGGGTCGATCTCGGTCACCCAGACCTGGGCCGACAGGGCGCGCAACGCCTGGGCCGAGCCCTTGCCGACGTCGCCGTAACCGGCCACCACCGCCACCTTGCCGGCGATCATCACGTCGGTGGCGCGCTTGATGCCGTCCACCAGCGACTCGCGGCAGCCGTACAGGTTGTCGAACTTGCTCTTGGTGACCGAATCGTTGACGTTGATCGCGCGGAACAGCAGCGTGCCCTTGGCGCTCATCTCGTTCAGGCGATGCACGCCGGTGGTGGTCTCTTCGGTCACCCCGATGATCTCGGCGCCCTTGCGGCTGTACCACGTCGGGTCTTGCGCCAGCTTGGCCTTGATCGAGGCGAACAGACAGGTTTCTTCCTCGCTGGTCGGGTTGGCGATCAGCGAGGCATCCTTCTCGGCGCGCTTGCCCAGGTGCATCAGCAGCGTGGCATCGCCGCCGTCGTCCAGGATCATGTTGGGGCCTTCGCCCGCCGAATCCCTGGCGCCGAACTCAAAGATGCGGTGGGTGTAGTCCCAGTAGTCGGCCAGGGTTTCACCCTTGATGGCGAACACCGGCGTGCCGCCCGCGGCAATGGCGGCGGCGGCATGGTCCTGCGTCGAGAAGATGTTGCAGGAGGCCCAGCGCACCTGCGCGCCCAGGGCTTGCAGCGTTTCGATCAGCACCGCGGTCTGGATCGTCATGTGCAGCGAGCCGGTGATGCGGGCGCCCTTGAGCGGCTGACGGGCGGCGAACTCCTCGCGGATCGCCATCAGGCCGGGCATTTCCGTCTCGGCGATGCGGATTTCCTTCTTGCCCCAGTCGGCCAGCGACAGGTCGGCGATCGCGCAGTCGTGCGCGGGAACGGGCTTGAGAACGGCGTTCATGGTGGCTCCTTCAATATGTGGAACCACTGTTCGGGTGACGGGAATGCCTGCGGCAGTGCTCACCTCACGGAACAGTGGGTGAGCGTCGTTGCAAAGTTCCGAGCCTCACGCCTTTGCGGCGCTGCAACGCTCCTCGGATGGCGGATTATAGGGAATTCGGATGACCCGTGAAAGCGAAGGACGCCGTCAACTCGCGGCCTCAGCAGGCGTTACAAACGCGGCGATGTCCTCCACTGCCACCGCCCCAACGCCCATCCCACCCATGCTGGCGAAGATCGCCGAAGAGCTTCCGCGCGAGGACGGCTACGTGTTCGAGCCCAAGTGGGATGGCTTTCGGGCCATCGTGTTCCGCAGCGGCGACGCCGCGCACATCCAGAGCCGCGACCTGCGGCCGCTCAACCGCTACTTCCCCGAACTCGAACGCGCGCTGGCTGAGGCACTACCGAAGGGCTGTGTGGTCGATGGCGAAATCGTCGTGGTCGGCCGTTCGGGCCTTGACTTCGACGCCTTGCAGCAGCGCCTGCATCCCGCCGCCTCACGGGTGGCCAAGCTCGCCCAGGCCACGCCCGCTTCGTTTGTGGCTTTCGACCTGCTGGCGGCCGGCGGGCGCTCGACCATGGAGCTGCCGCAGGCCGAGCGCCGCATCCGCCTGGAGCGCCTGCTGGGCCAGGTGGCGCGGCCGGTCTACCTGACACCGATGACCCGCGAGCGGGCGACGGCTGAAGACTGGCTGCAGCGCTTCGAAGGCGCCGGCCTCGACGGTGTGATCGCCAAGCCCGAGGCAGCCCCCTACCAGCCCGGCAAACGCACCATGCTCAAGATCAAGCACGCCCGCACGGCCGAGTGCGTGGTGGCCGGATTTCGCTGGTACCGCGACACCCAGGACGCGGTGGGCTCGCTGCTGCTGGGCCTCTACAGCGATGCAGGCGTGCTGCAGCATGTGGGCGTCACCTCGTCCTTCACCATGGCGATGCGCAGGCAGCTTGCCGACGAGCTGGACCCGCTGCGCAAGAACGCCATCGACGACCACCCCTGGCGCGACTGGGCTGCCGTGGGCGACACCCATCAGGAGGCGCGCCGGATGCCCGGCGCGCAGAGCCGCTGGACCGGCGGCAAGGACCTTTCCTGGGAGCCGCTGCGGCCCGAGCGGGTGTGCGAGGTGAAATACGATCACCTGCAAGGCGACCGCTTCCGTCATGCGGCGGTGTTCCTGCGCTGGCGCCCGGACAAGCCACCCGAAGATTGCCGTTACGACCAGCTGGAGGTCGCGACAGCGTTCGAATTGGAGAAGGTGTTCGGCACTGGGAAGTCGCCGACACAGCGCTGACGGCGTGTCGCGCGGGCCGTTCTGCCGCACCAGTGGTCCGCATGACCGCCTCGAAGTGGCCCTTGCGGCGGAAATGAGGGCTGCGCACACTTGACGGCAAGGAGCAGTCATGAACCCAACATCCACCATCAGCCGCGAAGCCGTCGGCACCCATTTTTCGGCCGCCTCGATGCGCCGTGTGCGCGTACTGTCGCAGGAAGCCGTCCGACGCATCGCCGCTGCCGTTCGCCCTGGAATGACCGAGCAGCAGGCCTGCGACCAGGCGATGGTCATTCTCAGGAACATGGGGATGCAGCGCGTATGGCACCCCGTCTTCGTGCGCTTCGGCGCGGGCACGCTGACCACATTCAGGGAACGCTCCGACCCCGACCGGGTGCTGGGCGAACAGGACATCTTCTACGTGGACATCGGCCCGGTGTGGGATGGGCACGAAGGAGACGCCGGCGACACCTTTGTCACCGGCAACGATGCCGAGATGCACGCCTGCGCGCAAGCAGCGCGCACGCTCTGGCACGAGGTCAGCCAGCACTGGCGCGAGGACGGCGCGGATGGCGCTGCGCTCTATCGCTTCGCAGGCGAGCGCGCCAAGGCCGCCGGCTGGCGCCTCAACCTGGACATCAAGGGCCATCGCGTCAGCGACTTTCCACATGCCATCTACGCCGCTGGCGCGCTGGGCGATTTCTCGCAGAAGCCGACGCCGGAGCTATGGGTGCTGGAAATCCAGATCGCGCATCCGACCCGACCCTTTGGCGCCTTCTACGAAGATCTTCTCGCGACGGCGCCAGAGCCCGCCTGACGCGGGGTCGCGGCCGGACGCTGGGCCCTGGCCACCTGTTTCACGGCGTCGCCCAGCCGGGCAGCGGCCAGCGTGAGCTGGGCGGCACTGAAGCCGGTGAATCCGACCTCCAGCCCATGCACCGGTGGCGCCTGGATGAACAACGGACTGAGTGGCCGCACTACCACCTCGCGTTCCAGCGCGGCCCGCGCGACTTCGCGGTCATCCAGCCCGTCACGCAGGTAGGCCAGCACGCGCATGCCTCCCGCCGGGACTTGTATCCGGGCATGCGCCCCCAGATGGCGCCTGAGCTCGCTCACGGCCAGGTCTCGCATGGACCGATAGTGCAGCCGCATCCGCTGCACATGGCTCGTGAAGAAACCTTCACGCATGAAGTCCGCAATGATCTGCTGATGAAACACCGGCGGTCCCCGATCCGTCGCGTAGCGAGCGCCGAGGAAGGCATGTTCGAGATCAGCGGGCACGACAGTGAAGCCGGTGCGCAGCCCCGGAAAAAGCACCTTGCTGAGCGTGCCGATGTACAGCACCCGCGCGTGCGTATCCAGGCCCTGCAGCGATGTCAACGGCTGCCCGGTATAGCGGAACTCGCTGTCGTAGTCGTCCTCGAATATCCAGGCGTCTGCGAGTCCGGCCGCCGCCAGCAGCGCATGCCGCCGACCCAGCGACATCACGGCCCCGGTGGGGTACTGGTGCGAAGGAGTGACGAAGATCGCCCGCGGCCGGGGCTGCTGCTTCAGCCCGGCCTCCACGCACAAGCCTTCCGCGTCGACCGGCACACCCACTACGTTCATCCCCGCGGCCAGAAATGCCCGCAGCATCGCGGGATGACAGGGGTCTTCGATCCACACGCTGTCGCCCGGATTCAACAGGACCTTGATGCACAGGTCCAGCGCCTGTTGGGTGCCGGACGTGACCATGACCGCTTCCGTGTCGCATTTGACACCGCGGAAGACGCGCAGGTATTCGGCAACCACTTCGCGCAACCGTGGCTCCCCGAAGAGATCTGGATAGCCAAGAGCCTGCCCGGGCATGTCTGGCTGGCGGGCCAGGCAGATCCGCCGCCAGGCGTCGCTGGTGCGGCGGTCGACACTGCAGCGCCCGATGGAGAACGGCCGGTCGCTGATGGACAGGTCCCGCTTCGATAGTTCGACGAAGCTGCTGCCTGCGGCCGATAGGCGCCGGCCGGAGGACGGCGTGGGCAAGGCGGCCTGCGCCGGCGCTGCACCAGCCAGACGCTCCGCCTTGAAGGTAACAAATGTGCCTGACCCGTGACGACCCTGCAGATAGCCCTCGGCAGAAAGGTCGTCGTAGGCGGATATCACCGAGGTGCGTGAAACGCCCAGCCGCCTGCCGAGTTCGCGCGACGAAGGCAACGGGCTCCCGTCAGGCAGCGAACGCTCCACGATGGCTTGGCGCAGCTGCAGAAAAATCTGACGGGAGATCGGCACGCGTTGCCTGCTGTCGACTTCGATGTCCAGCATGTCGGCCCAGTTCGTTCGGTTCGGCTTTGGCATGTGATGAATGGCTGTGCATCCATCGTACGGCCTTTCTCCCGGCGGCCACGGGCCCCATCGCTTGCCACGAAAAGTGGATGCTCTGGACGGAGAAAGTGGTTATTGCGGTGGCCCGAATGTCTGGGACACTGACACGATCCCACCTACCAGAGGAACGTTCCCATGGAAACCGCAACCCACGAAGCCCATAGCGTCGACGACGCGTTCATGCAGCGATATTTTCAGGCCTTCAAGAACAGGGACCTGAAAGCGCTGGAAGAGATGGTGACCGATGATGTCGTGCTGGAGTCTGCTTTCGGCCCCGACATCCATGGCAAGCGCTTTGTCGGCAAGAAGGGATTCCTCGAAGCGACCGTGCGCTACTTCGACACGCTTCCGGGCGTGCACTCCTTCGACCGCACCTTCACTCTGGTGGGCGACAAGGGTTTCACCGAGTTCACGGTGAGCTACCAGGGGCCCGACGGCAAGCCGATCAGCGTTCGCGTGTGCGACTTGTTCGACTTTCGCGACGGCAAGATTGCGAGCAAGCGCGCCTACTCCAAGCGGCTGTCGCAGGGAGATGCAGCATGAGCGCCCGCGACCACAACTCCGCCACAGCCGCCCTGAGCCGGCGCAGCGCCATCGTCACCGGAGTGGCTGCCCTGGCCGCCACAGCCTGGCCGTTGGCCGGCCGCGCCGACGACTACCCGTCGCGCCCGATCAAGGTGATCTGCCCGTATCCGGTCGGCGGATCCACCAACATCCTGGTGCGCATCGTGGCCCACGCCTTGGGCGAGCAGTTGCCGGCAACGACCGTGGTCGAGAACAAGAGCGGCGGCGCCAACATCGGCATGGACGTGCTGGCGAGATCGGCACCCGATGGCTACACGCTGGGCGTGGGCGACGTCTCCACCCATTGCATCAATCCTTTCTTGTATGCGCGCATGCCCTACGATGCGCGCGCCGACTTCACGCCGCTCGGGCTGGTGGGCCAGACGCCCACGCTGCTGCTGGTGCATCCGGACATTCCGGCGCGCAACGTCGGGGAACTGATCGCCCACGCCAAGTCGCGCCCGGGAAAGATGAGCTTTGCGTCTTCCGGCAACGGGACGTCTACCCACATCGCAGGCGAACTGCTGAAACTGCGAGGCGGCGTGGAGATCGTGCACGTGCCTTACAAATCGGCCAGCCAGGCCCTGATCGACCTGATGGCGGGTCGCGTCGACATGATGTTCTACCATCCCGCCGCATCCATTCCGTTCATCAAGGACGGACGTGTGCGTTCCATCGGCGTTTCCAGCGCGCGCCGCACGGCCACGGCACCGGATGTCGTTCCGATCAACGAGCAGGGCATCGGCCCGTTCGATCTGGCTCCATGGTGGGTGCTTTACGGACCAGCCAAGCTGCCGGCGCCGATCACGCAGCGCCTGCGTACCGCCCTGTCCACCGTGCAGGCGCGGCCCGAGTTCACGAAACTGCTGGCGACCAGCGGCTTCGACTCGCAACCGCTGCCCCCCGCTGAGCTGGACGCCTTTCTCACAGCCGAGTCTGCGAAATGGGGTGAACTGGTGAAGCGTTCCGGCGCGCGCATCGACTGAACCTCGGCCCTTCCAACAGGCCCACCTGTCGGCCGGCAATACTTGCCGGCCCTGCCCCGATCCGACACACACCAATGCGCACCGACGATCCTGCACTCTTCGCCGCCGGCACAGCTCGCCACGAGTCCCTGCCGCTTTACTCACACCTTATCGGCAATCAGGCCGTTGCCGGCACCGGCACCCCCTTGCCAGTTCTGGCACCGGCGACTGGCGTGCGCTTTGCCTGGCTGGCGTCCGGTGGGCAGGCGGAGATCGACAGGGCCGTCGCTGCGGCAAGAGCCGCGCTCGATGGACAGTGGGGGCAAAAGACGGCGGCCGAACGGGGCCGCCTGTTGCTGCGCTATTCGCAGCTGATCATCGAGCACCTGGATCGGCTGGCGTGGATCGAGGCGCATGACACCGGCAAGCCAATCTCCCAGGCGCGCGCCGACATCAGCGCCGTCGCGCGCTATTTCGAGTTCTACGGCGGCGCCGCGGACAAGGTGCATGGCGAGATCATTCCTTACCTCAACGGTTACACCGTTAGCGTGACACGCGAACCCATGGGGGTCACCGCGCATATCACGCCGTGGAACTATCCGGCGCAGATGTTCGGCCGCACGCTGGCGCCCGCCTTGGCGATGGGCAACGCCACGGTGCTCAAGCCCGCTGAAGACGCCTGCGTCGTCTGCCTGGAGCTTGGCCAGCTGGCGATAGAAGCCGGCTTCCCGCCGGGTGCCCTCAACATCGTTACCGGCCTGGGCCATGCAGCGGGAGCCGCGCTGGCGCGCCACCCGGACATCAATTTCATGAGCTTCACCGGCTCGCCTGAAGTCGGACAGTTGATTCAAGAGGCCGCCGCCGTCCATCATGTGCCCGTGGTCCTGGAACTGGGCGGAAAGTCGCCGCAGCTGGTTTTTGCCGACGCCGATCTGGAGTTGGCGGCGGCCGCCGTTTGCAAGGCCATCACACAAAATGCCGGACAGACCTGCTCGGCCGGCAGCCGGGTGCTGGTGCAGCGCCCCGCCTTCGACAAGTTCATGGACCTGCTGTCGAGCCACTTCGCGGCGCTGAAGGTCGGCACCCCGGAACAAGACGGCGACCTGGGGCCTGTCATCAGCGAGGTCCAGCGCGCCCGCGTGAGTGGTTTCATCGAGCGCGCCCGCGCGTTGGGAACGCCTGTGCTGGCGCAGGCGGTTCTGCCCGATTCACTGCCGGCGGGCTTTTTCGTGGCGCCGGTGGTTTTCGGGCCGGTGGAGGCCAAGCACCCGCTCGCGTGCGAGGAAGTTTTCGGACCGGTGCTCGCCGTGCAGCTGTTCGACACCGAACAGGAAGCCATCGACCTGGCAAACGGCACTGACTACGGCCTCGTAGCCGGCGTCTGGACGCGCGATGGGGCCCGGCAGCAGCGGGTTTCCAAGAAGATCGTTTCCGGACAGGTGTTCATCAATTGCTATGGCGCCGGCGGCGGTGTCGAACTTCCCTTCGGCGGCACAAAACGCAGCGGGCATGGCCGTGAAAAGGGATTCATGGCGCTGGAAGAAGTCAGCAACACCAAGACTGTCGTGCAATGGCATGGGTAGCGCCATGAGCCGCGACGCGCCGCTTCAAACGGGCCCACTGTCCGCCCCCGGCGTTTCCTGCTTCGGCCGCCGCCGCGACGGCTGCGCCCGCGGCGGCTCGTCGGTCTGCTTGCGGTAGTGGGGCGGCCAGGGTGCGTCGCCCGCGCCTTCGCTCTCTAGCCGCCACTCGACGCCCGGCACCGGGTCCAGGTCGATCCGAAGCTCGTCAGGATGATCCAGATCGTCGCTGCGCACCGGATACGGATGCAATTCGACGCAGCCGAGATTGGCCATCCAGGCCAGCGCCGCCGCCTCCCGCGGCACCACTTCCTCGGCCACGCGGCCGGAGGGAAAGCTGATCTGCGCGACTTCGATCCAGTCAGGCCGCTTGGCCGGCGCCCGCTTCTGGAAGAAGAACTCGCCGCCGACGCCGCCCGGGTAGCGCACCATCACGTTCGGGCGCCCGCCGGCGCCGCGCAGCGCCCCGGGTGCCACCGCGAGGTAGTAGCGAACCAGGTCGAGCTTGGTGACGCCCGCCTGGGGGAACAGCAGCTTGCCGGGGTGGGTGACCACGACTTCGCGCCCGCCGATCTTCAGTATTTCCTGGTCGCGCGCCTGTGCCATTCCGCCAGCCTACACCCACGCGGCACAATACGGGGTTTGCTGAAACGGTCTGCAGCGCAGCCGTTGGTCCTTGGAGTTTCGACTTGTCCGCCTCGCCTTTTGCCGCCGAAACCCGGCGCCGCCGCACCTTTGCCATCATCTCCCACCCTGACGCGGGCAAGACCACGCTGACGGAGAAGCTGTTGCTGTTCTCCGGCGCGATTCAGATCGCCGGCAGCGTGAAGGCCCGCAAGGCCTCGCGCCACGCCACCTCGGACTGGATGGAGATCGAGAAGCAGCGCGGCATCTCGGTGGCGTCGTCGGTGATGCAGATGCTGTACCGCGACCACGTGATCAACCTGCTGGACACGCCCGGCCACAAGGACTTTTCCGAAGACACCTACCGCGTGCTGACGGCTGTCGACTCGGCGCTGATGGTGATCGACGCTGCCAACGGCGTGGAGGCGCAGACGCGCCGGCTGATCGAGGTCTGCCGCCAGCGCGACACGCCCATCATCACCTTCGTCAACAAGATGGACCGCGAGGTGCGCGAGCCGCTGGACATCCTGGACGAGGTCGAGCGTGAGCTGGGCATGCCGTGCGTGCCCATGACCTGGCCGGTGGGCCAGGGCAAGTCTTTCGGCGGCATCATGAATCTGCGCACCCACGCCATGACGGTGTTCGAGTCCGGCTCCGAGCGCCGGCCGCAGGACTTCGAGACGGTGCCGCTATCGGACCGGGAGAACCTGCTCAAGCGCTTCGGCCATGAGTTCGAATCGGCCGAGCAGAGCATGGAACTCGCGGTCGGCGCATCGCCGGCGTGGGACCATGCCGCCTTCCTGGCCGGCCGGCAGACGCCGGTGTTCTTCGGCTCCGGCGTCAACAATTTCGGCGTGATGGAAGTGCTGGAGGCGCTGGTCGACCTGGCGCCGTCGCCCGGCCCGCGCACCAGCCATCTGGTGGTCAACCGGCAGCCGGTGGAGAAGGTGATCAACCCCGACGACCCGAATTTCTCTGGCGTGGTGTTCAAGGTGCAGGCCAACATGGATGCCAACCACCGCGACCGCATCGCCTTCGTGCGCATGGCCTCGGGCAAGTACATGCCGGGCATGAAGCTGAAGGTGCAGCGCACCGCCAAGGAGCTGCGCCCGACCTCGGTCGTCACCTTCCTGTCGCAGCGCCGCGAGGCCGTGGACGAGGCCTACGCCGGCGACATCATCGGCTTCACCACCCATGGCGGCGTGCAGCTGGGCGACACCATCACCGATGGCGCCAACCTGCAGTTCACCGGCCTGCCGTTCTTCGCGCCCGAGCTGTTCATGACCGTGATCCTGAAGAACCCGCTGCGCACCAAGCAGCTGCAGCAGGGGCTGGCCCAGCTGGGCGAGGAAGGCGCGATCCAGGTGTTCCGTCCGCAGATCGGCGGCCCGATGCTGCTGGGGGCCGTCGGTCAACTGCAGTTCGAGGTGGTGCAGCACCGGCTGAAGGCCGAGTACGACGCCGACGTCCGGCTGGAAGGCTGCCAGTACACGGGCGCCCGCTGGATCACCGCCGACACGCCGGCCGAGCTGCGCGCCTTCACCGACGCCTACCCGGCCCGCATGGCCCTGGACGCGGCCGACGCTCTGGCGTTCCTGTGCACTTCGCCCTACGACGTGCGGTTGGCGCAGGAGCGCTTTCCGAAAATCCACTTCCACCCGCTGCGCGAGCACGCGGGCCTGGCACTGCACAACAAGAGCTGACATGAAGCCCCTGGACACGATGCCTCGCGATGTCGCGGCTTCCATTCACACCGTCCTGAGCGACATCGACGACACGCTGACCACCGACGGTCGGCTGACGGTGCAGGCCTATGCCGCGCTGCAGGACCTGCGCGACGCCGGCATTCGCGTCGTGCTCGTCACCGGCCGACCCGCCGGCTGGTGCGACCATATCGGCCGCATGTGGCCGGTGGACGCGGTCATCGGCGAAAACGGCGCGTTCTATTGCTGGTATGACGAGGCCGCGCGCAAGCTGAAGACGCGCCATGTGTTCGAGGACGGCGTCCGCGCCGCGAACACCGCCCGCATGGCCGAAGTGCGCGACACCATCCTGCGGGAAGTGCCGGGCTGCGCCCTCGCCTCCGATCAGTTCTGCCGGATGTACGACCTGGCGATCGATTTCTGCGAAGACGTGCCGCCGTTGCCGGACAGCGCGGTGCGGCGCATCGTCGAGCTGATGGCGCAAGCAGGCATGACGGCCAAGGTCAGCTCTATCCACGTGAACGGCTGGTTCGGCGACTACGACAAGCTGAGCATGGCGCACCTCTTGATGCGGGAGCGCTACAGCCAGGAGCTCGCGGCCGAACGCGAGCGCTGCGTGTTCGTCGGCGACTCGCCCAACGATGCGCCGATGTTCGCCTACCTGCCCAATGCTGTGGGCGTAGCCAACGTGTTGCGTTTCGCGCTGCCACCAAACGAGGCGCCGGCCTATGTCACTCCGTCAGCTGCGGGCGAAGGGTTCGCGGAAGTAGCCCGCTTCATCCTGGCCAGCCGCCGGGCCTGAGTCGCGGCGGCAGGCTGCAAGCCTGCGTGCGAACCTGGTTGCACATCTATCCGACGGTAACGTCGCGGCCGCGCTAACGCACGCCAACATGGCGCCGTTCAGCAACTCTCGGCAGGGCTTCCATGGCAGATACCAGTGAAATCCATGCGGGCCCCACCCTGCCGTCGCTCCGATTGATCGGCCAGCGCTTAGGCTGGGCTTTGGCCGCTGCGGCTTGCGCGGCTTGCCAGTCGACCGCATGGTCTCCCCTGCTGCCCGACGCCACGCTGATGCCAGCCGCCATGCCCGTGACCGGCGCGGTGGACGAGCGCTACCTGTCGTACAACATCGAGATGCTGGAGGTAACGGGCAGCAAGATCCGGAACCGTCCGCCGCTCGACCTGGCGCATCCCCGGCTGCGTCGACTGGCCGCCGCACTCGGGCCGTCGTATGTCCGCATCAGCGGGACCGGGGCCAACACCACTTACTTCGCCGACACTGAACCGTCGCCAGCCACCGCGCCCGCCGGGTTCACGGACGTTCTCACCCGGCGCCAGTGGCAAGGTGTGATCGAGTTTGCCAATGCGGTCGATGCGGAAATCGTCACGTCGTTCGCTACCAGCGCGGGCACGAGAGATGCGCAGGGGGTCTGGACCCCCGAGCAGGCACGCCGCCTGGCCGCCTTCACCCGATCCGCAGGCGGCCACATCGCCGCGGCGTCGTTGATGCACGAGCCCAACCTCGCCGCGACCGGCGGCGCCCCGGCCGGCTATGACGCCGCGGCCTACGGTCGCGACTTCCAGCGCTTCCACAGTTTTGCCCGACAGGAATTTCCCGGGATGCTGATCCTCGGTCCGGGATCGGTCGGTGGAAGCACCGGCGGGACCATCATGTACGGCAACACCGCGACCCTCGGCACGCGCGATCTGCTCGCCGCCACCGGACCCGGCCTCGACGCTTTTTCATATCACCACTACGGCGCAGCCTCGATCCGGTGCCAGGGGATCGGGCCTGCCACCTCGGCCGCAGACGGGCTTTCGGAAGCCTGGCTGGCGCGCACCGACGAGACACTGGCTTTCTATCGCAACTTGCGCGACGTGTTCGAGCCGGGCAAACCGATGTGGAACACCGAGACCGCCGACGCCACCTGCGGCGGCAATCCTTGGGCCGGCACCTTCCTGGACAGCTTCCGCTTTCTCGACCAGCTCGGCCGGCTGGCCAGGCAGGACGTCGAGGTGGTCGCCCACAACACGCTGGTGGGCGGGCACTCGGGGCTGCTCGATGAAACGACGCTGCTGCCCAAGCCCAACTACTGGGCCGCCCTGCTGTGGCGCCAGTTGATGGGCTCGACCGTGCTCGACCCCGGTGTGCCGATCCAGCCCGGCCTGCATGTCTACGCCCACTGCCTGCGCGGCGTCGCCGGCGGGGTGGCGCTGCTGGCGATCAACAACGACCCCCTGGCGTCGCGCGTGCTGCGGCTGCCCGATGAAACGCATCGCTTCACCCTCAGCGCGATGGGTCCGCTGCAGACGCGCCGGGTCGCCTTGAACGGCGCCGAGCTCCAGCTGCGAGAAGGCGATCTGCTGCCGCTTGTTCCCGGCATGCTGTTGCAGGAGCTTGTCACGCTGCAACCCGCGACCATCACCTTCCTGACGGTGCCTCGTGCCGGCCACCCGGCCTGCCGCTAGGGATGTGCCGCGCGCCGCCGGCGATGCTCGCCGCAGGCCTGGGCGAACGCTTCCAGCGTTCGCGCGTAGAAGGGATGGGTGTCGTGCCGCCATTCGGCGTGCCATTGGACGCCGAAGGCAAAAGCCTGGGCCTGCGCCACCCGCACGCCCTCGACCAGGCCATCGGGCGCCACGGCTTCGGCCACCAGCCCTTCGGCCAGCCGCTTGATCCCCTGGCCGTGCAGCGAATTGACCTGCGCCACCGGGCCGCCCGCCCACTGGGCAAAGGCACTGCCGGGCGCCAGCCGCACTTCGTGCCGCGTGGCGAACTGCACGGCCACATCGGGGTCGTCGGGTTCCCGGTGGTCCATCAAGCCCGGCTCGGCATGGACTTGCTGGTGCAGGCTGCCGCCGAGCGCCACGTTCATCTCCTGCAGGCCGCGGCAGACACCCAGTAGCGGAATTCCGGCCGCGACGGTGGCGGGCACCAGGGCCATCGTCAAGGCGTCGCGGCGGGGGTCGAGCAGGTCGGTGGGCAGCGCCGTCGCGCCGAAATGCACGGCCTCGACGTTCGAGGGCGAGCCAGTGAGCAACACGCCGTCGACCAGCGGCAGCAGGTCCGCGACATCAGCCGCGCCCGCCATCGGAAACAGGACCGGCTGCAGCCCCAAGGCGGTGACGGCCGCAGCGTAGCGGTCGGCCAGCACGGTGTAGCCGCCGGGGTCGGACAGATCGAGGCGCCGGTGGCAGGCCGGCAGCCAGACCAGGGGTTTACGGGCACGCATGCGCCCATCATGCCCCAGCCCGCGGCTTACTGGGTCTTGACCAGGCCGAGCTTTTCGACCAGCGCCTTCTCGGTGGCGAAGGTGTCCTGCGCGAACTTCGAATAGGCCGCCGAGCTCATGTACATCGGCAGCATGTCGTAGCGTGCCAGCGCCTGCACGTAGCTGGGCTCTTCCATGGCCTTCTTGAAGCCGTCGTGCAGCTTCTTCACCACGTCCGGCGGGGTGCCGCGCGGCGCCCCGATGCCGAAGGGGGAATTCTGGACGATGTCGATGCCCAGTTCCTTGAGGGTGGGCACGTCCGGAAACTTGGCCAGCCGCTGCTCGCCCCAGGTGTTGAGCACCCGCAGCTTGCCCGATTCGACCAGCGGCGCGAAGCCGGTCGAATCGGCCGCCGCCATGACATGGCCGCCGACGATGGCCTGCGCCAGGTCGGCGCTGCCCTTGTACGGGATGTGGTTGAGCTGCAGGCCCAGTCGCTGGGCGATCAGTTCGGTGGTCAGGTGCGGGCTGGTCAGGGTGCCGGTCGAGCCATAGCTGAGCTTGCCCGGATTGGCCTTGGCGTACGCGACGAAGTCGGCCCAGGTCTTGATCGGGCTGTCGGTGGGCACCACGATGCCGAAGGCATAGCCGGTGACGTTCAGCACGTAGCTGATGTCCTTGACGGGATCCCAGGCGATCTTGGTCGTGTAGGGCAGCCGAAACACGCCCAGCGGGATTTGCGCCACCGTGTAGCCGTCGGCCGGCGAGGTCTGCAGGTGCTGGGCCGGCAAGGTGCCGCCGGCGCCCGGCTTGTTTTCGACCACCACGGGCTGGCCGAGCACCTTGGAAGCGTTGTCGGCCAGAGAGCGCATGGTGATGTCGGTCGGCCCCCCGGCCGGGAACGCGATGATGAGCTTGATCGGCTTGGCCGGGAAGGCCTGGGCGAACGCGCTGAACGAAGGAGCCGCGACGGTCGCGGCGGCGAGTTGAACGAGTTGACGGCGGCGCATGGGTTCTCTCTTGAGATTCGGAGCGGCCATTGAACTGCGAACCGGGCCGCCAATCAATCGGGAGTCACCCGCCCGCTCTGGCTCGCACTGCAGAACTGGGGGGTCAGCCGGACCGCTGCTGGAAGCCCGCCAGCACGTTCACGGTGTTGATGCCGATCTCGGCCACTGCGTAACCGCCCTCGAACACGAACGCAGTGGGAAGCCCGGCGCCGGCCAGGTCTTCGCCGACCCGCAGGTAGTCCGGGCTGCGCAAGCCGAAGCCGGCCACTGGATCGCCGGCGAAGGTGTCGACGCCCAGCGACACCACCAGGGCCTCGGCGCCAAAGGCGGCGATATCGGCCAGGGCGGCGGCCAGCGCCTCGCGCCAGAGGCCGAAGGCAGTGCCGCGTGCCAGCGGCAGGTTGCGGTTGAAACCCAGCCCCGCGCCCTGGCCCTGCTCATCCGCGTAACCGAGGTAATACGGGTATTCGGTGTGCGGGTCGCCGTGAATGCTGGCGAAGAACACGTCGGCACGGTCATAGAAGATCGCCTGGGTGCCATTGCCGTGATGGAAGTCGATGTCCAGCAAGGCCACCTTGGCCATGCCGCCGTCGCGCAGCGCCTGGGCCGCCAGCGCCGCGTTGTTCAAGAAGCAGTAGCCGCCAAAGAAATCGGCGCCCGCGTGGTGGCCCGGCGGCCGCGTCAGTGCGAACGCCGAGGCCTGCCCGGCCAGCAAGGACTGCGCCGCGGCCACCGCACAGTCTGCGCCGGCCCGCGCGGCCGTCCAGGTGCCGGAAGTCAGCGGACTGCCGGCGTCGAATGAGAACAGGCCCATGCGCGCCGGAAAACTGGCGGGCAACACGTCGGAGCGGAAGCCGCGGATCGGCCAATACGAGGGAAAGGCATCGCGCTGCGCATTGGCCGGGTCCAGCGCCACCCATTCGGCCCAGGCGCCAGAGAGGAAGTCGATGTAGCGCTTCGCGTGGACGCGGGTCAAGGCGCCGGCCGGTGCCGGCGGCGCGCTTTCGATGGCGCCCAGCCCGCGGTCCCGCAATTCCTGCAGCACGTAATCGACCCGCGAAGGGATTTCGAAACAGGGCACCAGTTCGCCCCGGAACATCTCCACCTTGCCATGGTGGAGCGCATGCTGGTCGTTGTAATAGGTGATCATCGGGGATGGCCCGGGCACCGCGGCGCCAAGGCATCCCCGGGATTATCTCAGCAGCCCTCCGGCCGGCCGCCCCGCATCGGCATGCTGCCGGTCAGCGTGATGTTGGAGGGGACGTTGGTCGACGCGGCGAGCACCTTGCCGGTGAAATCGATCTCGTTGTTGGCGCGGTCGACCGAAGCGTTGGCAAACTCGCGCGACACGAATTCGAACCCGTTGATGGAAACGAAGACCACGCGCAGGGAGTTGGTGCCGGGCAGGTAACGGATATCGCCGTCCATGGCGCCTCCGCTCGGCGAGCGCAGCCCCGAAAAGCGGAAGCTGCACACCTCGGGTTCGCTGCCGATCGGATTGATCTTTTCGACGGCGGCCAGGGCCACGGCACCGGTCGTGTAAACGCCATTGAAGGACGCGTTGGTGGCCGAGCTGACGGTCAGTGTGGCGCCGATCGGCGTCGGCTCGGGGTCGTCGCTGCCGCCGCCGCACCCGGGCAGGAGGCCCAGCGCGAGCAAGGAAACCAGGAACCTGAACGAATGGATCTTCATGGCGATACCTCAGGTGGTGATGCCTGAGCTTAGGGGCCGCTCGCCGCGCGGGTTCGTCGGCTCGCGCCCGAACGCATCGTAGGAAGGTACTTTCGCCGCGCTGACTCGCCGCCGATGTTCGCCGCTCAGGTACGCGCCAGCACACCCCGCAGAGCCACACCGGTGTGGGTGCCCTGGGCCACCACCTGCTCCGGCGTTGCGGCCGCCACCACCTTGCCGCCGGCGTTGCCGCCTTCGGGGCCGAGGTCGATCACCCAGTCGGCTTCGGCGATCACATCCAGGTCATGCTCGATCACGATCACGCTGTGGCCGCCGTCCACCAGCCGGTGCAGCACGCGCGCCAGCTTCTCGACGTCAGCCATGTGCAGGCCCACGGTCGGCTCGTCCAGCACGTACAGGGTGTGCGGCGGCTTCTGGCCACGCCGCGTAATGTCGTCCCGCACCTTCGACAACTCGGTCACCAGCTTGATGCGCTGCGCCTCGCCGCCCGAGAGCGTCGGTGAAGGCTGGCCCAGCGTGAGATAGCCGAGGCCCACGTCCTCGAGCAACCGCAGCGGATGGCTGATGCTCGGCATGGCGGCGAAGAACTCCACCGCCTCGTCCACTTCCATCTGCAGCACGTCGCCGATGCTCTTGCCGCGCCAGGTCACGGCCAGCGTTTCGGGATTGAAGCGCGCGCCGCGGCACGACTCGCACGGCACCTTGACGTCCGGCAGGAAACTCATGCCGATGGTGCGCACGCCCTGGCCCTCGCAGGTGGGGCAGCGGCCCTCGCCGGTGTTGAATGAGAAGCGGCCCGGCCCATAACCGCGGGCCCGGGCCTCCAGCGTGTCGGCGAAGAGTTTGCGGACCGTGTCCCAGAAGCCGATGTAGGTCGCCGGGCAGGAGCGCGGCGTCTTGCCGATCGGCGTCTGGTCGACTTCCAGCACCCGGTCGATGCCCTGGTAGCCGTCCAGCCCCTTGCAACCCACCCACACCGGATGCCGGCCCTTGTCGTCCGCGTCGCGGCCGGCCTTGGTGTAGCGCTGCTGCACGGCGGCCTGCACGTTGTGCAGCAGGACGTCGCGCGCCAGGGTGGACTTGCCCGAGCCGGAAACGCCGGTGACGGCGACCAGCCGGCGCAGCGGGACGTCGATGTCTATGTTCTGCAGGTTGTGCAGGTTGGCGCCGCGCAGGTGGAGGGATTGGGGCTCGGTGCCCCCACCCCCGCCCCCCCCCGGAAGGGGAGGGAGCAACTTCCGCAAACCCGCTCCCCCTTTGGGGGAGGGTTGGGGTGGGGGCGCTTCGCCACGCCCCGGCAAGACTTCCCGCCGCGCCTTCACCGGATGCTTCATCGCGTGCAGCAGGTAGCGCCCCGTCACCGACTCCTCCACCGCCGAAATGTCCGCGGCCGAGCCCTGGGCGACCACGCGGCCGCCGCGCTTGCCGGCGCTTGGCCCGATGTCGATGATGTGGTCGGCGCGGCGGATGGTGTCTTCGTCGTGCTCGACCACCACCAGCGTATTGCCTTTGTCGCCCAGCTTGTGCAGCGCGTTCAGCAGGATCTGGTTGTCGCGCGCATGCAGGCCGATGGTGGGCTCATCGAGCACATAGCACACGCCCTGCAGGTTGGAGCCGAGCTGCGCCGCGAGGCGGATGCGCTGCGCCTCGCCGCCGGAAAGCGTCGGCGCGCCGCGGTCCAGCGTCAGGTAACCCAGGCCCACCTCTTCCAGGAATTCCAGGCGGCTCCTGATCTCCGGGATCAGGTCGCGCGAAATGCCTTCCTCGCGCGCGCTGAGCACGCCCTTGACCTGCAGACTTTCGATCCAGCGGCGCACGTCGACCACCGACCGCGCCGCAATCTCGGCAATGCCGGTCTGGTCGAACTTCACGTTGCGCGCCTGCAGGTTCAGCCGGCTGCCGTGGCAGGACGGGCAGGCTTCGTCGGCCACGTCCTCCACCTCCGGTTCGCCGAAAGTCTGCTCGCGGCCCTTGTTGTCCTCGTCGCGGATCGTGTCGTCGTAGGCCTTGCGCTGCTCGCGCGTGAGCTTGACGCCGGTGCCCACGCAGTCGGGGCACCAGCCGTGTTTGCTGTTGTACGAGAACAGCCGCGGGTCGAGCTCGGGATAGCTGGTGCTGCAGACGGGGCAGGCGCGCCGGGTCGAGAACACCTCGATCTTCCCGATATGGTGGTGAACGCCCAGGCCCGCCAGCATGGCGCCCCGCAACCCGTCCAGCGGCGCCAGCACGTGCAGCACGCCCTTGCCATGTTCCAGGGCCTCGGCAAGTTTTTCGCGCAGCAGGCCTTCGTTGGCCACCGTCACATCGAGGTCGCACACCGGCAGTTCGATGGTGTGTTCCTTGAAGCGGTCGATGCGGGGGAAGCCGGTGGTGGGCAGGAAGTTGCCGTCCACCCGCAGATGGCTGTAGCCACGCGGGCGCGCCCAGTCGGCCAGCTCGGTGTAGACACCTTTGCGGTTGATCACCAGCGGCGCCAGCAGACCGATGTGCCGGCCCTTGTACCGCTTCATCAGCTGCGCGGCGATGCTGTCGGGCGTCTGGGGCCGGACCTCGGCGCCTTCGTTGACGCAGTGCTGGATGCCGAGCTTGACGTACAGCAGGCGCAGGAAGTGCCAGACCTCGGTGGTCGTGCCCACCGTCGACTTGCGCCCGCCGCGCGACAACCGCTGCTCGATCGCCACCGTCGGCGGAATGCCATAAACCGCGTCCACCTCGGGGCGGCCGGCCGGCTGGACGATGCTGCGAGCATAGGCGTTGAGCGATTCCAGGTAGCGCCGTTGGCCCTCGTTGAACAGGATGTCGAACGCCAGCGTGGACTTGCCCGAACCGGAGACGCCGGTCACCACGCTGAACTTGTTGTGCGGAATGTCAACCGAGAGCGACTTGAGGTTGTGCTCACGGGCGTTGATGATCTGGATGGCTTTGGGTCCGGCGCTCGATCCTGGATTTGCTCCTTCCCCCTTTGGGGGAAGGTTGGGATGGGGGCTCTTCGCGCCGGATGCCCCCACCCCCGCCCTCCCCCAAAGGGGGAGGGAGTCAGATACGTAAGAACCTACGCCCAGCGTGCTGTCGTACTCCCGCAGGGCCTTCGCCGTGTGCGAGCTCGGATGCAGCTTCACTTCTTCGGGCGTGCCTTCGGCCACCAGCAGGCCCCCGGCGTCGCCGCCCTCGGGTCCCAGGTCGATCAGCCAGTCCGCCGCGCGGATCACGTCGAGGTTGTGCTCGATGACGACGATCGAGCTGCCGCCTTCCAGCAGTTTGCGCAGCGCCCGCATGAGCTTGGCGATGTCGTCGAAGTGCAGGCCGGTAGTCGGCTCGTCGAACAGGAACAGCACGCCGCGGGTGGCCGTGGCCTGCCGGCTGGATGTGGCGTTCTTTGCCGCCTGCGCCAGGAAGCCCGCCAGCTTGAGGCGCTGCGATTCGCCGCCGGACAGGGTCGGCACCGGCTGGCCCAGCTTCACGTACTCCAGCCCGACGTCGACGATCGGCTGCAGCGCGCGAATGACGTCGCGGTCGTTGGCGAACAGCGCGGCCGCTTCGCTCACAGTCAGATCCAACACGTCAGCCACGTTGAGCGACCGCGGGCCGGGCGCGCCCGCGGCCTGTCGATCCACGCGCACTTCGAGGATTTCCGGCCGGTAACGCTTGCCGTCGCAGTCCGGGCAGCGCAGGTACACGTCCGAGAGGAACTGCATTTCCACGTGCTCGAAGCCGGAACCGCCGCAGGTGGGGCAGCGGCCATCGCCGGAGTTGAAGCTGAACTTGCTGGCGGTGTAGCCGCGCTGCCGCGCCACGGCGCAGGTGGCGAAGATTTCTCGGACGGCATCCCAGGCGCCGACGTAGCTGACGGGGTTGGATCGGGCGGTCTTGCCGATCGGGGACTGGTCGACGAAGACCACGTCGCTCAGGTGATCGGCGCCCAGCAGCCGGTCATGAAGTCCGGGGGTTTCGGTGGCCTTGCCGAAATGGCGGATCAGGGCCGGCGCCAGCACGTCCTGGATCAGGCTGGACTTGCCGGAGCCGGAAACGCCCGTCACGCAGACCAGGCGCTGGAGCGGGAACTCGACCGCCAGGTTCTTCAGGTTGTGCTCACGGGCGCCTTCGAGAATGAGGCGCGGCGTGGCGTCGGTCACGGCGCGCTTGAAGCCCATGCCCACGTGCTTGCGCGCGCCCAGGTAGGCGCCGGTCAAGGTATCGGCGTTGCGCAAGTCCTGGGTGCTGCCGTCGAAGACGATCTCGCCGCCGCGCTCGCCCGGCCCCGGTCCCATGTCGATGATGCGGTCGGCCGCCAGCATCACGGCCGGGTCGTGCTCCACCACGACCAGCGTATTGCCGGCGTCGCGCAGCCGCTTCATCGCCTCGGTGATGCGGTTCATGTCGCGCGGATGCAGCCCGATGCTGGGCTCGTCCAGCACGAACAGCGTGTTGACCAGCGACGTGCCGAGCGCAGTGGTGAGATTGATCCGCTGCACCTCGCCGCCCGACAGGGTGCGGCTCTGCCGATCGAGCGTGAGATAGCCGATGCCGACGTCGACCAGGTATTTGAGGCGGGTGGTGATTTCTTCGTAGAGAAGCTTGAGCGCCTGAGCCTCGCCTTGTCTTGTCCCCTCCCCTTCTGGGGGAGGGTTAGGGAGGGGGTCCGCCTGCTCTCCCCCGGAAGGGGAGGGAGAAGATCCAGGAGAGATGCGATCGAAAAACCGCCGCAGCCGATCGATCGGCATCAGCATCAGATCGTGCAGGCACAGCCCCGGCATCGCTTCCAGCTGATCGCGCGTCCAGCTCACGCCGGCCGGCATGAAGCGCTTGCCGGGCGGCATCACCGCATCCGCATCCTCCTTGCTACCAAGGCGCCAGAGCAGGCTGTCGATCTTCAGCCGCGCGCCGCCGCAGGCATGGCAGGGCGTGTAGCTGCGGTACTTGGACAGCAGCACCCGGATGTGCATCTTGTAGGCCTTGCTCTCCAGGTACTCGAAGAAGCGCTTGATGCCGTACCACTGCTTGTTCCAGTTGCCATCCTTGTAGCCCGCCGTGCCGTTGACCACCCAGCCCTGCTGCTCGGGCGTCAGCTTGTACCAGGGCGTGTCGCGCGGGATGCCGGCGGCCTCGGCATGGCGCATCAGATCGTCCTGGGCCTCGGACCAGGCCGGCGTCTGGATGGTCTTGATCGCGCCGGCGCGCAGCGTGAGCTTGTCGTTGGGAATCACCAGGCCGTAGTCCACGCCGATCACCCGCCCGAAGCCGCGACAGGTCTCGCAGGCCCCGACGGCCGAATTGAAGGAAAACATCGACGGGATGGGGTCGGCGTAGCGCAGGTCGCTTTCCGGGCAATGCAGCCCGGTGGAGAACCTCCAGCAGTCGAAATTGGAATCTGACCCCAATTGATTTTCTTGCTGCGCGTAGACCGACATCCTGCCGGCGCCGCGCTTCAGGGCCACTTCGATGGCTTCGACCGCGCGCGCTTTTTCGGTGGCGTGGAGGCGGAAACGATCGGCCACCACGTCGAGCAGCTTGCGCGGGCCCGTGGGAGTAGCCACCTCGCGCTCGGCGTGCACGCGGGTGAAGCCGCTGGCGGCGAGCCACTGGGCCAGTTCTTCGGCCGTGGTGCCGCCCGGCAATTCCACCGGGAAGGTGATCACCAGACGTGGATCGCCCGAAGCCGTGCGGGCCATCAAATCCGCGTAAATCGTCTCGGGTGTGTCGTGGCGCACCATCAGGCCCGACTTGCGGTCGAACAGCTGGCCCGCCCGTGCGAACAACAACTTCAGGTGGTCATTCAGCTCGGTCATCGTGCCGACCGTGGAACGCGACGAGCGCACCGGGTTGGTCTGGTCGATGGCGATGGCGGGCGGCACGCCCTCCACGCGGTCCACCGCCGGCTTGTCCATGCGGTCCAGGAACTGGCGAGCGTAGGCCGAGAACGTTTCGACGTAGCGGCGCTGCCCTTCCGCGTACAGGGTGTCGAACACCAGGCTGGACTTGCCCGAGCCGCTCGGCCCCGTGACCACGGTCAGCTCACCGGTGCGCAGGTCGAGATCGAGATTCTTGAGATTGTGTTGCCTGGCGCCGCGGATGCGGATCGTTCCCTGGGTCATACGGCCGGTCTTTCCATGAGTGGGCCGAACATTCTAGGGATGAGCCAGAGTCAGGACCTGTCATGTGGTTTTCCACTGTCGATCGGTCGACCCATGCTTTTGAACTACTCCGGGGCTCGAAGCCCGCAGGCAGGCTACTTTGCCGCAGGCTGCACCGGCACATGCACCGCATCGGCCCCGTGCTTCTCACCGCTCATGTCGATGCTGTCCCCACCCTTGGCGATGATGAACAGCGCCACCGCGGCGAATATCGCAAAACCTACACCAATTTTCCACATACAAAAACTCCTTCGAGGGCCACCGCGGCACCGGCTTTGCCGGGCCGCTGGTGGCGCCCCCTTGAGGGCGAAGCGGCCAAAGGCCGCTTCGGGGTAGGCGTCAATCAGTCCTTGGCGTAGATGTCCACGTCCTTGGTTTCCTTGATGAACAGCGTGCCGATGACGAAGGTCATGGCGGCGATGATGATCGGGTACCACAGACCGTTGTACATGTTGCCGGTCTGCGCCACGATGGCGAAGGCGGTGGTCGGCAGCAGGCCGCCGAACCAGCCGTTGCCGATGTGATACGGCAGGCTCATCGAGGTGTAGCGGATGCGGGTCGGGAACATCTCCACCAGCATCGCCGCGATCGGGCCGTACACCATGGTGACCAGGATGACCAGGTAGGTCAGGATCAGGATGACCATGAACTTGTTCATCTTGGCCGGGTCGGCCTTGGTCGGGTAGCCGGCCGCTTTCAGCGTCTCGGCCACGGCCTTCTTGAATTCGCCATCCTTCTTCTTGGCCTCTTCGGCCGTGAGGCCCTTGGAGCTGTAGCCCGGAATCACCGTCTCGCCGATCTTGATGCTGGCGGGCGTGCCGGCCGCGGCTGGCGCGTTGTCGTAGCTCACCGAAGCGCCGGCCAGCACCTGCTTGGCGATGTCGCACGAGCTGGTGAACTTCACCGTGCCCGTCGGGTTGAACTGGAACGAGCACTCGGCGGGGTCGGCCGTGACGATCACCTGGTTCTTGGCCTGGGCGGCCGCCAGGTCTGGGTTGGCGGCTTTGGTGAGCGCGCCGAACACCGGGAAGTAAGTGATGGCGGCCAGCAGGCAGCCGGCCATGATGATGGGCTTGCGGCCGATCCGGTCGGACAGCGCGCCGAACACGATGAAGAACGGCGTGCCGATCAGAAGCGACGCGGCCACCATCAGGTTGGCCGTGGTGATGTCGACCTTCAGAGCCTGCGTCATGAAGAACAGGGCATAGAACTGGCCCGAGTACCAGACCACGGCCTGGCCGGCGGTGAGGCCGACCAGCGCCAGGATCACGATCTTCAGGTTCTTCCACTGGCCGAACGATTCGGTCAGCGGCGCCTTGGAGGTGCGGCCTTCGGCCTTCATCTTCTGGAACGCGGGCGACTCGTTCATCGACAGCCGGATCCAGACCGAAATGGCCAGCAGGAAGATCGAGAGCAGGAAGGGAATGCGCCAGCCCCATTCGGCGAAGGCGGCTTCACCCATCAAGGTGCGGGTGCCCAGGATGACCAGCAGCGACAGGAACAGGCCCATCGTCGCGGTGGTCTGGATCCAGGCCGTGTAGGCGCCGCGCTTGCCGTGCGGCGAGTGCTCGGCCACGTAGGTGGCGGCGCCGCCGTATTCACCGCCGAGCGCCAGACCCTGCAGCAGGCGCAGCGCGATCAGGATCACCGGCGCGGCCACGCCGATGCTGGCATAGGTCGGCAGGATGCCCACGATGAAGGTGGACAGGCCCATGATCAGGATGGTGACCAGGAAGGTGTACTTGCGCCCGATCATGTCGCCCAGCCGGCCGAAGAAGATCGCGCCGAAGGGCCGAACGATGAAACCGGCGGCAAACGCCAGCAGCGCGAAGATGAAAGCCGAGCCCGCATCGAGGCCCGAGAAAAACTGCTTCGCGATGATGGCTGCGAGCGAGCCATACAAGTAAAAGTCGTACCACTCGAATACGGTGCCGAGCGACGAAGCGAAGATCACTTTCTTCTCTTCGGCGGTCATCGGCCGGGGTGCCGCTGCTGCTGTTGCCATGAATTGTCTCCAGAGGGTTGACGTGCCCGGTCCGGGCACATGGAGGCGGATTCTTGGGGATGCCTCTGACCCTGCTCTGACGCCAAACCAACATGTTCTTGCGCCAAACCAACGGGACCTTTCACGGAACTGAACGCGCTCTGACAACTTAGGGAGAAACCCGCGCCCGGCTTTTCATCATGCGGTGCCGGCGCCTCGCGCCCGAGTAAGATGGCGCGGCAACGATGCCCGCTCATCCATCGCCATAAAGAACGACCTTCTGCCCGAACCTATGTACAACCTGGCCGGTGGCACGGCTGCCGTATTCGATGGCCTGCCGGATGCGGCCCTGCTGCTCGATCGTGAAGGCGTCGTTGTCGCTGCCAACCCAGCGGCGACCGCGCAAGCCGCGGACGGATGCAATCCGGTGGGCCGGCCCCTTCAGGAGACCTGGCTGAAGGAGGCGGCCCCGACACTGCTGGAGGCACTGCGGCGCGTGCGGCCAAGGCAGCCGCCGGTGGCAGTCGATCACAGCACGACGCTCGTCGAGAGGCAGGTGCATCATGAGTTCCGGCTGGTGGCGATGCCCGAAGAACAGGTTCTGCTCCTCATCCGCGATGTCACGGGGCGCAAGCTGGCTGAACATGCGATGCAGGAAAGCGCCGCCCGGTTCCGCGTGCTCGCCGACAACATCACCGACGTGTTCTGGATCCGGTCGCCCGACATGCGGGAGCTGCGTTACGTGAGCCCCGCCTTCGAGAAGATCTGGGGGCGCCCTGTCCCTTCCCTGTACGGCCAGCCATTGCGTTGGGTGGATTTCATCGTGCCGGAAGACCGGGAGCACGTAGCGCGCACGTTCGCAGGACTCACGGCCGACTCGCCCAGCCTCGACCTGGAATACCGCATCGTGCGGCCGGACGGCGAGCGGCGCTGGGTGCGTGTGCGAGGCTTTCAGGTGCGCGACGCGCAAGGCACGCTCATCTGGAACACCGGCATCGTGACCGATGTGACCGAGCGCAAGCTGGCCCAGGCGCAGCTCGATGCCACCCACAAGCAGCTGGTCGAGGCATCACGCCACGCCGGCATGGCCGAAGTCGCCACCAATGTGCTGCACAACGTCGGCAACATCCTCAACAGTGTCACCGTGTCGGCTGGCCTGCTGCGCGCCAACCTGCGTGCGTCGCGGGCCCAGGGGCTGCATCGCGCGTTGCAGATGATGAGTGAGCATGCCGGCGACCTCGGCCAATTCCTCTCGAGCGACGAGAAAGGCCGGCTGCTGCCGGGCTACCTGGCGGGCATCGCCCAGGCACTGTTGCAGGAGCAGCACGCCATGCAGGAGGAACTGGAGCACCTGACGCGGAGCATCGATCACATCAGGGAGGTGGTGGTCACGCAGCAGGCGTATGCGCGGCGCGGCGGCTACATCGCCGCGGTGCAGGCGGCCGAGCTGATGAAGGACGCACTTCGAATGAACGCCCAGTCGCTGGAGCGCCACGGCGTTGCCGTGGTCACCCAATACGAGCCGGTGCCTCCCGCCCGCCTCGATCGCTCCAGGGTGCTGCAGATTCTGGTGAACCTGATCGGCAATGCGCGCGATGCGCTGCATGACACCCCACCCGCGGAGCGCCGGGTCACGGTGCGGGTGCAACCCGCCGGAGCCAACCGGCTGCGGATGGTGGTCAGGGATGAAGGCGAAGGCATCCCGCGCGCCAACCTCACGCGCATCTTCGCGCACGGGTTCACCACTCGCAAGCACGGTCACGGTTTCGGCCTGCACAGCTGCGCGCAGGCCGCGGCCGAAATGGGCGGCGCCCTGACGGTGAGCAGCGACGGGCCCGGGAGCGGGGCGACCTTCACGCTGGAGCTGCCGCTCGACCCGGTGGAGTCCGCGCCATGACCACGGGCGCGAACCGGCGTGTCCTGCTCATCGACGATACGCCATCCATTCACGAGGATTTCCGCAAGATCCTGGCGCCGCCTTGCACAGACGAAGGCCTGCATGCCTTAGAGGCGGAGCTGTTCGGCCAAGCCGTGCAGTTCGCCGCACATCCCTTCGAACTCGATTCGGCCCCTGATGGTCAGGCAGGCGTGGCCATGGCGCAAGCCGCGCTGCAAGCAGGCCGGCCTTATGCGCTGGCTTTCGTCGACATGCGGATGGAACCGGGCTGGGACGGCGTGGAAACCATCGAGCAACTCTGGCGCGTCGATCCCCGGATTCAAGTCGTCATTTGCACGGCCTACTCCGATCATCCCTGGGAACAGGTGATGAACCGGCTGGACGTGCGTGATCGCTTGCTGGTGCTCAAGAAGCCGTTCGACGTGATCGAGGTCGGCCAGCTGGCGCGCACGCTCACCGCCAAATGGGAGGCGACGCGACAGGCGCAGCTGCAGCTGGAAGCGCTGGCGGGCGCCATGAAGGAGGTGCAGGCCGGCGAGGCCGCCCTGCGCGACTCGCACCAGGAGCTGGAGACTCTGGTGCACTCGCTGTCGCACGACCTGCGCGCGCCGCTGACCGCCATGAGTTCCTTCAGCCAGCTGCTGGGGCAGGAACTCGGCGCCACCGCCGACGGCAAAGCCCTGCACTACCTCTCGCGCATACGAGCCAACGCGGGAGTGGCCGAGCGGCTGATCGAGAACCTGCTGCTGCTGGAGGGCGTGTCGCGCGCCGAGCTGAGCTGCGAGGCGGTCGACCTCGGCGCCCTGGCCCGCGAGCTGATGGCCGAGCACGGCGCGGCGCCGTTGCATCCGCCGATCACCCTGTCGGTGCCCGCTGCGCTCTGGGTTTGGGCCGACCGCAACCTGGCGCGCATTGCATTTCGCCAATTGCTGGCGAATGCGCGCAGGTTCACCGCGTCGCGCGCGGACGCGAGGGTGGAGCTGGGAAGCCAGCAAGACGCATCGGGCGAATCGGTTTTCTTCGTGCGGGACAACGGCATCGGCTTCGACATGGCCTATGCCGACCAGCTGTTTCGCAAGCCGCAGCGGCTGCATCAGGGCACCGACGCCCCAGGCTCGGGCGTCGGCCTGATCGTGGTCGGCCGCATCATCGGCCGGATGGGCGGGCGGATCTGGGTGACGTCCTCGCCGGACGCCGGTACCACCGTCTATTTCACGCTGCCCGTTAGCGCCGCGCCGGACTGATGTTCGCCCCCACGCTCACTTCGTTCGCTGCCCCCGAGGGGGCCCAGCCCACCTTGGGAGCGGCCCGGCGGTGGGCTGAGCCATGACGACGCGCAGGCTCGGCCCCTTCGAGGCTCCGGCGATCGGCCTGGGCTGCATGAACCTGAGCCATGCCTACGGCGTGCCACCTTCCGCACAGCAGGGCGAGCGGGTCCTGCTCTCGGCGCTCGACGCAGGAGTGACCCTGTTCGACACCGCGGCCTTGTACGGTTTCGGCGCCAACGAAACGCTGGTCGGCCGCGTGCTCAAGCCGCATCGAAGCAGGGTGACGCTGGCCAGCAAGGGCGGGATGGCCGGGGTGCAGTTCGACGACGGTGTGAAGCGCGTCATCGATGGACGGCCGCAGGCGATTCGAAAGAACTGCGAGGACAGCCTGACCCGGCTGCAGACGGACGTCATCGACCTGTACTACCTGCACCGCTGGGACAAGAAGATACCCATCGAGGACAGTGTGGGCGCGATCAGCGATCTGGTGCGTGCCGGCAAGGTCCGCAGCATCGGCCTGTCGGAGGTGTCTGCCGCCACCTTGCGCCGGGCGCATGCGGTGCACCCGATCAGCGCAGTGCAGACCGAGTACTCGCTGTGGACCCGCAATCCGGAGATTGCCGTGCTGCAGGCCTGCCAGGAATTGGGCGCGGCTTTCGTCGCCTTCAGTCCGCTGGCGCGCGGGTTTCTCTGCGATGCCGTGCCCGATGTGTCGCTGCTGGATGCCAAGGATATTCGCCGCTCGATGCCGCGCTTCTCGCCCGAGCACCACGCGCGAAATCGGATGCTGTTGCCGGCGTACAAGGCCCTGGCCCAGGAAGCCGGCTGCACGCCGGCACAGCTGGCGCTCGCCTGGTTGCTGCACAAGGCTGCGCACATCATCCCCCTTCCTGGCACGACCAACGTCGATCACCTGCGGGAAGACCTGGCGGCTACCAAGGTAGAGCTGCAACCCGCCTTGGCCGCCAAAGTCGAGGCGCTGATCAATCAGCAGACCGTCAGCGGCTTGCGCTATAGCGCGCAGTCGGCGGGCGAGGTCGACACCGAGGAATTTCCGGCAGCGAGTTGAAGGGCCGCCAGCGCACTGGTGCACGAGATCTTGTAAGACAGCGCCGCGCAATCGTCGAGGTCACCCCACAGCGGGATTCAGGACACTTACACTGGCACAAGCAGGATACAACTCCTGGGTTCCAGCGATGCGTGGGAGGCACATTTTGGTGTATGAAGCTCTTTTGCGGGTCACCTGTTTCTTCGGTTCTCGAGCCTCTGGCAGCTCAACCAGGGCGTGACGGATCATGAAAGTCGTGCTGTTCTGCGGCGGACTGGGGCTTCGAATCCGCGATGCCGACAACCTGCCCAAGCCGATGGTGCACATTGGCTATCGACCCTTGCTGTGGCACGTCATGAAGTACTACGCTCACTTCGGGCACAAGGACTTCATCCTGTGCCTGGGGCACCGGGCAGACGCCATCAAGAAATATTTTCTCGACTACAACGAATGCGTCTCCAATGATTTCGTTCTGTCGAGTGGCGGCAAAAACCTGCAGCTGCTCGGCAGTGACATCGACGACTGGCGCATCACTTTCGTTTCCACCGGGGTTCACTCGAACATCGGGCAAAGGCTGAAAGCGGTGCAAAGCCATCTCCAAGGGGAAGAGGTATTCCTCGCCAACTACAGCGACGGCCTCACCGACCTGCCCTTGCCCGAGCAGCTCGCTCATTTTCGCGAGCAGGGCAAGGTGGCCAGCTTCATGTGCGTGCGGCCCAACCTGAGCTATCACGTCGTTTCGCTTCAACCCGGCAGCAACCTGGTCGGTGATATCCATCCCATCGACAACGGCGATGTTCGCGTCAACGGCGGCTACTTCATCTTCAGGAAGGAGATATTCGAGTACATGCGGGACAAGGAAGAGCTGGTGGAGGAGCCCTTCCACCGGCTGCTGCGAGAACAGCAGCTGATAGGCTACCCCTACGACGGATTCTGGGCCAGCATGGATACTTTCAAGGACCGTCAGCAGCTGGAAAGCCTGTACTCCCGAGGCGCCGCCCCCTGGGAGGTGTGGAAGACCAATGACAAGAGCTAGCCGCCGGGCGGCCGTGCACAGCGTGTCATGCTGACGCTGAACCTGCCCCGGAGCGCGTCTGCTCCCCTCAGCTTGTTGTGCCTGGGGGCGCACAGCGACGATATCGAAATCGGTTGCGGCGGCACCATCTTGCAGTTGCTTGCCGAGCAGCCGAATGTGCAGGTGACCTGGGTGGTGTTCAGCGCTTCCGAAGAGCGTGAGCGGGAAGCCCGCAGCAGCGCGGGCCGGTTTCTGCAACGGGCCGCCGGGCACAAGGTCATTGTGAAGAAATTCCGGGACGGCTTCTTTCCGTATGAAGGCGCGAGCATCAAGGAATTCTTCGAGGAGCTCAAGAAGGAAGGCAACCCCGACCTGATCTTCACCCACTGCCGCCACGACAGGCACCAGGACCATCGCACCATCAGCGACCTGACCTGGAACACCTGGCGCCGGCACCTGATCCTGGAGTACGAGATTCCGAAGTACGACGGCGACCTGGGCACGCCGAACTTGTTCGTGCCTCTGGATCAGAACACCTGTGCCCGCAAGGTCGAATACATCTGTGACGTGTTCCAGACCGAAAGCAATAAGGCGTGGATGACGCAAGATACTTTTCAGGCGATCTTGCGCTTGCGCGGTGTGGAGTGCGCCGCCCCCGACAAATATGCCGAGGCGTTCTATTGCCGCAAGCTGATGCTGGGGACCAGAGTTGGCTGACCGGTTTTCGACACCGGCTCCAGCCGCTGCTCGTGCGCCAAGGCGCTGTCGAGTTGGAAATTCTTCACTCGGCGGTCCAAAGGGCCCCATGACGGGCAGTTGCAGCGCTACGATCCAAGTTGGAAATCAAAGGGTCGAGCAGGTTCTGCGCGGCTCGTTGCACGTTGCGCAAGGAGGCAACCAATGAAACTGCTCGTCACTGGCGTCGAGGGCTACATCGGTTGCCTTCTCGCGCCCAGGCTTCAGGCACGCGGCCACGACATCGTCGGGCTCGACACGGGGTACTACCGCGATGGCTGGCTCTTCAGCGATCGCGGGTTGGTTCCGGGCTTCCCGAGGACGATCAATCGCGACATCCGCGAGGTCGAGCGGGCCGACCTGGAAGGCGTCGACGCGGTCGTCCACATGGCCGAGCTGTCCAACGATCCGCTGGGCGAGAACAACCCCGAGCTGACCTTTCAGATCAATCACCAGGCTTCGGTTCGGCTCGCCGAGCTGGCGCGGGATGCCGGCGTGAAGCGCTTCGTCTATACCTCGTCGTGTAGTGTGTACGGCGTCGCCGATGGCGCAGAGCCGATGAACGAGCGCTCCGCCACCAACCCGCAGACTGCCTATGCGAAATGCAAGACGATGGTGGAACGCGACGTGGGGGCCATGGCTTCGCCGGGCTTCTCGCCAACGTTCCTGCGCAATGCGACGGCTTACGGTGCGTCTCCACGGATGCGCTTTGACATCGTATTGAACAATCTTTGCGGCATCGCCGCCACGGCTGGCCAGATCGTGATGACCAGCGATGGCACGCCCTGGCGGCCGCTGGTGCATGTGCTGGACATCTGCGAGGCCATTGCCTGTGTGCTCGACGCGCCGCTCGACGCTGTGCACGGCGAGGTCTTCAACGTCGGCCATGACGCCGACAACTACCAGGTGCGCGAGATCGCTCAGATCGTTGCGCAAACCTATCCCGGCTGCGAGCTGCTGTTCGGCCCAGCCGGCGGTGACAACCGCAGTTACCGGGTGAGCTTCGCCAAGATCCACGAGCGGCTCCCGGCGTTCCGCTGTGCCTGGGATGCCCGCAAGGGAGCCCGGCAGATCCACGACGTGTTGAAGCGCATCGCAGTCGACTCGGCCGTTTTCAACGCACGGCCGTTCACGCGCCTGAAGCAGATCAAGTACCTCAGCCTGTCGGGGCAGGTCGACGATCGGCTCTTCTGGCGATATTGACCCGTACGCCATGAAGAAACCGAAGATCGTCTTTCTCGTGATGTCGGCTGTCAGCAAGCCGGCGACCATCGATCAACTGGCTTATGCCCTGGCACCGCACGTTGTGCTGGTGCATCATGACTTTACGCAGACGCCGGAGTTTCACCTGACAGCGCCCAACGTGCGCTGGGTACCCAATCCCAAGCGCACAGGCTGGGCCGTGTTCGGGTTTGTCGAAGGAATATTTCATTCGCTGCAGTACGCGATGGAGGCTCTCGACTTCGACTATCTGCAGCTGCTCAGCCCGACGTGCCTTCCCATCAAGCCTCTTTCGCAGTTCGAAGCGCATGTGTCGGGCAGCGCCGAAGCCCATTTCGATTGCGTCGACCTGCTGCGCGACCGTGATGCCCTGATGTCGGTCGGGTATCGGGCATTCACGCCGCAAAGGTCGTTGCGGCATCGGATCGTGAGGCGCCTCTCGCTGGCGTATTTCGGCGCCTCGTCAGGCAGGCGCGACGAAGCCGGCATCTGGCTGCGCAGCGGCGGCGGCAAAGGTCCTGTCGGGTGGCTTGCGCTTGCAACCATGAAGGCACTGGGCAATCCCCGAATTGGTCGGCATATTTTTGACGAGTCGTTCCACCCCTACTGTGGCTCGGCGTGGTTCGGCGCGCGCCGGCACGTCATCGCCGGAATGGCGGAGGGCTTTTCCGATCCCGCGGTGCACGACTACTTCAGCGGCTTGCGGATTTCCGAGGAGTTCCTGATTCCCACGCTGTTGATGCGCCTCGCGCCGCGCAAGGGGCCCATGAACCATTTCATCCAGGTGTACGACGAGGCTCACCCAGGCGAATTTCATGAGGCACATCTGGAGCAGCTCAGAGGATCCGGCGCCTTCTTCGCTCGCAAGTTCCCGGACAGTCCGATGGCCACGATTCGCCTGCGGGTGCTCGGAGAATTGGCCTGCACCGAGGCCTTCACTCCGCCGTTGGAGCTCGATCGTGCTCCGGTGGCGCCTGTGGCGCAGCCCCCGGTGGAAAGCCCCGCGAAAGGCGCTGCCGGAGCGAGGACAGCGCATTGGCGTGGGCCCGGCAGGCCCGCCACCTGAGGGCGGCAGCGCCGATTCGGGGTTCTCAGGAGGGAATCAGCATCGGGCGCATGCTGATGTCGGTGACCTCGATGCTGCGCGGCAAAGTCAGGGCCTGCAGGGCGACGGCGGCGATATCCTCCGGCTGCATCAGCGCCTGCGGCTGGTAGGGCTTGCCTTCCGCCGCGTGGATCGCTGCCTGCATGGGGCTCGCCGTGCGGCCCAGAAACAAACTGACAACCCGCACCCCGGCCGGATTGACTTCTTCCCTCAGATTGTCTGCGACGGCCTTCAACGCGTGCTTGCTGGCCGCGTACTGGCCAGCATCGGCCTTGGCCGTGAGGCCCGCACTCGAGTTGACGAACAGGACTTGCCCTTGCCCTGATTTAAGCGCCGGCAGGAACCCCTGGGTCAGCACGTAGGGCGCGCGCAGGTTGATCTTGTAGTGGCCGTCCAGCTGTTCTGCGGTGGCCGCCTCTACCGAACCCAGCCAGATGACGCCGGCGCTATGAACAAGAATATCGACCGATGGGGTATCCCGCTGGATTCGTGCGATCAACTCCTCGACCTCGTGATCGACCGCGAGGTCGGCCTGATAGCAGCGGTGGGTCTTTCCTTCGCCCTGGGCGGCGTCGGCCACCCGTTCCAGGCTCTCCCTCTTTCGCCCCACCAGGCAGAGGCTCGCGCCATGGTCGGCGAGCGCCAGGGCGATCGCCTTGCCAATGCCGCTACTGGCGCCGGTGACCACGGCAATCTGATTGTGCAAGCTGTTCATGTGGGTTTCGCGGCCTTTGATTCGACGTCCTGCACCGGGGCCAGCAAGCGATGGCGCAGCAACCTGTCCGCCGCCTTCTCGATCAGATCGAATGCCATGCCGGAGCGCTCGGCAATATCGAGCAGGCTGGAGCCTCCATCCGACAGATTGAGGACCCACAGCATGGCCATTTCAAGCTGCTTGATTTGGACGCCTCCCGTCCCGTTGTAGAGGCCCCGCTTGCCCAGCTGCGGCTCGCACCGGGGATTTAGATTGAGAAAGGTGCGGTTGTATTCGAGCACACCCACAACCTCGAGGATTTTTGTGAATGAGTCGGCCAATGCTGCCGGATCGACAAAGTCGAGATTGTCGGCCGAGGTGTGATATTCGGGAAACTGCCCGTGATGGCTGCGCATCAGGCAACCTACTGCCAGGTTGAACCCCGGCGAGCAATACTGCCTCTCGTCGTAGCCATAGGGCGAGAAGTCCACGGTCTTGAACGCCTGTTGCGAGTGCTGGAGCACGTGCGCCATGGCGCGGTCGATCTCCGCATTGCCGCGGCGACTCTTCTTGTAGGTGAAGTTGCCGCGGTCTCCGATGCAGGTGAGAACCAGGCCGTGCCGGATTGCGCGGGCCCGCTCTTCGTTCAAGCTCAACCAGGTGATGGCGCCGATCGTGCCGGGGATGAACAAGAAACGGTATGAGTAGCGCCGCGCTACCTTCGCCAAATGCCTGGCCAGATAGGCCGCGACGGCGAGGCCCGAAAGGTTGTCGTTGCATAACGAAGGGTGACAGGTGTGGCAGGAGATCAGCACTTCCTCGTCCGACGCTCCTTGCAGCAGGCACTCGCCATAGGTCAGGTGACCGTCTTGCAGGGTGGCGTCTATGCAGACCTCATATTCTTCATCGGGCATCTGCTCCAGCTGCCGGTGCGGCAGGCAGAAGCCCCAGGCCTCCTGGTAGTACGAAGTACGATAGGGAATCAGGTCTGGCTGCTCGGGCAAGCTGTGCAGGTGCGGACGCAGCTCGGCCAGCGACATCCGGCGATTCACCGGTACGCTGTAGTTCACGACGTGCAGGTTGTGACGGCGGAAATCGATCACCCGCTCGCCGCGCGAGTTCTTCACATAGGCATCGCGAATATTCCATTCCCTCGGCACCGTCCAGTCGAAAGCCTGGGTGCCGCTAGGCACTTCGTGCAGCTCGAGCGGGATCTCCTGCTTCAGCCGCGCCAGCGTCTCGCGAACACCGTCACCGGTAATGCTGCGGCAGATGGGATAGAGCTCGCCGATCAGCGCATGGATCGCCTGGCCGATGGCCGCCGGCTCGACGGACGCTCGAAGCTGGGCCAGGTCGGTGGGCTGCGCCGGCATTGCGCCTGGGAGGGGATGGTCGGCCAAGGTCAGTGGGTGAAATCAGTCGGCAAAATCAGGATAGGTGCGGTCGCGGTCCAGCATCACCGGGTTGCCGATCGGCCACTCGATGCCGAACGCGGCGTCGTTGTAACGAACGCCACGGGCATGCCCGGGCGAATAGAACTGCGACATCTGGTAGTAGACCTCCGTGTTGTCTTCCAGGGTTTGAAAGCCGTGCGCGAAGCCTTCGGGAACATACATCATCCTGTAGTTCCGGGCGCTCAGCACTTCACCCACATGCTGTTTGTAGGTGGCCGAGTCGCGCCTGAGGTCAATGATGACGTCGTACACGGCGCCGGCGGTGCAGCGCACCAGCTTGGCTTCTTCGAACGGCGGCGCGGCGTAGTGCATGCCGCGCAGCGTCCCTTTCTGCAGGTTGAAGGAGATGTTGCACTGCGCAATGGCGGGGTTCAGCCCGTGGGCTTCGAACTCATCGTGGCACCAGGACCGCGCAAAAAATCCACGGTCATCCTCGTGTTTTTCGGGCTCTACGACGAAGGCTCCTTTCAGGCGCGTTTCGGTGAAGAGCATCAGAAGATCTCGACTTCCGGAATCGGCACCACGAACTTCCCGCCCCAGTCGCGAATGTAGGCCAACTGTTGGCGAATCTCGCTTTTCAGGTTCCAGGGCAGGATCAGCACGTAGTCCGGCTTCGTCTCGCGTATTTTCTCCGGACCAAAGATCGGAACATGGGTGCCCGGGAGAAACTTGCCGTGCTTGTAGGGATTGCGGTCCACCGTGTAGTCCAGGAAGTCGGTGCGGATGCCGCAATAATTGAGCAGGGTGTTGCCCTTGCCCGGCGCGCCGTACCCGGCGATGGACTTGCCGCTTCGCTTGGCCTCGATCAGAAACGCGAGGATCTTGCGCTTGGTGTCCTTGACCTTCTCGTCGAACGAGGCGTAGGTTTCCAGTTGGCTGAAGCCGGCCGTTTCCTCGCGTTGCGCCAGTTCGCGCACGCGCTCCGTGACCGGCTGCGAGGTGTCTTCCGCATGCCGGACATACACTCGCAACGAGCCGCCGTGGGTCGGCAGCTCCTCGACGTCGAACACCGCGAGGCCGAACCTGTCCATGATCTTCGTGGTGGTGAGAAACGAGAAATACGAGAAGTGCTCGTGGTAGATGGTGTCGAACTGATTGCCGTCCATCAAGCGCATCAGGTGCGGGAACTCCAGCGTGATCACCCCACTGGATTTGAGCAGCGTCTTCATGCCGGCAACGAAACTGCAGACGTCCGGCACCTGGGCCAGCACGTTGTTGGCGACGATCAGGTCGGCTTGGATGCCTTCACCGACCATCTCCTGCGCCAGGTCCTGGCCGAAGAATCGCACGCGTGTGGGAATGCCCTTCCTGGCCGCTTCCCTGGCGACGTTCGCGGCCGGCTCGATGCCCAGCACCGGCACACCCTGGGCCGCGAAGTACTGCAGCAGGTAGCCATCGTTGCTGGCCAGCTCTACCGCCAGGCTCTCGCGTCCCAGGGGGAAACGTCGAACCATCATCTCGGTATAGGCCTTGGCATGGGCCAGCCAGCTGTCCGAATACGATGAGAAATAGGCGTACTCGGTGAAGATGTGCTCGGGGCTGATGTATTCCTCGAGCTGCACCAGGAAGCAGCGCTCGCACACGTACACATGCAAGGGATAAAACGCTTCCATCCGATTCAGGTGATCCGCCGGCAGGAAGCTTTCGCAGGGCGGCGACATGCCCAGGTCTGCGAAGGTGTGGCGCAAGGCCGAACCGCAGAAGCGGCAGCAGGCGGGCTGGTTGGCGGATTCGGTCATGGACATCCCCGTTGGCTGGCGGCCAAAGAGAGCATGGCCGTAGACGTTTACCGATACGAATCACATTTTGTCGAGAATTTCTCGCGCTGTGCGGGGACTGCGATCTCTTTTTGCTAGCCCGGTTGGGCTATTGCCGTCGCAAGGAATGAGGCCTAAAACCCGGATACCGTGCCGGAAGCCCGCCTCCTGTTGAGGAGGCGTCTTGCTTGGCTGCGACGGCTCGACTCCGATCGCCAGGTCACCGGCGCGTGAACAGGATCCGCGAAGGCGACCCCACCAGGAAACGCTCGACTCCACTCTCCAGCGCACGCGCATACACCCCCAGCGCACCATCGATCGCCTCGACGGTCTGATCAATGTCGGCATCGCTGTGCGAGTAGCTGACCACGAATGATGGCGCAATCACGCCGCGCGCGATGATCTCCTGCAGGAACAGGCACCGGAACTGCTGCGATGGTTGCCGGTCCGGCCCCCGCGTGCCATACAGCAGATTGCAGGCGCGCCCTATCACTTCGAAATGCTGGTCGACGCCGTGCCGACGGGCCGCGGCGCGGATGCCGGCCGCAAGCCGCTCGCCCTGGCGGTGCAGGTGCGGCACCACTGGATGGGCGCGGTAAGTTTCCATCGTCTTGATCCCCGCCGCCAGCGACGGCGTCTCTGCGCCGTGGGTGGTGGAGAGCAGAAACACGTCGTCCTGGTCGCGCTGGCGGCTCCCCAGCCGCATCAGGTCACGCTTGCCGCACAGGGCCGATAGGGCGAAGCCATTGGCCAGCGCCTTGCCGAACGTGGCGAGGTCAGGCACGACGCCGTAGGCAGCCTGCGCGCCGCCCAGGTGCCAGCGAAACCCGGTGATCATCTCGTCGAAGATCAGGACGGCGCCGCGCTGGCGACAGAGCGACTGCAGCCCCTGCAGAAACCCCGGCGACGGCTCCTCCGTGCGCGCAGCTTCCATGATGACCGCCGCGATCCGGCCGGGGTTCGCGTCGAACAGCGCTTGCAGACTCTCCAGGTCGTTGTAGCGGAAACGCACAGTCTCGCCAAGCGCTGGCTTCGGGATGCCGCCGTCCATCGTGGTGGTCGCAATGAACCAGTCGTCATAGGAGACGAAGGGCTGGTCGGCGACCATTGCGATCAGGTCGCGACCGGTGTACCTGCGCGCCAGCTTGATGGCGGCCGTGTTGGCTGTCGATCCGTCTTTGGTGAACTTCACCATTTCGGCGCCCTCGATGATGCCGAGGAATGTTTCTGCGCATTCCAATTCCATGGCGGAGGGGCGAGTGAAGTTGGTGCCCAGGGGCAGCGAGGCCGCCACCGCGTCGACGACCGCCGGGTAGGCGTGCCCCAGCGTGACAGCGCGCAGGCCCATGCCGTACTCGATGAACTCGTTTCCGTCCACGTCCCACACATGACAGCCGCGGCCGCGCGCGATGAGCCCGGGAGCCAGCTCAGGGTACTGGTCATCCCCCTTGGCGTAGGTGTGCCCGCCTCCGGGAACGACCCGCTGCAGGCGCGCTTTCAGTTCGCGGGAGCGGCGGAACCGATCGACCGCCATGGCACCGTTGAGCGAAGACGAGCCCCACGAGCTCACGGCCGAGCTGCTGCCCAAAGGCTGAGGAATCACGCGCTCGGTAGGGGTTTTGAGGAAGATGTTCACGGCACTTCGGCTCCTTCGCTCCGGAAATCGTAGGAGCAACGAGCGGCGAATGAATGGGACAACACGCCCCACCGTGCTAGGTGAAATGTCCCGGTCTGGCCGGGCAGCACATGCGGACTCCGGGATTTCCCATCATCTGCCGGCGCCTGGCCACAAAGCAAAACGCCCACTCGAGAGTGGGCGTTTTGCTGCTGGCGGAGACCGCTAGCATGTTGGTTGCGCGAGCAAGATTTGAACTTGCGACCTTTGGGTTATGAGCCCAACGAGCTACCAGGCTGCTCCATCGCGCGTCATGTGTGTATTGTACTGCGACTCGGGTCGCTTATTCCGCAGTAGGGGCTTCTGATTCAGCAGCAATTTCCGGCCGGTCCACCAGCTCGACCAATGCCATCGGCGCATTGTCGCCCACGCGGAAGCCCATCTTCAGAATGCGCGTGTAACCACCCGGGCGCGCGTTGTAGCGGGGGCCCAGTTCGGCAAACAGCTTGGTCACGATGTCGCGGTCGCGCAGGCGGTCGAACGCCAGGCGCTTGTTGGCGACGGTCGGGGTCTTGGCCAGCGTGATCATGGGTTCGACGACGCGGCGCAATTCCTTGGCCTTGGGGACCGTGGTCTTGATGACCTCGTGCTCGAGCAGCGAGTTCATCATGTTGCGCAGCATCGCGAGCCGATGCTCGCTGGTGCGGTTGAGTTTACGAAGGCCGTGGCCGTGACGCATGGTGGTTTCCTTTCCTTTATTAATCTCGCGGCCGTATCAGGTACCGCAAGTTCACCATTGAGGGACAAGGCGCCTAGAAGGGCTGCCTTGCTATCCCTCGTTCTATCGCTAGTTATCGCTTGTCCAAGCCGGCCGGAGGCCAGCTCTCGAGCTTCATGCCCAGCGTGAGGCCACGCGAGGCAAGCACTTCCTTGATTTCGTTGAGCGACTTGCGACCCAGGTTCGGGGTCTTGAGCAACTCGTTTTCGGTGCGCTGGATCAGGTCGCCGATGTAGTAGATATTCTCGGCCTTCAGGCAGTTGGCCGAGCGAACGGTGAGTTCGAGCTCGTCCACCGGGCGCAGCAGGATCGGATCGAACTGTTGCGAACTGCGCTGCACCGGTGCGTCGAAGGCGGCGAGTTCGCTGCCCTCGAGCTGGGCGAACACCGCCAGCTGCTCCACCAGGATCTTGGCCGAAGCGCGCACGGCGTCCTCGGCGGTGATGGCGCCGTTGGTTTCGATCTCGACGACCAGCTTGTCCAGGTCGGTGCGCTGCTCGACCCGGGCGCTTTCGACGGTGTAGCTGACGCGCTTGACCGGCGAGAACGATGCATCCAGAACGATGCGGCCGATCGACTTGGTCGGCTCATCGGCATAACGGCGCATCGTGCCGGGCACGTAGCCGCGGCCCTTTTCGACCTTGATCTGCATGTCGATCTTGCCGCCTTGCGACAGATGGGCAATGACGTGGTCGGGGTTGATGATCTCGACGTCGTGCGGCGTCTGGATATCGGCCGCCGTCACGACGCCTTCGCCGTCCTTGCGCAGGCTCAGCGTGACTTCATCGCGGTTGTGCAGCTTGAACACCACGCCCTTGAGGTTGAGCAGGATGCTGACGACGTCTTCCTGGACGCCATCGATCGACGAGTATTCGTGCAGTACACCGGCAATGGTGACTTCTGTTGCCGAGTAACCCACCATCGACGACAGCAGTACACGGCGCAGGGCGTTGCCCAGGGTGTGGCCATAGCCGCGCTCGAACGGCTCCAGCGTCACCTTGGCACGATTGGTGCCAAGCTGTTCCACATTGATAGCTTTGGGTTTCAGCAGATTGGTTTGCATTCAGGACTTCCTCTCAATACCCCCGGCTCGTTACACCGGTAAGGCTGGTGAAGCACCCAGACCGCGATGCCTCGCGGCAGGGGACAAAATCTACAAGTTCGGGCCGCCGTCAGGCGGCACGTTATCGTCTGTTAACGCGAATACAACTCGACGATCAGGGCTTCCTTGACGTCGGCGGCAAATTCGTCGCGATCGGGCACCTTCTTGAAGGTGCCTTCGGCCTTGTCGGCATTCACTTCCACCCAGGCCGGCAGGCCGACTTGCTGGGCCAATTGAAGGGCCTCGACGATGCGGTTCTGCTTCTTGGACTTTTCGCGCACCGCGATCACGTCGCCGGTCTTGACCAGGTACGACGGAATGTTGACCGGCTGGCCGTTGACGGTGATCGCCTTGTGCGACACCAGCTGGCGCGCCTCGGCGCGGGTGGAGCCGAAGCCCATGCGGTACACCACGTTGTCCAGGCGGGATTCCAGAATGAACAGCAGGTTGGCGCCGGTGTTGCCCTTGCGCCGGTCGGCTTCCTCGAAGTAACGGCGGAACTGGCGCTCCAGAATGCCGTACATGCGCTTGACTTTCTGCTTCTCGCGCAGCTGCAAGCCGAAATCGGACGTGCGCTGGCCGGAAGTGCGGCCGTGCTGGCCGGGCTTGGAGTCGAACTTGGCCTTGTCCGCCAGCGAACGGCGCGCGCTCTTGAGGAACAGGTCCGTGCCTTCGCGGCGGGAGAGTTTGGCCTTGGGGCCGAGGTAACGTGCCACTTTGCTTCCTTTACGTCATCTGCCGCGGCCGTGCACCATAGTGACACCGCGGGAGCCGGAAACCCTTGAGTTGCCGGCGGTGGGCTTGGTTGAAAAAACTAAATACGAGGGGCCTGATCGCAAACGCAATCAGATCCGGCGGCGCTTTTGCGGACGGCAGCCGTTGTGCGGAACCGGCGTCACGTCGGCAATCGATGTGATGCGGATGCCGAGCGCGGCCAGCGCACGCACCGACGACTCACGGCCAGGGCCGGGGCCCTTGATCTCGACGTCGAGGTTCTTGATGCCCTGCTCGATCGCGGCACGGCCGGCCACTTCGGAAGCCACCTGGGCAGCGAAAGGCGTCGACTTGCGCGAGCCCTTGAAACCCTGGCCGCCCGAAGACGCCCACGACAGGGCATTGCCCTGGCGGTCGGTGATCGTGATGATCGTGTTGTTGAACGACGCGTGCACGTGGCAGACGCCGTCGGACACGTTCTTGCGGACCTTCTTGCGAACGCGCTGGGCTGCGTTATTGGCGGGAGCTTTTGCCATGACTTATCTCTTTCCCGATTATTTCTTGAGGGCCTGAGCGGCCTTGCGCGGACCCTTGCGGGTGCGTGCGTTGGTGCGCGTGCGCTGGCCGCGCATCGGCAGGCCGCGGCGATGACGGAAGCCGCGGTAGCAGCCGATGTCCATCAAGCGCTTGATGTTCATGGTCGTTTCGCGGCGCAGGTCACCTTCGATGGTGAACTGGGCGATCGCGTCGCGGATCTTTTCCAGGTCACCGTCCGTCAGGTCCTTGACCTTCTTGGAATAAGGAATAGCCGTGGCTTCGCAGATCTTGCGAGCGCGGGTGCGGCCAATGCCGAAGATAGCCGTCAGGCCAATCTCGGCGTGCTGATGCGGCGGAATGTTGATGCCAGCGATACGTGCCATGTTCGTCCTCTAAAACTCTGTGCTCAGCCTTGGCGCTGCTTGTGACGCGGATCGGTACAGATCACGCGAACAACGCCCTTGCGGCGGATGATCTTGCAGTTGCGGCAAATTTTCTTGACCGAAGCCGAAACTCTCATTGCTACTCTCCTAAAACTGTCAATTCGGACGGTGCCCGAGCAAACGCCGGCACCTGGTCCAGTTAGAGGTAACAGAGCAAATTTGCTGCGCAAATCTTGATCTGTCACCTGATACTTACTTAGCCCTAAACACAATCCGTGCCCGCGACAAGTCGTAGGGCGTCAACTCAACGGTGACCTTGTCACCTGGGAGGATACGGATGTAGTGCATCCGCATCTTTCCCGAAATATGCCCGAGCACCACGTGCCCGTTTTCCAGCTTCACGCGAAATGTCGCGTTCGGCAGGTTCTCCACCACCTCACCCTGCATCTGGATGACATCGTCCTTGGACATGCCATTTATCCGCCGAGCGAGGTCTTGAAGTTGGCCTTTTTCAGCAGCGATTCATATTGCTGCGACATCAAATAGTTCTGCACCTGGGCCATGAAGTCCATCGTGACCACCACGATGATCAGCAGCGAGGTTCCGCCAAAGTAGAACGGCACGTTGTACTTCAGGATCAGGAATTCCGGCAGCAGGCACACAACAGTGATGTACACCGCGCCGGCGAGCGTCAGGCGCACCAGGATCTTGTCGATATAGCGGGCGGTCTGCTCGCCGGGTCGAATGCCCGGAATGAAAGCGCCGCTCTTCTTGAGGTTGTCCGCAGTTTCACGGCTGTTGAACACCAGCGCCGTGTAGAAGAAGCAGAAGAAAATGATCGCGCTCGCATAGAGCATGACATAGATCGGCTGCCCTGGGCTCAGCGTGCTGGCAATGTCCTTGAGCCACCGCATGCCATCGCCGGTCGAGAACCAGCTCACCACCGTTGCCGGCAGCAGGATGATCGACGACGCGAAGATCGGCGGAATCACGCCGGCCATGTTCAGCTTGAGCGGCAGGTGCGACGACTGGCCGCCATACACCTTGTTGCCAACCTGCCTGCGTGCGTAGTTCACCAGGATCTTGCGCTGGCCTCGTTCGACGAACACCACGAAGTAGGTGACCAATCCAACCACCGCGACGATCACGATCGCCACCAGGATGCTCATGGCGCCGGTGCGAACCAGCTCCAGCAAGCCGCCGATTGCGCTCGGCAGCCCTGCTGCGATACCCGCAAAAATCAGGATCGAGATGCCGTTGCCCAGGCCGCGCTCGGTGATCTGCTCACCCAGCCACATCAGGAACATGGTGCCGGCGGTCAGGCTGATCATGGCGGTCATGCGAAAGCCGAAGCCGGGGTTGAGCACGAGTCCGGCAGAGCCTTCCAGCGCGATCGCGATACCCAGCGACTGGAACAGCCCCAGGCCCAACGTGCCGTAGCGCGTGTACTGCGTGATCTTGCGACGGCCGGCTTCGCCCTCTTTCTTCATCTGCTCGAACGTCGGCACGACGTAGGTGAGCAGTTGCATGATGATCGAGGCCGAGATGTACGGCATGATGCCCAGCGCGAACACGGTGAAGCGCGACAGCGCCCCGCCCGAGAACATGTTGAACAGGCTCAGGATGCCGCCCTGCTGGCCCTTGAACAGCTGCGCGAGCTGGTCCGGGTTGATGCCGGGCACCGGAATGTGCGCGCCGATGCGGTACACCACCAGCGCGAGCAGCAAAAAGACCAGCCGGCGACGCAGGTCGCCGTACTTGCCGGTTTTCGCGATTTGTGCAGCGCTCGTTGCCACTCGTCAGTCCTTGGATAAGTCGAAGGTCAGGCCACGCTGCCGCCGGCGGCTTCGATAGCCGCCTTGGCGCCGGCGGTGGCGCCGATGCCGTTGAGCTTGACCGCGATCTTGAGCTCGCCCGACTTGATGACCTTCACCACCTTGATCAGCTCGCCGACCAGGCCGGCTTGCTTCAGGGTCAGCAGATCGACGTCGGTGGCGCCCAGGCGCTCCAGCGCGGCCAGGGTCACCTCGGCGTTGTACTTGGCCGTTTGCGACTTGAAGCCGCGCTTGGGCAGGCGCCGCTGCAGCGGCATCTGGCCGCCTTCGAAGCCCACCTTGTGGTAGCCGCCGGCGCGAGATTTCTGACCCTTGTGGCCACGACCCGCGGTCTTGCCCAGGCCGGAGCCAATACCGCGGCCAACGCGACGCTTGGCGTGTTTTGCGCCCGCTGCGGGCTTGATGCCATTCAATTCCATGACGTGCCTCTTTCGGTTCCTCTTAGAGGACCTTGATCAGGTAATCGATCTTGTTGATCATGCCGCGCACTGCGGGCGTGTCCTGCAGCTCGCTCACGCTGTTGAGTCTGCGCAGGCCCAGGCCGCGCACGGTGGCGCGATGCGACTCTTTCGTGCCGATGGGGCTGCGAACGAGCTGGACCTTGACGGTTTTCTGTTGGGTTGCCATTTGTGTGACTCCGGTCAGGCCGAGAAGATGTCTTCGACCGACTTGCCGCGCTTGGCCGCCACTTCCGACGGGGTCGTGGAGTTCCTCAGCGCGTCGAATGTGGCGCGGACCATGTTGTAGGGGTTGCTCGAGCCGTGGCTCTTGGCGACGATGTCGGTGATGCCCATCACTTCGAACACGGCGCGCATCGGGCCGCCGGCGATGATGCCGGTGCCCTTGGGCGCCGGGCCCATCATCACGCGGGCAGCGCCGTGCTGGCCGAACACGTTGTGGTGGATGGAGCCGTTCTTCAGCGACACCTTGACCATGTTGCGGCGGGCCTCTTCCATGGCCTTCTGCACGGCAGCCGGCACTTCCTTGGACTTGCCCTTGCCCATGCCGACCTTGCCGTCGCCGTCGCCCACGACGGTCAGCGCGGCGAAGCCGAGAATACGGCCGCCCTTGACCACCTTGGTGACGCGGTTGACCGCAATCATCTTCTCGCGCAGGCCGTCTTCCGGACCGTCGCCTTGCGTCTTCGCTTGAAATTTAGCCATGTTAAGTATCCGTGTCCGTTAGAACTGCAGGCCGGCTTCGCGTGCCGCATCGGCCAGCGCCTTGACGCGGCCGTGGTACGCAAAACCTGCGCGATCGAATGCCACCTTCTCGACACCGGCGGCCTTGGCCTTCTCGGCGATCATCTTGCCGATCATCTGGGCCGCGGCGGTGTTGCCACCCTTGCCGGAGGCGCCCAACGACTTGCGCACGTCGGCTTGCGCCGTCGACGCGGTGGCCACCACCTTGGCGCCGTCTTCCGAAATCACGGTAGCGTAGATGTGCAGGTTGGTGCGGTTCACCGTCAGGCGGGCGACACCCTGCGTGGCGATGCGAATGCGGGTCTGGCGCGAACGACGCAGGCGCTGCTCTTTTTTGGTCAACATGTTTGCGCCCCTTACTTCTTCTTGGTCTCTTTGATCGTGATCTTCTCGTCCGCGTAGCGGATGCCCTTGCCCTTGTAGGGCTCGGGCGGGCGAATCGCACGAATTTCAGCAGCCACCTGGCCCACGCGCTGGCGGTCGGCACCCTTGATCACGACTTCCGTCGGCGTGGGGGTGGCCACCGTGATGCCGGCAGGCATGTCCTTGTTGACGGGGTGCGAGTAGCCCACCGTCAGGTTCAGCTTGGCGCCTTGCGCCTGGGCCTTGTAGCCCACGCCGACCAGGCTGAGCTTCTTCTCGAAGCCCTTGGTCACGCCCACCACCATGTTGTTCACCAGCTGGCGCATGGTGCCGCTCATGGCGTTGGCTTCGCGTGACTCGTTGGCAGGCACAAAGCTCAGCTTGCCGCCTTCACTGGTGATCTTGACCAGCGCGTTCTGGGTCAGCGACAGATTGCCGCCGGCGCCCTTGACGCTGATCTGGTCTTCCTTGATCGCGACATCCACGCCTTGCGGGATGGCGACCGGCATTTTTCCGACTCGGGACATTTTTCTGGTTCCTTCCCTTAGGCGACGTAGCACAGCACTTCGCCACCGATGCCGGTAGCGCGCGCCTTGCGGTCGGTCATCACGCCCTGGGGCGTGGTGACGATCGCCACACCCAGGCCGTTCTGGACCTGGGGAATGGCGCCTGCGCCCTTGTACACGCGCAGGCCGGGACGGCTCACGCGCTCGATGCGCTCGATCACCGGACGGCCGGCGTAGTACTTCAGCGCGATTTCGAGTTCGCTCTTGCCGGCTTCGGTCTTGACCTGGAAGCCGTCGATGTAGCCTTCGTCCTTCAGGACCTGGGCAATGGCCACCTTCACCTTGGAAGACGGCACCGACACGGTAGGCTTGGCCACCATCTGCGCATTGCGGATGCGGGTCAGCAGGTCGGCGATGGGATCACTCATGCTCATATCTGTCTCTCCTGCCTTACCAGCTGGCCTTGGTGATGCCGGGGATGTCGCCACTGAAGGCCATCTCGCGGATCTTGGCGCGCGCCAGGCCGAACTGCTTGAACGTCCCACGCGGACGGCCCGTGATTGCGCAGCGGTTGCGCTGGCGGGTCGGGTTGGCGTTGCGCGGCAGCTTCTGCAGCGCCAGCCGTGCGGCCGCGCGCTCCTCGTCGCTCTTCTTCGCGTCGTTGGAGATCGCCTTGTATTCCGCGTGCTTCTTCGCGTACTTGGCGACCAGTTTGTCTCGCTTGAGCTCGCGCTCGATCAAAGCCATTTTTGCCACTGGGAACCTCAGTTCTTGAAGGGGAAACGGAAGCCCGCGAGCAGTGCCTTGCACTCTTCGTCGTTCTTGGCCGTGGTCGTGATGCTGATATTGAGGCCGCGCAAGGCATCGACCTTGTCGTACTCGATCTCGGGGAAAATGATCTGCTCTTTCACGCCGATGTTGTAGTTGCCGCGGCCGTCGAAAGCGCGGCCGGAGATGCCGCGGAAGTCACGCACGCGGGGCAGGGCCACGGTGACGAAACGATCGAGGAACTCGAACATGCGCACGCCGCGCAGGGTCACCATGGCGCCGATGGCCTGGCCTTCGCGGATCTTGAAGCCCGCGATGGCCTTCTTGGCCTTGGTCACCACCGGCTTCTGGCCGGCGATCTTGGTGAGGTCGGCCACGGCGTTGTCCATGACCTTCTTGTCGGCGACAGCCTCGGAGACGCCCATGTTCAGGGTGATCTTCGTGAGGCGCGGCACTTCCATCGGGGACTTGTAGCCGAACTTGGCCATCAGTTCCGGGGCCACTTTTTCGCGGTAATGTTGTTGCAGTCGTGCCATGGTCATGCCACCTTGATTTCTTCGCCGCTGGACTTGAAGACGCGCACGCGCTTGTCGCCGTCGGTCTTGATGCCCACGCGGTCGGCCTTGCCGGTCGCCGCGTTGTAGATCGCCACGTTGGACTGGTGGATCGGCATGGACTTTTCGACGATGCCGCCGGTCGAGCCCTTCAGGGGGTTCGGCTTGGTGTGCTTCTTCACCAGGTTGATGCCTTCGACGATGACGTGGTCGTCGTCCTTGCGCAGCGTGACCTTGCCACGCTTGCCCTTGTCACGGCCCGCGAGCACGATGACCTCGTCGCCTTTGCGAATCTTGTTCATGAACGCGTCCTCTTACAGAACTTCAGGGGCCAGGGACACGATCTTCATGAACTTCTCGGTGCGCAGCTCGCGCGTGACCGGGCCGAAGATGCGGGTGCCGATGGGCTCCAGCTTGTTGTTGAGCAGCACGGCGGCATTGCCGTCGAACTTGACCAGTGAGCCATCGGCGCGGCGGATGCCCTTGGCGGTGCGGACCACCACTGCGCTGTAAACCTCGCCTTTTTTGACGCGGCCACGCGGAGCGGCTTCCTTGATGCTCACCTTGATGATGTCGCCTACGCTCGCGTAGCGACGCTTGGAACCACCGAGAACCTTGATGCAAAGAACGGACTTCGCACCAGTGTTGTCGGCGACTTCGAGCCGGGATTCTGTCTGGATCATTTCAAATATTCCCAACTTGTATTCACTGCTTCGACCAGAAAAGGCCTTGTCGTCGCAGCGAATCAGTCTTGGGCCCGTCGTCGGCGCCGTGAACCACTCACGGCGATTTCGCATGGGGCAGATATGCACCTTTAAAAGCGCAGCCCGCGATTATGGCAAAGGCGCAAAACCCTGTCAACTGCCTCAACCGTTCAATATCAATCAGGCAGGCTCAGATACATGCGGGCCAGCGCTTCGAACTCGCCCTGCTGGGGGTCGACCCCGGTTTCCTCCCGCAGGATCACAGCAACGGCTGGCGCCAACGACCCAGCCGCTGCCGCGTCGAGGAACAGCAGCCGCCAGCGCCGGGCCAGGACATCCTCGACCGTTCGCGCATATTCGTTGCGCGCAGCAAAGCGCACCATCGCCTCGGTCAAGCCCGCCCCCAGCAGGTGGTCCGCACCCGGCAACCGCTTCACCGCGCCGGCCTCGCTGCCATAGGAATGCAGGCCCTGTGGCTCGCTGATGCGCGGCCGCGCGGCCGGAGAGTCGTCGCCGCCGACGAGTCGCAAGTTGGCGGTCACTCCTGCTCGAGTGCGCTCCAGCAGGTGGCTTTCGGCACATTTCTCCAGCACATCCTCGGCCATGGCCCGGTAGGTCGTCCACTTGCCGCCGGTGACGGTGACCAAACCGCTGCGGCTGACCAGCACGGTGTGCTCCCGGCTGAGCCCCTTGGTGTCGTCGCCATCGTCGCCCTGCGGCTTGACGAGAGGCCGCAACCCGACCCACAGGCTCTTCACGTCGGACCGGCCCGGCGGCTTGGTCAGGTAGCGGGCCGATTCACGCAGGATGAACTCCAGCTCCTCGCTGAACGCACGAGGCTCCCGGTCGAGGTCGCCGCGCGGGGTATCGGTGGTACCCAAAATGAGCTTGCCCAGCCAGGGAACACCGAAGAGCACCCGGCCATCGTCCGTCTTCGGCACCATCAGCGCGTGCTCTCCCGGCAAGAAGTCGCGGTTCACCACGATGTGCACACCCTGGCTGGGCGCCACCATGGCCTGGACTGGCCGCCCGGTGGCATCGCCATCTTTCTTTCGAAACTCATCGACCCAGACCCCGGCGGCGTTGATGACGCAGCGGGACCGAACCTGGTAGCCAACGCCGGTTTCCCGGTCTTGACAGCTCAGCCCCGCCACCTTGCCGCCCTCGTACAGCAACCCGGTGGCGGCGCAGTAGTTGACCAGCAAGGCGCCGCGCGAGGCTGCGGTCCGGGCCAGGGCCAGCGCCAGCCGGGCGTCGTCGAACTGCCCGTCCCAGTACTTGACCCCACCCTTCAGTCCCTCGGCCCTGGCTGTGGGCAGGCATTGCAAGGTTTGCTTGCGGCTGAGAAATTCTGTGGCGCCCAGGCCGGCCTTGCCGGCGAGCGCGTCGTACATCTTCAATCCGGCGCCATAGAACGGCGTTTCCCAGAACCGGTAGGACGGCATCACGAACGGCAGCGGCTGGGCCAGGTGCGGGGCATTGCGCAGCAAGGTGGTTCGCTCGTGCAGGGCTTCCCGCACCAGGGCGATATTGCCCTGGGCCAGGTAGCGGACCCCGCCGTGGACCAGTTTGGTGGCCCGGGAAGAAGTGCCCTTGGCGAAATCGTGGGACTCGACCAGCACCACCGAAAAGCCGCGCGCCGCCGCGTCAAGCGCCACGCCCAGCCCGGTGGCGCCCCCACCGATGATCGCCACGTCGTAGGTGATGGGCCGGGCGAGCTGCGAAACCAGGTGCTGTCGATTCATGCTGAGCATTTTCGCAGCAGGCGGCGATTAGACTGCGGCCATGAGCATCGCCGCACTTCCAGAATCGCAAGCCATCGCCTTCATCGGAGGCGGCAACATGGCCAGCGCCATCATCGGCGGCCTGATCCGCCAGGGCCTGCCGGCCGCGCAAATAGAGGTGGTGGAACCGTTTGCCGAGGCACGCGCCCGGCTCACAAGCCAGTTCGGCCTGGCGCCCGCAGAACAGCCGGGCGTGGCCCTGGCACGGTCCGCCCTGGTGGTCTGGGCGGTCAAGCCACAGACCTTCAAGGACGCGGCGGCGCAAGTGCGGCCGCATACGGGAGACGCGCTGCATCTGAGCGTGGCCGCCGGCATCCGCTCGGACAGCATTGCGCAGTGGCTGGGGACCGAGCGCATCGTGCGTTCCATGCCCAATACCCCGGCCCTGGTGGGCAAGGGCATGACGGCTCTGTTCGCGCGTGCCGGCGTCTCGACGCAGGACAAAGGCCGCATCGAGCAGGTGATCGCCACCACCGGCGAGTCGCTGTGGGTGCAGGACGAAGCGCACCTGGACGCCGTCACGGCGTTGTCCGGCTCGGGCCCGGCCTACGTTTTCTTCTTTCTCGAGGCCATGACCCAGGCCGGAACCGAGATGGGGCTGACGCGCGAACAGGCCTACAAGTTGTCGGTGGCCACCTTCGGCGGGGCATCGGAACTAGCGAGGGCCTCAGAAGACCCACCCCAGACCCTGCGCGAGCGGGTCACTTCCAAGGGGGGCACCACCTACGCCGCCATCACCTCGATGCAAGCCGACGGCGTCCAGGCCCTGTTCGTCAAGGCGCTGCACGCCGCCCGGCAACGCGCCACGGAGTTGGGCGACGAGTTCGGCAATTAGCGGTACAGGCCTGAGGTGTCGGGCGTTCAGGCCAGCGCATAGCCCAGCGCGACGCCTGCAAACAAAGTGAAACCGAGCCAGTGGTTGAGGCGAAACGCCTTGAAGCAGCCCTCACGTTCCCGGCCGCGGATCAGCAGGTAGTGCCACAAAGCCTGTGCCGCGGCGGCGGCCATGGCCAGGGCCAGCACGGCCGACGGAATTCTTCCCGCCAGCGCCGCCGCCCAGATCACCAGGTAACTCGCATAGCAGAGCATGATCACCGGCACATCCGCGCGGCCGAGCGTGATGGCTGAGGTCTTCATGCCGATCTTCAGGTCATCGTCGCGGTCGACCATGGCGTACTCGGTGTCATAGGCGAGCACCCAGAACAGATTGCCCAGCAGCAGCACCCAGGCCAGCAGCGGCACCCGTGACTGCACCGCGGCAAAGGCCATCGGAATGCCGAAGCTGAAAGCGACGCCGAGCACCGCCTGCGGCATCGAGACGAAGCGCTTGGCATACGGATAGGCGATGGAGATCGCCAGGGCGGCGAAGGACCAGGCGATGGCCGCCCGATTGGTGGTCAACACCAGCGCGAAGGCCATCAGCGCCAGCACCGCACCCAGTGCCAGCGCTTCCCGAACCGATATGGCGCCGCGGGTGACCGGCCGCTGGGCCGTGCGCTTGACGTGTCGGTCGAAGTCACGATCGGCCACGTCGTTGACACAGCAGCCGGCGCTGCGCATGAGGAAAGTACCCAGGGTGAACACCGCCAGCAGGTGCCAGCCCGGGAAACCATGGGCGGCGATCCACAGCGCGCTCAGGGTCGGCCACAGCAGCAGCAGCCAGCCGGCCGGCCGGCTCCAGCGGATGAGATCCAGGTAGAGGCGCAGCCGCTGGTTCAACTCAGCGCCGCGCTCATTCTTCCAGCATGCTGCGCAGCATCCAGGCGGTCTTCTCGTGGAAGTCGAGCCGCTGGGTCAGCAGGTCCATGGTGGGCTCGTCGCCAGCCTTGTCGACCGTCGGGACCAGCTCCCGCGCCGTGCGGGCCACCGCTTCGTGCCCCTTCACCAGGATGCGAACCATCTCCAGCGCCTTGGGGGGTTCGCCCGGGGCATCCGGGACCGAGGCCAGCGTGCCGAAGGCCGCATAGGAGCCGGGCGCATAGTGGCCCAGCGCGCGGATGCGTTCGGCCACCGGGTCCACTGCGCCCCACAGGTCCGTGTACTGCTGCATGAACATGGCATGCAGCGTATTGAACATCGGGCCGGTGACGTTCCAATGGAAGTTGTGGGTGGTGAGGTACAGGGTATAGGTGTCCGCCAGCAGGCGGCTCAGGCCCTGCGAGATCGCGGCTCGGTCGGCTTCGTTGATGCCGATGTTGATGGAAGGAACCGGGTTGCTCATCAGTGACTCCTTATCGTTCAAGCCTTACTTTAGACGGGTCGCCCCGGCCGTAGCAACAGCGCCGCTCAATGGCCGCGATAGCCGGGCCGTCGGCAACGCGGCAGCGGCCTCACGACAGGCGCTTCACGCCAGGCAACTCGCAGGCATAGATCGAGTTGCGCAGCGCCGCGATGGCTTCGTAGCGGGTGTAGCTGCGCCGCCAGGCCAGCACCACGCGCCGCATCGGCGGGTCGCCATCGAAAGGAATGTACTTGACGAACGCGTGATCGTCCTTGCGCCTTCGCCCCCGCGGCTCCAGGGCGTCCTTGGGCACCGAAAGGCGCGGCACCAGGGTGACGCCCATGCCGGCCGCCACCATGTGCTTGATGGTCTCCAACGAGGACCCCTCGAAGCTCTTGCGGATGCCCTCGGCGTCGCTGGAGAAGCGGGCGAACTCGGGGCACACCTCCAGCACGTGGTCGCGAAAGCAGTGCCCGTTGCCCAGCAGCAGCATGGTTTCGCTTTTCAGCTCCTGCGACGTGATGGTGCTCCTGGCCGCCAGCGGATGGGTCGTGGGGACCGCAGCCAGGAACGGCTCGTCGTACAGCGCAGCCAGGGCCAGCCCGGTGTCGGGAAAGGGCTCGGCCATCACGGCGCAGTCGATCTCGCCGGTGCGCAGCATCTCCAGCAGCTTGACCGTGAAGTTCTCCTGCAGCATCAGCGGCATCTGCGGCGTCCGGGCGATCGCCTGGCGCACCAGGTCGGGCAGCAGGTAGGGGCCGATGGTGTAGATCACGCCCAGCTTCAAGGGGCCGGCCAGCGGGTCTTTGCCGCGTTTGGCGATTTCCTTGATGCTGGCTGCCTGCTCCAGCACGCTCTGTGCCTGGCGCACGATCTCCTCGCCCAGCGGCGTCACCGTGACCTCGTTGGCGCTGCGCTCGAACAGCTTCACCTCCAGCTCGTCCTCGAGCTTCTTGATCGCCACGGAAAGCGTGGGCTGCGACACGAAGCAGGCTTCGGCCGCTTTGCCGAAATGCTTTTCGCGCGCCACGGCGACGATGTATTTGAGCTCAGTGAGGGTCATATCTCCACCCGATTGTCAGGCAGACGCATATCGCCTGTTTGGGGGATGTCCAACTCGGCAGCAAATCGTACATTCGCATCCGTCCCGTTCTGTTTTGGGGGCAGTTTTACAAGGAACGACTAACAATGATGACAGCAAAAAGTGTGCGTTTGATGGTGACAGCGGCCGCAGTGGCCTTGTTGTCGGCTTGCGGCGGCGGTGGCGACGACGCCGGCCCCGGTCCGGGGACGATCGGCTCGGGCGATGCGGTCGACAAATACGTGGGAACCTGGAGCGGCTGTTTCGCCGTTGGCGCAGGCTCATTGCGCGAAACCGTCGTCATCACCCGGTCCAGCGCCACCACGGGCGGTTTCACCTGGACCGAAACAGCCCATGCCGGCACCACGTGCGCAGGCACTGCCACCGACAGCGACAGCGGCAGCGGCACCTTCGTCATGAACGGCACCAAGGCCATCGGCGCCGACACAGTCGACAAGGTCACTGTCACCGAGGGCGCCGCCGTCGAGAAGCAGGTGTTCCTCGTCAAGGGAACCGCACCGGCGATGCTCAGCCTGGGCCGGGCGGCGCTGGACGGCGGACCGGTGGACGCCGAAGGCTACCCCACCACCCTGGACGACCACACGTTGGCCAAGCAGTAAGCCGCTGAAGCCAGCCTGACCCCGTCAGGCCTTCAGGAAATCCTGTCGCCCGCCCAACCAGCGGGCGACGTGCTTTTCTGCCAGCGCCGGATGGCGATCGAGCATCAACGGCGCCAGTTGGCGGGCCCACTCGAGCAACTGGTGGTCGGTGGCGACATCGGCAAAGCGAAGCAGGGGCGCGCCCGACTGGCGAGCGCCCAGAAACTCGCCGGGCCCACGGATTTCCAGGTCGCGGCGGGCAATCTCGAAGCCGTCCCCGGTTTCGGCCATCGCCTTGAGCCGGGCCCGCGCGGTTTCGCCCAGGCGCCCCGAGTCACCGGCCGAATACAGCAGCACGCAGGCCGACGCAGCCGCGCCGCGGCCGACCCGGCCGCGCAGCTGGTGCAGTTGCGACAGGCCGAACCGCTCGGCGTGCTCGATCACCATCAACGACGCGTTCGGCACGTCGACGCCCACCTCGATCACGGTGGTCGAGACCAGCACGCTCATCTGGCCCCCCGTGAAGAGCGACATCACGGCTTTCTTTTCCGGCGCCGGCATGCGCGAATGCAGCAGGCCCACCATCACGCCCGGCAGCGCCGCGCTCAAGGCCTCGTGGGTGGCCGTCGCATTGGTCAGGTCCAGCGCCTCGCTCTCCTCGATCAGC
>JAKFEZ010000101.1:0-2465 GCA_036675435.1 Ramlibacter sp. | reverse complement strand
CCGCAGCGAAACCGCCGACTTCGAGGCCTATTCGCACGAGTTCATCGAGGCCACCCTCGTCAAGGCCCTCTTCCCGCAAGACGCTCTGCGCCGCCGCTTCCTGCGCGCCGTCGGCAAGGGCACGGCCATGGCCGCCATCTCCAGCCTCCTGCCCGTCGCCTCCATGCAGGCCATGGCGCAGGAAGGCGCCGGCAAGAACGGCGCGCTGGAGAAGAAGGACCTGAAGATCGGCTTCATTCCCATCACCTGCGCCACCCCGCTGCTCATGGCCCACCCCCTCGGCTTCTACGAGAAGCAGGGCCTGAACGTGCAGGTGGTCAAGACGGCAGGCTGGGCGCTCATCCGCGACAAGATGCTCAGCAAGGAGCACGACGCCACGCACTTCCTCTCGCCCATGCCCCTGGCCATGACCATGGGCGCCGGCTCCAACCCGGTGGCGATGAACGTGGCGTCGATCCAGAACACGAACGGCCAGGCGATCACGCTGGCCAACAAGCACAAGGACAAGCGCGACCCGAAGCAGTGGAAGGGCTTCCGCTTTGCCGTGCCCTTCGACTACTCGATGCACAACTTTCTGCTGCGCTACTACGTGGCGGAGCACGGCCTGGACCCCGACAAGGACATCCAGATCCGCCTGTTGCCGCCGCCCGAGATGGTGGCCAACCTGCGCGCCGGCAACATCGACGGCTACCTCGGCCCCGACCCCTTCAACCAGCGCGCGGTGTTCGAGGAGCTGGGCTTCCTGCATCTGCTGACCAAGACGCTGTGGGACGGCCACCCCTGCTGCGCCTTCGGCACCTCGACCGAGTTCATCCAGCAGAACCCCAACACCTTCGCGGCGCTGTACCGCGCGGTGCTCACCGCGTCGGCCATGGCGCGCAAGCCCGAGAACCGCTCGATGATCGCCAAGGTGATCGCGCCGCCGGCCTACCTGAACCAGCCCGAGACGGTGATCGAGCAGGTGCTCACCGGCAAGTTCGCAGACGGCCTGGGCAAGGTGCAGAACGTGCCCGACCGCGCCGACTTCGACCCCATCCCCTGGCAGAGCATGGCGGTGTGGATCCTCACGCAGATGAAGCGCTGGGGCTATGTGAAGGGCGACGTCAACTACCGGCAGGTGGCCGAGCAGGTGTTCCTGCTCACCGACGCCAAGAAGCAGATGAAGGCGCTCGGCATGCCGGTGCCCGAGGGCGCCTACCCCAAGTTCACCATCATGGGCAAGGTGTTCGACCCGGCCGAGCCCGAGGCCTATGTCCAGAGCTTCGCGATCCAGAAAACCTGACGCGCGGCGGCACGCATGAACGCAAGCTCCAAGACCCTGCAGCTCAAGGCGGCGCTGCTGTCGGCGCTGATCCTGCTGCTGCTGGTGGGTGTGTGGCAGCTCGCCACCGCGCCCAATGCGGCCTCAGTGCCGGCGGTCAAGCTCACGGCCGAGCAGATCGAATATGCCAAGCTGCTCGGCAAGGACCCGGGCGCCGGCGGCGGCAGCAGCAACGAGGCCAAGGCGGGCTTTCCCACGCCGGCGCAGTTCGGCGGCGCGATGCTGCGCCACCTGGGCAGCCCCTTCTACGACAACGGGCCCAACGACAAGGGCATCGGCCTGCAGCTCATGTATTCGCTCGGCCGCGTGGCGCTGGGCTTCGCGCTGGCCGCGCTGCTGGCCATCCCGCTGGGCTTCCTCATCGGCATGAGTCCGCTGATCTACCGCGCGCTCGATCCCTTCATCCAGGTGCTCAAGCCCATCTCGCCGCTGGCCTGGATGCCGCTGGCGCTCTACACGATCAAGGACTCCAACACCTCGGGCATCTTCGTCATCTTCATCTGCTCGGTCTGGCCGATGCTGCTCAACACCGCCTTCGGCGTGGCGGGCGTGCGGCGCGAATGGCTCAACGTCGCCAAGACGCTCGAGGTGAACCCGCTGCGCAAGGCCTTCGAGGTGATCCTGCCGGCCGCCGCGCCGACCATCCTGACCGGCATGCGCATCAGCATGGGCATCGCCTGGCTGGTCATCGTGGCGGCCGAGATGCTGGTCGGCGGCACGGGCATCGGCTACTTCGTGTGGAACGAGTGGAACAACCTCTCGCTCACCAACGTGATCTTCGCGATCCTGGTGATTGGCCTGGTCGGCATGGCGCTCGATCTGTTGTTCGCGCGGGCGCAGAAGGCGGTGACGTATGTCGACTGAGAAGGTCTCCAAGCGCTTCCTGCAGGTCGAGGGTCTCGCCAAGACCTACCCGGGCTCGAGCGAGCCGGTGTTCGACAGCGTCAACTTCGGCATCGCCAAGGGCGAGTTCGTCTGCATCATCGGTCACAGCGGCTGCGGCAAGACCACCATCCTGAACGTCCTCGCCGGCCTGGAAAGCGCGACGGAAGGCCACGTGTTCATGGACAACCGCGAGGTCGCCGGGCCGAGCCTCGAGCGCGGCGTGGTGTTCCAGGGCCACGCGCTCATGCCCTGGCTCACG
>JAKFEZ010000175.1:0-57705 GCA_036675435.1 Ramlibacter sp. | reverse complement strand
CCGGGTCTGGCGGCGGCCGCCGTCTGCCGCGCCTGCTCGAAATCGGTCCGAAGGAAGGCTTGCGCACAAGCCGGCGACTCGGCTGCCGCAATGCAGGCCTCCATCTCATCCGCGGCTTGGGCCTGGCCGCTCAGCATTCGTTGCAGGGTGGCGGCGAGATCGAGGCGCATGGGCTGGGTGGGTCGGGAGTGAAGGGTCAAGGGAGTGCTACAATCTTTGGGTTTTGCTGGGTATCGGCCGCCTTCGACGGTGGCTGGTGCAGATCAGTGAAACGTAAACGCGAATCCAACCCAACAAGGTGTCGTGGCCGCCTTCTCGGCGGCACCGATTTCGGGCTGGATTTTAGACCCAACCTTCAGGAAAACACATGTCTGTCTCCATGCGCGAAATGCTGGAAGCCGGTGTCCATTTCGGACACCAGACCCGCTTCTGGAACCCCAAGATGGCCCCGTATATCTTCGGCCATCGCAACAAGATCCACATCATCAACCTGGAAAAGTCGCTCCCGCTGTTCCAGGAAGCGACCAAGTTCGTCAAGCAGCTGTCGGCCAACCGCGGCACCATCCTGATGGTCGGCACCAAGCGGCAGGCCCGCGAAACCGTGGCGGCTGAAGCCCGCCGCGCCGGCGTGCCCTTCGTCGACCAGCGCTGGCTGGGCGGCATGCTGACCAACTTCAAGACCGTCAAGACGTCCATCAAGCGCCTGAAGGACATGAAGGCCCAGCAGGAAGCCGGCCTGGAAGCCATGAGCAAGAAAGAGCAGCTGATGTTCGCCCGCGAGATGGAAAAGCTCGAGAAGGACATCGGCGGCATCCAGGACATGAACGCGCTGCCCGATGCCATTTTCGTGATCGACGTGGGCTTCCACAAGATCGCCGTCTCCGAAGCCAAGAAGCTCGGCATTCCCCTGGTGGGGGTGGTCGATTCCAACCACTCGCCCGAAGGCATCGACTACGTGATCCCCGGCAATGACGACTCGTCCAAGGCCGTCACCCTGTACGCCCGCGGCATCGCCGACGCCATCATCGAAGGCCGCTCCAGCGCCGCCAGCGATGTGGTGAAGGCCGTGGCCGAAGGCAGTGACGAGTTCGTCGAAGTGAAAGAGGGCGCCGGCGCCTGATTTCGCTTTGCGAGCCTAAAAAGGGGGCCTTAGAGCCCCCTTTTGCCGCCGGGCCGCCGCGTGGGGGCATGAAACAAGTGAATACGAATTGAACTGAAGATTACGAGGTAAAGAATATGGCTGCAATCACCGCAAGCATGGTCGCTGAACTGCGCGCCAAGACCGACGCGCCGATGATGGAGTGCAAGAAGGCCCTGACCGAGGCCGAAGGCAACTTCGAAAAAGCGGAGGAACTGCTGCGCGTCAAGCTCGGCAACAAGGCCGGCAAGGCCGCTGCCCGCATCACCGCCGAAGGCGTGGTCACCGCCTCCATCGAAGGCAGCACCGGCTCGCTGCTCGAGACCAACTGCGAAACCGATTTCGTCACCAAGAACGACAGCTTCCTGGCGCTGGCCCGGGCCGCGGCCGAACTGATCGCCAAGCACAACCCGGCCGACCTGGCCGCTCTGGGCGCGCTGCCGTACAGCCAGGACAGCTTCGGGCCGACGCTGGAAGACGTGCGCAAGGGCCTGATCGGCAAGATCGGCGAGAACATGAGCTTTCGCCGCTTCAAGCGTTTCGAAGGTTCGAGCAAGCTGGCCGCCTACCTGCACGGCACCCGCATCGGCGTGGTGGTGGAGTACGAAGGCGACGAAACGGCCGCCAGGGATGTCGCCATGCACGTGGCCGCGATGAAGCCGGTGGCCCTGACCAGCGCCGACGTGCCGCCCGAGCTGATCCAGAAGGAGCGCTCGGTGGCGACCGCCAAGGCCGACGAAGACCGCAAGGTCGCCGAGGCGGCCGGCAAGCCGGTGCAGACGCCTGAGATCGTGGCCAAGCGCATCGAAGGCGGCGTGCAGAAGTACCTCAAGGAGGTGTCGCTGTTCAACCAGCCGTTCGTGAAGAACGACAAGCAGACCGTCGAGCAGATGCTCAAGGAGCGCGCCACCACCATCAAGGCGTTCACGCTGTACGTGGTGGGCGAGGGCATCGAGAAGAAGGTGGACGACTTCGCCGCCGAAGTGGCCGCGCAAGTTGCCGCCGCAAAGGGCGGCGCCTGAAACCTCGCAAGGTCATTACACTCACCCACAACTCAAGGAGCCCCTCCATGTCCGACGGCCAGCCAGCCCACAAGCGCATCTTGCTGAAGCTGTCCGGGGAGGCCTTGATGGGTGACGACGCGTTCGGCATCAACCGGGCCACCATCGTGCGGATGTGCGAGGAGGTGGCCGAGGTGGTGAACATGGGGGTGCAGGTGGCCATCGTCATCGGCGGCGGCAACATCTTCCGCGGCGTGGCGGGCGGCTCGGTCGGCATGGACCGCGCCACCGCCGACTACATGGGCATGCTCGCCACGGTGATGAACGCGCTGGCGCTGGCCGACGCCATGAACAAGCAGGGGCTGATTCCCCGGGTGATGTCGGCCATCGCCATCGAGCAGGTGGTCGAGCCCTACGTCCGCCCGAAGGCCCTGCAATACCTCGAAGAGGGCAAGGTGGTGATCTTCGCCGCCGGCACCGGCAACCCGTTCTTCACCACGGACACGGCGGCAGCGCTGCGCGGCGCGGAAATCGGCGCCGAGCTGGTGCTCAAGGCCACCAAGGTGGACGGGGTCTACTCGGCCGATCCCAAGATCGACCCGACGGCCACGCGCTACACCCGGCTCTCGTTCGACGACGCAATGGCGCAGAATCTGGGCATCATGGATGCCACGGCGTTTGCGCTGTGCCGCGACCAGAAGCTGCCGATCAAGGTCTTCTCCATCTTCAAGCACGGCGCGCTCAAGCGGGTGGTGATGGGCGAGGACGAAGGCACGCTCGTCTACGCTTGAGGAGACCGTTATGACATCGACCGCAGAAATCAAGAAAACCATGGAAGGCAAGATGGACCAGTCCATCGCCGCCTTCAAGAGCAACCTGACCAAGATCCGCACCGGCCGCGCCAACCCCGGGCTGCTGGACACCGTGCACGTCGACTACTACGGCTCGTCGGTGCCGATCAGCCAGGTCGCCAACGTGTCGCTGCTGGACGCCCGCACCATCAGCGTGCAGCCCTGGGAAAAGGGCATGGGCGCGAAGATCGAGAAAGCCATCCGCGACAGCGACCTGGGCCTCAACCCGGCCTCGATGGGCGACCTGATCCGCGTGCCGATGCCCCCCATGAGCGAGGAGCGCCGCAAGGAGATGACCAAGCTGGTGCGCCACGAAGGCGAGGCCGCCAAGATCGCGGTGCGCAACCTGCGCCGGGACGCCAATGAGGCCGTCAAGAAGCTGGTCAAGGACAAGCTCGCGTCCGAGGACGAGCAAAAGCGCTCCGAAGCCGACATCCAGAAGCTGACCGACCGCCACATCACCGAAATCGACCAACTCGTCGCCGGCAAAGAGCACGAGATCATGGCCGTCTAGCCATGAGCACACCGCACCACGTCGCCATCGTCATGGACGGCAATGGCCGCTGGGCGACGCGGCGGTACCTGCCGAGGGTGGCGGGGCACAAGAAGGGCATGGACGCTCTGCGCGCCTGTGTCCGGCACTGCGACGTGCGCGGGGTCAAGGTGCTCACGGTGTTCGCGTTCTCTTCCGAAAACTGGAGCCGTCCCGCCGATGAAGTCTCCAGCTTGATGGAACTGCTGGCGGTGGCCCTGGCGCGCGAGGTGCCGCAGCTCAATGCCGAAGGCGTGCGCCTGCACTTCGTCGGCGACCGCGCGGCGCTGTCCGAGAAGGTTCGCGCCGGCCTGGCCCAGGCCGAAGCGGCCACGGCCGCCAACCAGCGCCTGATCTTCAACGTCTGCTTCAACTATGGCGGCCGCTGGGACATTGCCCAGGCGGCTGCGCGTCTCGCGGCCCGTGGACTGCCCATCGACGAGCAGAACCTGGGCGCGGCGATGGCGCTCGCCCACGTGCCCGATCCGGACCTCGTGATCCGCACCGGCGGCGAGCAGCGGCTGAGCAACTTCCTGCTGTGGCAGGCCGCCTACTCCGAACTCTATTTCAGCGAAAAGCTCTGGCCCGAGTTCGATGACGCGGCGCTGGATGAAGCATTGGCGGACTACGCGGCGCGCGAGCGGCGCTTCGGCAAGACCTCCGAGCAGGTGTCGCGGCCTCCGGCCAAAAAAGCGGCCTGACCGCGAGGCGACCCATGCTCAAGCAGCGCATCATTACCGCGATCGTCCTGCTGGCCATTCTGCTGCCGGCGCTGTTCTGGCCGTCGCCGGCCCCCTTCGTCGGGGTGGCGCTGGTGCTGATCGCCGCCGGAGCCTGGGAATGGGGCCGCTTGAATGGGCTGGGACAAGGTGGTTCGGTGGCCGCCGCCGCCGCCTGCGTCGCGCTGTGCGCCGCCTCATGGTGGGGCGGCCTGCTCGCCCGGCCACTGCCGGTGTTGTGGTCCATCGCCGGGGGCCTGTGGGTGCTCGCCGGCGCCTGGCTGCTGCGCGCCGGTGTCGCCGGATGGCCCCGTATTCCCCGCGCAGTCAGGCTCGCCGCTGGTGTTTTGGGCCTCTGGGTGGCCTGGCTGGCGGTGGCGCAGGCCCGGGTGATGGGCATCAATTTCCTGCTGTCGGTGCTGGTGCTGGTGTGGGTGGCCGACATCTTCGCCTACGCCGCCGGCCGGACGTTCGGGCTGAAGTTCACCAAGCGCAAACTGGCCCCCGCCATCAGCCCCGGCAAGAGCTGGGAAGGCGCCTGGGGCGGGATGGCCGGCGTGCTGGTGCTGGCCATTGCCTGGGCGCTGGCCGACCAGGCTGCGCAGGCGGATGTGCCCAGCCTCTACACCCGGCTGGCTGCTGCGGGCTGGTGGCTGCTGGTAGTCGCCGCACTGTTCCTGGCCGGCATGAGCGTGCTGGGCGATTTGATCGAATCGCTCATCAAGCGCAGTGCCGGTGTCAAGGATTCCAGCAACCTGCTGCCGGGCCACGGCGGCGTGCTGGACCGGGTCGATGCGCTTTTGCCGACCCTGCCCCTGGCAATGATGCTGACATCCCTGGTGTCCCGATGAAACAGCGCATCGCGGTTCTGGGCTCCACCGGGTCGGTGGGCGCCAATACGCTGGACGTGATCGCGCGGCACCCGGATCGCTTCGAGGTTTTTGCGCTCAGCGCCGCCACCCAGGTCGACTTGATGCTGCGCCAATGCGCGCAGTTCAGGCCGGCGCTGGCGGTGATGGCCGGCGAAGGGCCGGGCCGTGAACTGGCGCAGAAGATGAGGGGCAGCGGCCTCGCGACCGAGGTGCTGTGGGGGCAGGGCGCGCTGGAGCAAGCGGCCAGCCACGAATCGGTGGACGCCGTGATGGCCGCCATCGTGGGTGCTGCGGGCCTGGCCTCCTGCATGGCGGCCGCGCGCGCGGGCAAGCGCCTGCTGCTGGCCAACAAGGAAGCCCTGGTGGTCGGCGGCGACCTGTTCATGGCGGCCGTGAAAGCGGGTGGCGCCACCTTGCTGCCCATCGACAGCGAGCATTCGGCCATCTTCCAGTCGCTGCCCGAGGATCCCGCCACCTGGGACGCCCGGGTCGAAAAGATCATCCTCACCGCCTCGGGCGGGCCGTTTCGCACCCGGGAGCCGGCGACGCTGCGCCATGTCACCCCCGAAGAGGCTTGCGCCCATCCCAACTGGGTGATGGGGCGAAAGATCTCGGTTGACTCGGCCACCATGATGAACAAGGCGCTGGAGGTGATCGAGGCGCGCTACCTGTTCGGGCTGGCACCCGACCGGCTCGAAGTGGTGATCCATCCCCAGAGCGTGATCCATTCGATGGTCCAGTACCGCGACACCTCGGTGGTGGCCCAGCTGGGCACCCCCGACATGCGGGTGCCGATCGCCTATGGGCTGGCCTGGCCGCACCGCGTGGCTTCGGGCGCGCAGGCGCTGGACTTCCGCGCGCTGGCCGACATGAGCTTCGAGTCTTTGGACAGTCGAGGTCACCGGCAGCGTTTCCCCGGCCTGGCGCTGGCCTGGGAGTGCCTGGACGCGCCGGCCGGCACCACCGCCGTGCTGAACGCCGCCAATGAAGTCGCCGTGGCGGCCTTCCTGGAACGGGCCATCCGCTTCGACCAGATCCACCAGGTGAACGTTGCAACTTTGGGAGCAGTTGCAGCGTCCAAGCCGGAATCGCTGGAAGATCTGCTCGGCCTGGACGCCCGCTCACGTGAGGTTGCGCACCAGGCGGTCCGCCGGCTTTCAGGCACCTGAACCTCGAACGGGGCTTACCGCACATGCTGACCATCGTTGCATTCATCGTCGCCCTTGGCCTTCTGATCGCCGTTCACGAGTACGGCCATTACCGCGTCGCCGTCGCCTGCGGCGTCAAGGTGCTGCGCTTCTCGGTCGGTTTCGGCAAGACCTTGTACCGCTGGAAGCCGAGCAGGCAAAAACCCGGGCAGGACACCGAGTTCGTGATCGGTGCTTTCCCGCTGGGCGGGTACGTCAAGATGCTGGACGAGCGCGAAGGGCCGGTGGCGCCCGAGGACCGGCACCTCGCGTTCAACACCCAGCCGCTGAAGTCGCGCGCGGCGATCGTCGCCGCTGGCCCGGCCGCCAACTTGCTGCTGGCGGTGATTCTGTATTCGGCCGTGAACTGGTACGGCGTGCAGGAGCCCAAGCCGATCCTGGCCAGCCCGGTCGCCGGCTCCATCGCCGAACAGGCCGGCTTGCGCGGCGGCGAGGTGGTCGAGAAGGCCGGCTTCGAGGGTGAAGAGGCTCAGCCGGTGCGCTCGTTCGAAGACCTGCGCTGGCTGCTGACCCGCGGCGCCCTCGATGGGCGGGACGTGCGTCTGCATCTGGCGCAAGGCGGGCAGGCCATGCTGCCCCTGGGGCAGATCGAATCGGCCGATGCCGATGCGCAGTTGTTCCGCAAGGTCGGCATCATGGGGCCCTGGACTCCGCCCGTCATCGGCGAGGTGATGCCCGAGGGCGCCGCCCGGCGCGCCGGGCTGCAACAGGGCGACGTGGTGCGGGGCGTGGGCGCCACCGCGGTGGTGGACGGCCAGCAACTGCGCGAACTCATACGCGGCGGGCTGGAGTCGGGCCAGGCCGTGAGCCGGACCTGGCGCGTGGAGCGCGATGGGCGCGTGCTGGAACTGGTGGTCCAACCCGACACCGTCAAGGACGCGGCGGGCCCGATCGGGCGCATCGGCGCTTTCGTCGGGTCGGCGCCGGAGCTGATCACGGTGCGCCATGGCCTGGTCGACGGCCTCTGGAAAGGCACAGTGCGCACCTGGGAGGTGTCGATACTCACGCTGCGCATGATGGGCCGCATGGTGGTGGGCGAGGCTTCGCTGAAAAACCTGAGCGGGCCGTTGACGATAGCCGATTACGCGGGCAAGTCGGCCAGCCTGGGCCTGACCCAGTACCTGGTGTTTCTGGCCCTTATCAGCGTGAGCCTGGGCGTGCTCAACCTGCTGCCGCTGCCGGTCTTGGACGGTGGGCACCTGATGTATTATCTTTGGGAGGCTGTCACGGGCAAGAGCGTCTCCGACGCCTGGATGGAGCGGCTGCAACGTGGCGGAGTGGCGGTGCTGCTGGTGATGATGTCGATCGCGCTGTTCAACGACGTCACCCGTCTGTTTGGTTAACCTATTTTGGCTGCTGATCCCATCGCCACGGGGCGATGCGGGCCCAATCTTGATTCATGAAAAAACAACTCAAGCGCTTTCGCGTGCGTACCGTTTCGGCCATGGTCGCCATGGCCTTCGTGGCCAATGCCTGGGCGGTGGACCCGTTCACCGTGCGCGACATCCGGGTGGAGGGCCTGCAGCGCGTGGAGCCGGGCACGATCTTCGCCTCGCTGCCGTTTCGCATCGGCGATGTGTACAACGATGAAAAGGGCTCGGCCGCCATCCGTGCCCTGTTCGGCCTGGGGCTGTTCAAGGACGTGCGGCTCGAGGTGAGCGGCAACGTGCTCGTGGTGGTGGTGGAGGAGCGGCCCACGGTCGCGGACATCGATTTCGTCGGCGCCAAGGAGTTCGACAAGGACGCGCTGAAAAAGGCCTTGCGCGAGATCGGCCTGACCGAAGGCCGCCCCTACGACCAAGGCCTGGCCGACCGGGCCGAGCAGGAGTTGAAGCGCCAGTACATCAACAAGAGCCTGTACGGCGCCGAAGTGGTGACCACGGTGACGCCGATCGAGCGCAACCGCGTCAACCTCACGTTCGCCGTCACGGAGGGCGAGCCGGCCCGCATCACCGAGATCCGGGTGGTCGGCAACAAGGCGTTCAGCGAGTCCACCCTGCGCGGCCTGTTCGACCTCGACACGGGCGGCTTCCTGTCCTGGTACACCAAGTCCGACCGCTATTCGCGCGCCAAGCTCAATGCCGACCTGGAGGCGCTGCGCTCCTATTACCTCAATCGCGGCTTTCTTGAATTCCGCATCGACTCCACCCAGGTCGCGATTTCGCCGAACAAGCAGGACATCGCCATCACCGTCAACGTGACGGAGGGCGAGCGCTATGTGGTCTCGGGCGTCAGGCTCGAAGGCAACTACCTGGACAAGGAGGACGAGTTCAAGTCGCTGGTGGCCATCAAGCCGGGGGAGCCGTTCAACGCCGACCAGGTGGCCGAGACCACCAAGGCCTTCACCGACTACTTCGGTAACTTCGGCTACGCCTTCGCCAACGTCGAGGCCCGCCCGGAGATCGACCGTGCCAACAACCGGGTGTCGTTCGTGCTGCTGGCCGAGCCGTCGCGCCGGGCCTATGTGAGGCGCATCAACATCTCGGGCAACAATCGCACCCGTGACGAGGTGCTGCGCCGCGAATTCCGCCAGTTCGAATCGTCCTGGTACGACGCCGACAAGATCAAGCTGTCGCGCGACCGGATCGATCGCCTGGGCTACTTCCGTGATGTGAACATCGAGACCAGCGAGGTGCCCGGCGCGCCCGACCAGGTCGACCTGAACATCAACGTGGTGGAAAAGCCCACCGGCAGCCTGCAGCTGGGCGCCGGTTTTTCCAGCGCCGAGAAGCTGGCGCTGTCGTTTTCCATCAAGCAGGAGAACGCCTTCGGCTCGGGCAACTACCTCGGAGTCGAGGTCAACACCAGCAAGTACAACCGCACCATCGTCTTCAACTCGGTCGACCCGTACTTCACGGCCGATGGCATCTCGCGCACCATCGATCTCTACCATCGTTCTTCGCGCCCCTACGAAGACCAGGGCGGCAACTACCAGCTGATCACCACGGGCGCCGGCCTGCGGTTCGGCATTCCGTTCAGCGAGCTCGACACGGTGTTCTTCGGCGGCAGCCTGGAGCGCACCGAGATCAGGCCGGGCACCAACATCCCGGCCGCCTACCTGGCCTACGCCAACCGCTTCGGCTTCACCAGCGTCAACATCCCCCTCACCGTGGGCTGGTCGCGCGACGACCGAGACAGCACCCTTGCCCCGACCCGGGGCCGATTCCAGCGGCTGGCCGGCGAGGTGGGTGTCGCCGGCGATGCGCGCTATGTTCGCTCCAACTATCAGTTCCAGCAGTACCTGCCGCTGAACAAGCAGTACACGCTGGCGTTCAACGGCGAGCTCGGCTGGGGCAAGGGCCTGGGCGGGCGCCAGTTCCCGGTGTTCAAGCACTTCTATTCGGGTGGCCTGGGCTCGGTGCGGGGCTTCGAGCAGGGAACCCTCGGCCCGCGCGACGTAACCGGCTCCACCATCGGCGGCACGCGCAAGATCAACCTGAATGCCGAAGTCATCACGCCGTTCCCGGGGGCGGGCAACGACCGCACCTTGCGCATGTTCGGTTTCGTCGACGTGGGCAACGTGTATGGCGAGAACGAAAAAATGGCCATGGGCGACCTGCGCGCCTCGGTCGGCATCGGCCTGTCCTGGATTTCACCCATCGGGCCGTTGCGGCTGGCGGCGGCGCAGCCCATCCGCAAGTTCGCTGGCGATAGAATCCAGAGATTGCAATTCCAGATCGGAACCTCTTTCTAATGAAGTACCTGTCCCGTCAATGCCTGGCGTTACTTTTCGGCGCGCTGGCGCTCGCAGCCCATGCGCAGGAGTTCCGGGTCGGCTTCGTCAACACCGATCGGATCTTCCGCGAGGCCAACACGGCCAAGGCCGCGCAAGCCAAGCTGGAGCAGGAATTCTCCCGGCGCGAGAAAGAGCTCACCGACCTTGGCAATTCCATCAAGAACCTGTCCGAGAAGTTCGAGCGCGAGGCGCCCACCTTGTCCGAGAGCCAGCGGGCGCAGCGGCAAAAGCAGTTGCTCGACCAGGACCGTGATTTCCAGCGCAAGCGCCGCGAGTTCCAGGAAGACCTGAATGCCCGCAAGAACGAGGAGCTGCAGCAGGTGCTCGAGCGCGCCAACCGCGTGGTCAAGCAGGTTGCCGAAGCCGAGAAGTACGACGTGGTCCTGCAGGAAGCCGTCTACATCAACCCCAAGCACGACATCACCGACAAGGTGATCAAGGCGCTTAACGCGACTAAATAAGCCGGGTATGACCCCCACGCTTGTCACTTCGTGCCGCGCTGCCCCCCGAGGGGGCGCAGTCGCCTAGGGGCGGCCCGTCGCCGACTGGCTGCCGTGCAACTGCGCCTAGGCTCTATCGTCGAAGAGCTCGGTGGCGAGCTTTGCGGTGATGCCGAGCGGCAGATCGACGGCATCGCCTCGCTGGAAGCCGCTTCGGCTTCGCAGCTGAGCTTTCTCAGCAATCCCAGATACGGGCAGCAGCTGGCCGCGTCGCGGGCGGCCTGCGTGATCGTCGGGCCGGCGATGCGCGATGCGGCGCTGGCGCGGGGCGATTGCATCGTGGCCGACCAGCCCTACCTTTACTTTGCCCGGCTGACACAGCTGTGGAAGCGGCGGCTGGACGGCCCGGCCGGCCCGCTCATCCATCGCACCGCCGTGATCGACCCGGACGCGGTGATCGATCCCACCGCGCGCATCGGCCCGCTCTGCGTCATCGAGCGGGGCGCCCGGATCGGTGCCGCAACGGTGCTCAAGCAGCGGGTGAGCGTCGGCGAGAACTGCGAAATCGGCGAACGCTGCATCGTGCATCCGGGCGTGGTGATCGGGGCCGACGGCTTCGGCTTCGCGCCCGACGGCGGGGCCTGGGAAAAGATCGAGCAGCTCGGGGCGGTGCGCATCGGCAACGACGTCGAGATCGGCGCCAACACCTGCATCGACCGTGGCGCGCTGCAGGACACGGTGATCGAGGATGGCGTCAAGCTCGACAACCTGATCCAGATCGGACACAACGTGCGCATCGGCAAGCACACCGCCATGGCGGGCTGCGCCGCCGTGGCCGGCAGCGCCACGATCGGGGCTTATTGCACCATTGGCGGGCGGGCCGGTATTCTGGGACACCTGACCATCGCCGACCATGTGCACATCTCGGCGACTTCGCTGGTCACCCGCTCGATTCTGAAGCCGGGTCACTACACCGGCGTTTTTCCCATCGACGACAATGCGGCCTGGGAAAAAAACGCGGCCACGCTCAAGCAGCTTCACAAGCTGCGCGAGCGGCTCAAGGCTCTCGAGAAGAAGGGGACTTGAGTCCCGCAAGCCAGGGACGCCGTCCCGATAGAAGAACGAACCATGATGGACATCCACGAAATCCTCAAGCAGTTGCCGCACCGCTATCCCATCCTGCTGGTAGACCGGGTGCTCGAGATCGACAAGGGCAAGCGCATCAGGGCGTTGAAGAACGTGACGATCAACGAGCCGTTCTTCGTCGGCCACTTTCCGCACCGGCCGGTGATGCCCGGCGTGATGATGCTCGAGGCGATGGCGCAGACGGCCGCACTGCTGTCGTTCGCGACATTGGGCGTGACGCCCGACAACAAGGCGGTGTACTACTTCGCGGGCATCGACGCCGCGCGCTTCAAGCGCCCGGTGGAGCCCGGCGACCAGCTCGTGATGACCGTGGAGCTGACCCGCATGAAAGCCGGCATCTTCAAGTTCAAGGCGCAGGCGCATGTGGGCGACGAGCTCGCCTGCGAAGCCGAGCTCATGTGCACCATGCGCACGGTCGCCTAGCGTCGGGCCGGAGTTTGGCGCCATGACGCATATTCATCCCACGGCCATCGTCGACCCGGGGGCCCAGGTCGATTCGTCGGTATCGATCGGGGCCTACACGCTGATCGGTCCCCATGTGAAGATCGCGGCCGGCACGACCGTGGGGCCGCACTGCGTCATCGAAGGCCACACCACCATCGGCCGTGACAACCGCATCTTCCAGTTCAATTCGCTCGGCGCCATCCCGCAGGACAAGAAATACGCCGGCGAGCCGTGCGAACTGGTCATCGGCGATCGCAACACCATCCGCGAGTTCTGTACCTTCAACATCGGTTCGCCCGGCGGCGGCGGCGTCACCCGCGTGGGCAACGACAACTGGCTGATGGCCTACGTTCACCTGGCGCACGATTGCCAGATCGGCAGCAACACGATCTTTGCCAACAACGCGCAGCTGGCCGGCCATGTCGAGGTAGGCGACTGGGTGATTCTGGGCGGCTTCACCGTGGCGCACCAATACGTCCGGGTAGGGGCCCATGGCATGACGGCGCTGGGATCAGTGCTGCTGGCCGACCAGCCGCCCTTCGTGATGAGCCAAGGGCAGCCCGCGCGGGCCCGCTCCATGAATTTCGAAGGCCTGCGCCGGCGCGGCTTTGCGCCCGAGCGCATCGCGGCCGTGAAGGCCATGCACAAGGCGCTCTACCGCGACGACCTCACGCTGGCGCAGGCCCGGGTGCGGATCGAAGGCTTGACGGCCCAGACCCCGGCGGCGCAGCCGGACGTCACGCTGATGCTCGATTTCCTGGCCCGTGTGTCGCCCGAGCGCGGCATCGTCCGCTGATGTGCACCCCCACGTTTGCGGCTGCGCCGCTGCTCTGCCCCCCGAGGGGGCGCAGGCCTCCTAGGGGCGGCCCGTCGGAGTCCTGATCAATGTGCACCCCCACGTTTGCGGCTGCGCCGCTGCTCTGCCCCCCGAGGGCGCGCAGGCCTTCTAGGGGCGGCCCGTCGGAGTCCTGATGCCTTCTTCCACGCCCCGTTTCGGCATGGTCGCCGGCGAGGCGTCCGGCGACCTGCTGGCCGGGTTGCTGCTCGACGGCCTGGTCGGCCGCTGGCCGGGGCTGCGGGCTCAGGGCATCGGTGGCCCTCAGATGGCCCAGCGGGGCTTCGAGGCCTGGTGGCCTCACGAAAAACTCGCAGTCCGCGGCTATGTCGAGGTGCTGCGCCACTACCGCGAGATCGTCGGCATTCGCGAGCGGCTGAAGCAGCGGCTGCTCGCGGACCGGCCCGATGCCTTCATCGGCGTCGATGCGCCCGATTTCAACCTCGCTCTGGAGGCCGATCTCAAGGCCAGCGGCATCAAGACGGTGCACTTCGTCTGCCCATCGGTCTGGGCCTGGCGCGCCGAGCGGACTGAAAAGATCAGGCGCAGCGCCGATCATGTGCTGTGCATCTTCCCCTTCGAGCCCGAACTGCTGGCGCGCGAGGGCATCGCGGCCACCTATGTCGGCCATCCACTGGCCAGCGTCATTCCTATGCAGGCCGACAAGCCCGCTGCGCGCCGCGCGCTGGGCCTCGAGGAAGGCGACGACGTGCTGGCGGTGCTGCCCGGCAGCCGCGCCTCCGAGGTCCACTACCACGCGCGGCCGTTTCTCGATGCAGCCGCCTTGCTGTGCAAGGCCAGGCCGCGCCTGAAAGTGGTGGTGCCGGCCATTCCGTCGCTGCAGCCCGCCATCGAGGCAGCGGCCCACGCCGCGGGCCTGGGCGGGCGGGTGAAGATTCTGGCCGGGCAGTCCCACACCGCGCTCGCGGCTTGCGATTTGACGCTGATCGCCAGCGGCACCGCGACACTGGAAGCGGCCTTGTTCAAGCGGCCGATGGTGATCGCCTACAACATGAACTGGCTGTCGTACCGATTGATGCGGCCGCGGCAGTTGCAGCCCTGGATCGGGCTGCCCAACATCCTGTGCGGCGAGTTCGCGGTGCCGGAGCTGATCCAGGGCGACTCCAATCCGCAGCAGCTTGCCGCTGCCCTCTTGGAATGGCTTGAAGCTCCTGCCAGAATGGCGGCCGTGCAAGAGAAATTCAAGACGTTGCATCTGCAGCTGCAACGCGATACCGCCACACTCGCCACCGATGCCATCCAGAAAGTTATCCAAGCCTGAGCCGATCCGCCTCAAGCCCGGTGGCGCGCGCCTGGCGCAAGCGCGCGCCGAGGCCCAGGGCCGGCTGAACTGGGACCCGATCGGCTTGATGGCGGGGGTGGACGAGGCAGGGCGCGGTCCGCTGGCCGGTCCGGTGGTTGCGGCGGCGGTGATCCTGGATGACGCCCGCCGCATCCGCGGCCTGGCCGATTCCAAGGTGCTGACGCCCTTGCAGCGCGACAAGCTGTACGACCAGATCTGCGAGAAGGCGCTGTGCTGCTCGGTGGCGCAGGCCAGCGTCGAAGAGATCGACACGCTCAACATTCTCCACGCCACCATGCTGGCCATGAAGCGCGCCGTCGAAGGCTTGCGCCTGAAGCCGGCCAAAGTGTGGGTGGACGGCAATCGCCTGCCCACGATCGACGTTCTGGCCGAGGCGGTGATCGGCGGCGACGCCAAGATCAAGTCGATTTCGGCCGCCTCGATTCTGGCCAAGGTCCACCGCGACCGGCTGTGCCAGACACTGCACGATGAGTTTCCGCAGTATGGTTTTGCCGCCCACAAGGGCTACAGCACCCCCGAGCACATGGAGGCGCTGCGCCTTCACGGCGCCTGCCGCCATCACCGCAGGTTCTTCGGCCCGGTGGCGGCAACGTTTGCCGACGAAGACGGGTTCGAACTGACTGTCACCGTCTCGTGACCACCGCCGAGCCGCAGTTCATCACCTCGGCGGCCAACGCCCTGCTCAAGGACCTGCATCGGCTGGCCCATGACAGCACGGCCTACCGCAAGCAGGGCCGCGTCTGGCTCGAAGGCGACCACCTGTGCCGGGCAGCCTCGGAGCGCGGCGTGAAGCCGGCCCTGGCCGTGTTTCCGCAATCCGGCTGGGCCGCGGCAGCCATCGAGTGGTCGGGCCATGCCGCGAAGAACGTGGTGGTGGCCGACGCGCTGTTCGCCGGGCTGAGCCCGCTGGAGTCTCCGGGCCGCATGGGCTTCGTGGTCGACCTGCCGCCCATGCCGCCGCTGCAGGCCGGCGAGCCCTCGGTGATCCTGGACCGGGTCCAGGATGCCGGCAATGTCGGCGCCATTCTTCGCAGTGCAGCGGCCTTCGGCTTTCGACAGGTGCTGGCGATCACCGGGACAGCGGCACTTTGGAGCCCGAAGGTGCTGCGGGCGGGCATGGGCGCCCATTTTGGCCTCCAGCTGATCGAAGGGCTGGAGCCTGCGGCGCTGGACGGTCTGGCCATTCCCATCATCGTCACCAGCTCGCACCAGGGCGAGTTGTTGCACCGGCAGTCACTGCCCTGGCCCTGTGCCTGGGCGCTGGGGCACGAAGGGCAGGGCGTCGGCCAGGAGCTGGCCTCCCGTGCAGCTCTGGCGGTTCGCATCGCCCAACCTGGCGGCGAGGAGTCGCTGAATGTGGCGTCGGCCGCGGCGATCTGCCTGCACGCGAGCGCCAGCGCCCGGCTATAATCAAGGGCTTTCCCGCAAACCCCGTACGCCTAGCGCATCCCAGCCCTCTCCCTAACAAAAGCAGCAATCGAGATTCAAGCCTCGGAGCGCGTTTGGGCGTACCCGTAACCATCCGGAGAACCCAGTGCTTTTGTCTCAACAGGGAGCCACCCCTCCCGCCATCCTGGCGCTCGCAGACGGCACGGTCTTTATCGGCAATTCGATAGGAGCCACAGGCTCCACCACCGGCGAAGTCGTGTTCAACACGGCGATCACCGGTTACCAGGAAATCCTCACCGACCCGAGCTACTGCCAGCAGATCGTGACGCTCACGTATCCGCACATCGGCAACTACGGTGTCAACGAGGAGGACGTCGAAGCCGGCAAGGTCCATGCCGCAGGCCTGATCATCCGCGACCTGCCGCTGGTCGCTTCCAACTTCCGCACCAGCCAGACGCTGTCGCAATACCTGCAGGCTCAGGGGACGGTCGCCATCGCCGACGTGGATACCCGCAGGCTCACCCGCATTCTGCGCACCCAAGGCGCGCAGAACGGCTGCATCGTCGGCCTGCAAGCCGGCGAGGAAGTCACGCCGGCCCGAATCGAACAGGCCCTCGCCGCCGCCCGGGGCGCGCCCAACATGAGCGGCCTCGACCTGGCCAAGGTCGTCTCGGCCGGCGAGGCGTATGACTGGACCCAGGGCGAATGGCAACTGGGCGAAGGCTACGGTGATCAGCCCGCATCCAAATACCATGTGGTGGCGTTCGACTATGGCGTCAAGAAGAACATCCTGCGCATGCTGACTTCGCGCGGCGTGAAGGTCACTGTAGTGCCCGCGCAGACCAGTGCCGAAGAGGTGAAGAAGCTCCAGCCCGACGGTGTTTTCCTGTCCAACGGGCCGGGCGACCCGGAGCCCTGCGATTACGCCATCGACTCCACCCGCGAACTGATCGAAGCGGGCTACCCCACCTTCGGCATCTGCCTGGGCCACCAGATCCTGGCGCTGGCGTCTGGCGCGAAGACCTACAAGATGAGTTTCGGCCACCACGGCGCCAACCATCCGGTGAAAGACCTCGACAACGGCCGCGTCAGCATCACCAGCCAGAACCACGGCTTCGCGGTCGATGAAAAGACGCTCCCCGCCAACCTGCGGGCCACCCACGTCAGCCTGTTCGACGGCACGCTGCAGGGCCTGGCCCGCACCGACAAGCCGGCGTTCTGCTTCCAGGGCCACCCCGAAGCCTCGCCCGGGCCCCATGACATCGGCTACCTGTTCGATCGTTTTGTCGGCCTGATGGACCAAGCTCAAGAGAAGAAGTAAACATGCCCAAGCGCACCGACATCAAGAGCGTCCTCATCATCGGCGCCGGTCCGATCATCATCGGCCAGGCCTGCGAATTCGATTACTCCGGCGTCCAGGCCTGCAAGGCGCTGCGCGAAGAGGGCTACAGGGTCATCCTGATCAACAGCAACCCCGCGACCATCATGACCGACCCGGCCACGGCCGACGTCACCTACATCGAGCCGATCACCTGGCAGACGGTCGAGAAGATCATCGCCAAGGAAAAGCCCGATGCCATCCTGCCCACCATGGGCGGCCAGACCGCGCTGAATTGCGCGCTCGACCTTTGGCACAACGGCGTGCTGGACAAATACCGGGGCGCGGCGACCGGGCGACCTGTCGAGCTGATCGGCGCCACGCCGGAGGCCATCGACAAGGCCGAGGACCGGCTGAAGTTCAAGGATGCGATGACCAAGATCGGCCTGGGCTCCGCACGCTCGGGCATTGCCCATTCGATGGAAGAAGCCTGGTCAGTGCAAAAGACCGTGGGTTTCCCCACGGTGATCCGTCCCAGCTTCACGCTCGGCGGCACCGGCGGCGGCATTGCCTATAACTCGGAAGAGTTCGAGATCATCTGCAAGCGCGGCCTGGAGGCCTCGCCCACCAGCGAGCTGCTGATCGAAGAGTCGCTGCTCGGCTGGAAAGAGTTCGAGATGGAAGTGGTGCGCGACAAGGCGGACAACTGCATCATCATCTGTTCCATCGAAAACCTCGACCCGATGGGCGTGCACACAGGCGACTCGATCACGGTGGCGCCGGCGCAGACGCTCACCGACAAGGAATACCAGATCATGCGCAACGCCTCCATCGCGGTGCTGCGCGAGATCGGGGTGGACACGGGCGGCTCCAACGTGCAGTTCTCGATCAACCCCAAAGATGGGCGGATGATCGTGATCGAGATGAACCCGCGGGTTTCGCGTTCGTCCGCGCTGGCCTCCAAGGCCACCGGTTTCCCGATCGCCAAGGTCGCGGCCAAGCTGGCCGTGGGCTACACCCTGGACGAGTTGCGCAACGAGATCACCGGCGGCGCCACACCTGCCAGCTTCGAGCCGAGCATCGACTATGTCGTCACCAAGATCCCGCGCTTCGCTTTCGAGAAATTCCCCCAGGCCGATTCGCGCCTGACCACGCAGATGAAGTCGGTGGGCGAGGTGATGGCCATGGGCCGCACCTTCCAGGAGTCGTTCCAGAAGGCGCTGCGCGGGCTGGAAGTCGGCGTCGATGGCCTGAACGAGATGACCCAGGACCGCGAAGTGCTCGAAAAAGAGCTGGGCGCGCCCGGCCCCGAGCGCATCTGGTATGTGGGCGATGCTTTCGCCATGGGGTTGAGCGTGGACGAGGTCTACGACCTGACCCGCATAGACAAGTGGTTCCTGGTGCAGATCGAGGAGATCGTGAAGATCGAGCTCGAGCTGGAGGCGATGAGCCTGGCGCAGATCGACGCGCGCACGCTGCTCCTGCTCAAGAAGAAAGGCTTTTCCGACCGCCGCCTGGCACGCCAGCTGAAGACGACCGACAAGGCCATCCGCGAGTTGCGCCGCAAGCTGGGCGTGCGCCCGGTGTACAAGCGCGTGGACACCTGCGCTGCCGAGTTCGCGACCAACACCGCCTACATGTATTCGACCTATGAGACGCCCACCTACGGCGGCGTCGCGGAATGCGAGGCCGAGCCGACCGGCAACAAGAAGATCATGGTGCTGGGCGGCGGCCCCAACCGGATCGGGCAGGGCATCGAGTTCGACTACTGCTGCGTTCATGCGGCGCTTGCGATGCGCGAGGACGGCTACGAGACCATCATGGTCAACTGCAACCCGGAGACGGTTTCCACCGACTACGACACCTCCGATCGCCTGTACTTCGAGCCGCTGACGCTCGAAGACGTGCTGGAGATCGTCGACAAGGAAAAGCCCCTGGGGGTCATCGTCCAGTACGGCGGCCAGACCCCGCTCAAGCTGGCGCTGGGCCTGGAAGCCGAAGGCGTGCCGATCATCGGCACCAGCCCCGACATGATCGACGCCGCCGAGGACCGCGAGCGGTTCCAGCAGCTGCTGCACAAGCTGGGCTTGCGGCAGCCGCCCAACGCCACGGCTCGCACCGAACCCGAGGCGCTGGAAAAGGCCGCGGCCCTGGGCTACCCGCTGGTGGTGCGCCCCAGCTACGTGCTGGGCGGCCGGGCCATGGAGATCGTGCACGAGCAGCGCGACCTGGAGCGCTACATGCGCGAGGCCGTGAAGGTCTCGCACGACTCGCCGGTGCTGCTGGACCGTTTCCTGAACGACGCGATCGAGTGCGATGTCGACTGCGTGCGCGACGACACTGGCCACACCTTCATCGGCGGCGTGATGGAGCACATCGAGCAGGCCGGCGTGCACAGCGGCGACTCCGCCTGCTCGCTGCCCCCGTACTACCTGTCCGGCGGCACTGTCGACGAGCTCAAGCGCCAGACCGCGGCGATGGCTGACGGCCTGAACGTGGTGGGCTTGATGAACGTGCAGTTCGCCATCCAGGAAGTGGACGGCAAGGACGTGATCTACGTGCTGGAAGTCAACCCGCGGGCATCACGCACGGTGCCCTTCGTCAGCAAGGCCACCGGCATCCAGCTGGCCAAGGTGGCCGCGCGCTGCATGGTCGGCCAGTCGCTGGCTTCGCAGGGCATCGGCAAGGAGGTGACGCCGCCTTACTTCAGCGTCAAGGAAGCGGTGTTCCCGTTCGTCAAGTTCCCGGGCGTGGACACCATCCTCGGGCCCGAAATGAAATCCACCGGCGAGGTGATGGGTGTCGGCAAGACCTTCGGTGAGGCCTTCGTCAAGAGCCAGCTGGGCGCCGGCACCAAGCTGCCGCGGCCGTTCACGGCCAGCGGCGAGCCGTCGGGCAAGGTCTTCCTGACGGTGAAGAACAGCGACAAGCCGCGCGCTGTCGAGATCGCCCGGCAGCTGGTTGCCCAGGGCTTCGAGCTGCTGGCGACCAAGGGCACGGCGGCCTCCATCGCCGGCGCCGGCGTGCCGGTGCAGGTGGTGAACAAGGTGACCGAGGGCCGGCCCCACATCGTGGACATGATCAAGAACAACGAGGTCGTGATGGTGATCAACACGGTCGAGGAGCGCCGCAACGCCATTGCCGATTCGCGCGCCATCCGCACCTCGTCGCTGCTGGCACGGGTGACGACCTTCACCACCATCTTCGGCGCCGAAGCCGCGGTGGAAGGCATGAAGTACCTCGACAATCTCGACGTCTACTCACTGCAGGAACTGCATGCCCAGCTGACCTGACTCGCCGACGGGGCCGCCTTGGCGGCTTTATAATGGAGCTTCAGGAACAACCGCCGGTCGGCAACGCCCGGCGGTTTTCATTTGACCCGGAGAGAAACTGCATGGCCACCATTCCCATCACCAAGCGCGGCGCCGAGAAGCTCAAGGCAGAGCTGCACCAGCTCAAGACCGTTCAGCGGCCCTGGGTGATCAACGCAATTGCCGAGGCGCGGGCGCAGGGCGACCTGTCCGAGAATGCCGAGTACGAAGCGGCCAAGGACCGCCAGGGCTTCATCGAGGGCCGGATCCAGGAGATCGAGGGCAAGCTGGCGGCGGCGCAAGTGATCGACCCGGCCGCCTTGGAGGCGGGCGGCAAAGTCGTGTTCGGCGCCACCGTGGAACTGGAAGAAGAAGACTCGGGCGACAAGGTCAAATACCAGATCGTCGGCGAAGACGAGGCTGACCTGAAACAGGGCCTGATCAATATTTCGAGCCCGATTGCGCGCGCGCTGATCGGCAAGGAAGAGGGCGATACGGCCGAGGTTCAGGCGCCCGGCGGGCTCAAGCGCTACGAAATCGTCGGCGTTGCGTACGCCTGAAACGGGGCCGGCCTGGCAGCGTCAGGCGGCCATCCTGGCGGCGGCCCTCTGGTGGGGCAGCCTGACGGCCATCGGTTTTCTGGTGGTGCCGATGCTTTTTGCGCACCTGCCCAGCCCGGCGATCGCGGGGCAGATGGCGGCCAGACTGTTCAGCGCACAGGCCTGGGTGGCGCTGGGCTGCGGCTTGTTGCTGCTGATGGCGTCGCGCTCGCGGGACGGGCCGGCGCGGATGGACTGGGCGTCGGGCGCGCTGGTTTTCGTGATGGCCGGCGTGCTGCTGGCCTTGCTGGTCGAATTTGCCGTGGCGCCGAGAATCGTGGCCCGGGACAACCTCAGGCTCTGGCATGCGGTGGGCAGCGGGATGTACCTGCTGCAGTGGGCCTGCGCCGGGACGGTGTTGTGGAAGCTGTCGTCCCGGGCTTGAGCCGGGCCGACCGCCTGCAGTCAGGTCATCCGGCCCTTTTTGACCGATTTCAGCTTGGGCTTCTTGGCGCGCCGCACCTGGCCGCCGGGTGTGAGCCGCTGGTTGCCCAGCACGCGCAGGGTCTTGACTTCCGGCCGTTGGCCACCGCGCTTGCTGTACTTGAGCACCTTGAAGTCGCGCGGTCCGGGCATGCGGTCCTCGGCATCAACCTGGGTCTTCTCCTTGGGCGGCTTGGGGCGCCAGAGGACCAGCAGCTTGCCGATGTGCTGGATGGGTGCGGCCCCGAGATCGTCGGCCAGGGCCTGGTACATCTCCTCGCGCTGGGCCCGGTCGTCGCCCAGCACGCGGATCTTGATGAGGCCGTGGGCTTTGAGCGCGGCGTCGATCTCTTTCTTGACGGCGGGGGTCAGGCCATCGTTGCCGATCATGACAACGGGGTCGAGGTGGTGGGCTTCAGCGCGGTGCTCCTTGCGCTGGGCCACGGTCAGTTGAATAGCAGGCATGGGGACTATTATCCTCGTACAGGTATCGCACGATGAAGGCCAAGACGAAAAGCAAGAAGGTCAACAGGGCGTGGTTGAACGACCACATGAACGATCCCTACGTCAAGCTGGCGCAAAGAGAGGGTTACCGCGCCCGCGCAGCCTACAAGCTCAAGGAGATCGACGAAAGCCTGGGGCTGATCAAGCCCGGCTACCTGGTGGTCGACCTCGGTTCGGCGCCGGGCGCCTGGAGCCAGTACGCCCGGCGCCGGCTGTCGCCGGGCGGGGCCGCGTCGGGGGAGCTGAACGGCACCATCCTGGCGCTCGACATCCTGCCGATGGAGCCCGTGGAGGGCGTCGTGTTCATCCAGGGCGACTTTCGCGAGCCGGAGGTCCTGGGCGCGCTGGCCGAATCGATGGCCGGCCGCAAGGCGGACGTGGTGATCTCCGACATGGCCCCCAACCTGTCGGGCATCGCCTCGGCTGACGCCGCGCGCATCACCCACTTGGTCGAACTGGCCATCGAATTCTCGCAAGCCCACATGAAAACCGAAGGCGCACTCGTGACCAAGGTCTTTCACGGCAGCGGCTATAGCCAGCTTGTCAAGCTTTTCAAGGAAACTTTTCGGGTCGTGAAGCCTCTCAAACCCAAGGCCTCGCGCGACAAATCATCCGAAACCTTCCTAGTGGGCATCGGGCTGAAAGCCCGCGTGGACCCGGGGGCGGGCGCCGAGTGACTCCTGTGACATCCGCAGCTTTTGCTTGCCAAAGGCCTCAGGCGGCCGTAGCGAAAATACATCATTCCATGTCTTGAAACGCCTAGAATGGGCAGCAACTAGACAGTACTCTTTTCCGGAGACGCGAGTTGAACAATCAGTGGTTTTCAAAGATTGCCGTGTGGCTGGTGATAGCCCTCGTGCTTTTCACGGTCTTCAAGCAGTTCGACACGCGCGGCGCCGCAGGCGCATCCGTGATGGGCTATTCCGACTTCCTTGAAGAAGTGCGCAACCGGCGCATCAAGAACGCGATCATCCAGGAAGGCCAGGGCGGCACCGAGATCGTCGCCATCACGACCGATGACCGGAAGATCCGCACCACGGCCACCTACCTGGACCGCGGCCTGGTCGGCGACCTCATCAGCAACGACGTCAAGTTCGATGTGAAGCCGCGCGAAGAAGGCTCGCTGCTCATGACCCTGCTGGTCAGCTGGGGGCCCATGCTCCTCCTGATCGGCGTCTGGATCTACTTCATGCGGCAGATGCAAGGCGGCGGGAAAGGCGGCGCGTTCAGCTTCGGCAAGAGCAAGGCGCGCATGCTCGACGAAAACAACAACCAGGTAACTTTCGCGGATGTTGCAGGGTGTGATGAAGCGAAAGAAGAAGTCAAGGAAGTCGTCGATTTCCTGAAGGACCCGCAGAAATTCCAGAAGCTCGGCGGCCGGATTCCCCGCGGCCTGCTGCTGGTCGGCCCGCCCGGCACTGGCAAGACCCTGCTGGCCAAGGGCATCGCCGGCGAGGCCAAGGTGCCGTTCTTCAGCATTTCGGGCTCCGACTTCGTCGAAATGTTCGTCGGTGTGGGCGCGGCCCGTGTGCGCGACATGTTCGAGAACGCCAAAAAGAACGCGCCCTGCATCATCTTCATCGACGAAATCGACGCCGTGGGCCGCCAGCGTGGCGCGGGCCTGGGTGGCGGCAACGACGAGCGCGAGCAGACGCTCAACCAGATGCTGGTCGAGATGGACGGCTTCGAAACCAACCTCGGCGTGATCGTGGTCGCGGCCACCAACCGCCCCGACATCCTGGACGCCGCCTTGCTGCGCCCGGGCCGCTTCGACCGCCAGGTGTATGTCCAGCTGCCCGACATCCGCGGGCGCGAGCAGATCCTCAACGTGCACATGCGCAAGGTGCCGATCGGCCAGGACGTCAACGCCAGCATCATCGCGCGCGGCACGCCCGGCATGTCGGGCGCCGACCTCGCCAACCTCTGCAACGAAGCCGCCCTGATGGCTGCCCGCCGCAATGCCCGCGTGGTCGAGATGCAGGACTTCGAGAAGGCCAAGGACAAGATCTTCATGGGCCCCGAGCGCAAGAGCATGGTCATGCCCGAGGAAGAGCGCCGCAACACGGCCTACCATGAGTCGGGTCACGCCCTCATCGGCAAGATGCTGCCCAAGTGCGATCCGGTCCACAAGGTCACCATCATCCCGCGTGGCCGCGCCCTGGGCGTGACGATGAGCCTGCCGGCGCAAGACCGCTACAGCTACGACAAGGAATACATGCTGAACCAGATCAGCATGCTGTTCGGTGGCCGTATCGCCGAAGAGGTGTTCATGAACCAGATGACCACCGGCGCCTCCAACGACTTCGAGCGCGCCACCACGCTGGCGCGCGACATGGTGATGCGCTACGGCATGACCGACGCGCTCGGCCCGATGGTGTACGCCGAGAACGAGGGCGAGGTCTTCCTGGGCCGCTCGGTCACCAAGACCACCAACATGAGCGAATCGACCATGCAGAAGGTCGACGGCGAGGTCCGCCGCATCATCGATGAGCAATACGCCCTGGCGCGCAAGCTGATCGAGGACAACAAGGACAAGATGCACGCCATGGCGAAGGCCCTGCTCGAGTGGGAAACCATCGACTCCGAGCAGCTGGACGACATCATGGCCGGCAAGGATCCGCGCCCGCCCAAGGACTGGACGCCGCGCACGCCCCCCTCGGGCAGCGGCGGCGGCTCCGGCGGTTCGCCGGTGGCCACCGATCCGGCGCCTACCGCGGCGTAAAGCCTGGCTTCGCGCTGCTGCGCGGAGCCAGCAACTGGAGGCCAGGGAATTTCCTGGCCTTTTTTTCGTCTCCGGCGTGCTCAGCTTGCGGCCCCTCTCGGCCCCGACAGCGGGCAAAATCCACCCATGCATTGGCAAACTTCCCGCTTTCGCGTAGACCTGTCCCAACCGCGGGTCATGGGCATCGTCAACGTCACGCCAGACTCGTTTTCGGACGGTGGCCGCTATGCCAGCACCCGGATGGCCTTGGCGCATTGCGAAAAACTGCTCGTCGAAGGCGTCCACATCCTGGACATCGGCGGGGAATCGAGCCGCCCCGGCACGCCCCCCGTGCCGCTCGACGAGGAGCTGGCGCGGGTGCTGCCGGTGCTTCGCGATGCCGTGACGCTGGGCATTCCGGTTTCGGTCGATACCTACAAGCCCGAGGTCATGCGCCAGGCGCTGGACCTGGGCGCGGACATCATCAATGACATCTGGGCCCTGCGCCAGCCGGGCGCGGCCGAGGCGGTCGCGGTCCACCCGCTGTGCGGGGTGTGCCTGATGCACATGCACGGCGAGCCGCAAACCATGCAGCGGTCGCCGATGGAGGGCGATGCGGTGCCGCAGGTGCGCGCGTTCCTGCAGCAGGCCTCTGGCGCGCTGCGCGAACTCGGCGTCGCCGCCGAACGCATCGCCTGGGACCCGGGCATCGGCTTCGGCAAGACGGTGGCGCAGAACTTCGCCTTGCTCGCGCGCCAGCGCGAACTGCTGGCGGACGGCTACCCGTTGCTGGCGGGGTGGTCGCGCAAGTCCTCGCTGGGCCAGGTGACCGGGCTGCCGGTCAACGAACGAATGGCCCCCAGCGTCGCCGCGGCGCTGCTGGCCGTCGAGCGCGGGGCGCACGTCGTGCGGGTGCACGAGGTCAAGGAAACGCTGGCCGCCCTGAAGGTGCACAGCGCCACGGTGGCGATGGACATCGACATCGACAACGACAACGACAACAGTCACAAGCAAAGGGAGCCTCACGCATGAGCAGGACTTATTTCGGCACCGATGGCATCCGGGGCACGGTGGGCCAGCCGCCCATCACGCCCGACTTCGTGCTGCGCCTGGCCCATGCGGTGGGGCGCGTGCTGAAGAAAACCGAGCAGCGGCCCACGGTGTTGATCGGCAAGGACACCCGCATATCGGGCTACATGCTGGAAAGCGCACTGGAGTCGGGCTTCAACTCGGCCGGCGTCGATGTCGTGCTGCTCGGGCCGCTGCCGACGCCGGGGGTGGCCTATCTCACACGCGCGCAACGCGCCAGCCTGGGCGTGGTGATCAGCGCCAGCCATAACGCGTACCCCGACAACGGCATCAAGTTCTTCAGTGCCCAAGGCACCAAGCTGCCCGATGAATGGGAGCAGGAAGTCGAAGCCGCCGTGGAGGCGCCGCCCGTGTGGGCCGACTCGGCCACGCTGGGCAAGGCGCGCCGCCTGGACGACGCGCCGGGGCGCTATATCGAATTCTGCAAGAGCACCTTCGCCAGCGACTTGACCTTGCGCGGCATGACCATCGTGGTCGATGCCGCGCACGGGGCGGCTTATCACATTGCCCCCAAGGTGTTCCATGAACTTGGGGCCGAAGTGATCTGCATCGGCTGCTCGCCCGATGGATTGAACATCAACGACCAGGTCGGTGCGACCCACCCGGAGGCACTGGTGCAGGCGGTGAAGGACCACAGGGCGGACTACGGCATTGCACTCGACGGCGACGCCGATCGGCTGCAGCTGGTGGATGCGGCCGGGCGTCTGTACAACGGCGACGAGCTACTCTTTCTGATGGCAACGGAGCGGCTGGGCCGCGGCGAGCTGGTCCCCGGCGTGGTCGGCACGCTCATGACCAACATGGCGGTGGAACTGGCGTTCAAGGCGCGTGGGGTGCAGCTGGTACGCAGCAAGGTTGGCGACCGCTACGTGCTGGAAGAGCTCGAGCGGCGCGGCTGGCTGTTGGGCGGAGAAGGCTCGGGCCACTTGCTCGCTTTGGACAAGCACACCACTGGCGACGGCTTGATCAGCGCCCTGCAGGTTTTGAAGGCTTGTGCGCGCAGCGGCCGCACCTTGGCGCAGCTGCTCGAAGACGTGACGCTCTTCCCGCAGACCCTGATCAACGTGCGGCTGGCCCCCGGCCAGGACTGGAAAAAAAGCGAGGCGCTCGCCGCCGAAACCCGCCGTGCCGAGGCAGAGCTGGGCGAGGAGGGAAGAATCCTGATTCGCGCCAGCGGCACCGAGCCGCTGCTGCGCGTCATGGTTGAAGCACGCGATGCGCTACAGGCCCGGGCCTGCGCCGAAAAACTGGTGCGGGCGGTGCAGGCCGGATAGCTGCTCGAATCGCCCGGCCGTAGGGGCCGGGCGGCGCGCCCTTAGTAGGCGTTGAGAACCGCCGTGCCGTCAGCTCCGATCAGCCCGCCGTCGTTGCGGGTGATCACAATCGTCGCCGACCGTGGCCGGGCGCTCGAGCCGCCGGCGCCATAGCCGGCGTTGCCGGGCCAGTGGCTCACGTACCGGGTCGGGTCCGCCAGGTCCGCCTTGTTGATGGTTTCACCCGGGTGCTGGATGTTCACGAACAGCGCCTTTCCATCCGGTGTCTCGGTGATCCCGGTGATTTCGGAGTCCACGGGACCCACCAGGAAACGGCGCAGCGTGTCGGCCGTTGGCTTGGCGCCCACGCGTGCCTGCACGGTCACGGCGCTGCCGTCGGCCTTGGTGTAGGACAGCGTCGGTGTCGTGCCGTCGCCCACTGCGCCCGGCTTGCCGATCAGCATCATGCAGTTGGTCACATCGGTGTAGGCACCGTCGTCGGTCTGGATGAAGCACAGGCCGGTCTTGGGGCTGAACCACAGGCCGTCGGGGCTGGAGAAGTCCTGGTCGGCCGTGAGGGCCGACAGGTTGACTTTGGCGGAGTCGGCGTCGGATTGCGCGCCGAAAAGGTACACGTCCCAGGTGAAGCCGGTGGCTGCGCTCTCGCCGCCCGTCTCCTTCATGCGGATGATGTGTCCGTTGACGTTGTTGGGGGAGCTGGCCGAACCTGGCGCATCGGTGTAGGAACGCGGGTTGGCCGCGTCCACCGCCATCTGGGAAGAGCCACTCGGTTCGACCTTGCGGTTGCTGTTGTTGGTGAGCGTGTAGTACACCTCGCCGGTCACCGGATGCACGGCGCACCACTCGGGGCGGTCCATCCTGGTTGCGCCCACGGCGTCGGCGGCCAGGCGGGCGTTGATCACCACGTCGGCCTGGTCGGCGAAGTCGTAGCGGGCGTAGCCTGCGATCGCGGTGTTGGCGATGTTCAGCTCGATCCATTGCCCCGTGCCGTCGGGGTTGTACCTGGCCACATAGAGCTTGCCGCTGTCCAGGTACTTGTCGCCTGTGGTGATGCGATTCGACGGATTGGCGTCGGCCGCAGTCCAGGTGGCGCTGGACACGAACTTGTAGATGTATTCGCCGCGCGAGTCGTCGCCCATGTAGACGGCCAGCGGCTTGCCGGCCACCAGCTTGCCGAAGGCGGCGCTTTCATGCGCGAAGCGGCCCAGGGCCGTGCGCTTGCGAAGGGCCACGTTCTTGTCGTAAGGGTCCATCTCCACCACGTAGCCATACGTATTGAGCTCGTTGCGATAGTCGTCCGTGCCGTCCAGCGAGGCGCCGGTCTGGGTGATGTCCCAACGCGCGTATTTGTCGTCGCTGCCGCCGGTTTCCCAGCCGTGACGGCTGGCGCTGTTCTTGCCGCGGCCATTGCGGGCCAGCGAGACGTTGCTGTTGGCGCTGGCGCCGCCGCGAGCGGCTTCGTCGTCGCCGCGGCGGAAATAGCCGGCCCAGTTTTCCTCACCGGTGAGAAAGGTGCCCCAGGGGCTGGTGCCGGTGCCGCAATTGTTGATCGTGCCGCGGGCGTTGGTGCCGGCGACGGAGTACCTGGTCTTCACCTGGGCGTTGCCGCGGGCCGGCCCGTTGATCTGCATCGGGGTCAGCGGCGTCACGCGGCGATTGAAGGCGGAGCCGGGCTGGCTGGCGAATTTGCCGCCGGTCTTGCGGATCTCGATCACCGACAGGCCGTGGATGTCGACCTCCTTGTCGACTTCGCCGGCAGGGCGGGGCAGGTTCACTTTGCCGCCGTCGGCGTGGATGTAGATCGAGCTCAACTCGCCGCTGGGATGGCTGGTGGCCTCGTGGTTCACGGCCAGCAGGCCGCGCTCGGAGCCGGCGACATCGCGGCCGGTGCCGGCCGCATTCAGGCCGAACCACTCCATGCCGTCGTGGTGATCGCCGGCGCGATTGCCGAAGTCGGTGTCGGTGCCGTCGTTCTTGTAGGACGGTGTGGCGGCGGTGAGCGGGTCGCCCAGCGCGTACAGCACGGTGGCCGTGTAGCCCGCGGGGACGACCACGGCGTCGGCGAGGCTCTTGGCAACGGCGGGGAAGCTCAGCTTCAGCTCGGCAGGTGCGGGCGCCGGGGCCGGAGCCGGATCATCGTTGCCACCGCCGCAGCCGGCCAGCGGCAGGGCGCCCAGCACGGCCGCACCGGCGGTCCCCATGCTCACGCGCAGCACGTTGCGACGGCTCAGCCGCGCATCCAGCACGTCGTTGAACGATGGGTTGGCGCTGGTGTTGTAGTCCTCTTCGTCGTGGCCGCGCGGGGCCAGGTGCTGGGGCTTGATGGGTGCGTTCATTTCTTCGTTGCCTTTCGGGTTTGGATATGCAGGTCAGCCGCGAAGGCTAGGGATGTTTCGTGACAGGGCCGTTAAAAGTGCAGTCCCGGGGCTTTCATCGTTCTGCAACATTCAACGGCGACGATCGGCGCATGAATATCCGTACGCCGCATCCCATTCACCTGCTCGCGCTGAGCGCCGCGGTGGTCAGGGGCTTGGGAGAATTCGTGTCTCTTCAGCGCTGGCGGCTGCATCGATGGAGAGCGCGCTGACGCCAAGCGGCGCGATTCCCGAACTCGATGAACTCGAACGCGTCATCGCGCTGGCCGGGCGCTACGCGCAGGTACAGGTAGTCGCGCGGGTTCCGACCGCGCAGGCCGGCTCGCTCCCGATCTACACGGTGGCGCTCGGCAATCCCGATGCGACGGCCGCGGCCGGCTTTTTTGGAGGCGTCCATGGGCTCGAGCGCATCGGCTCGAATGTCGTCATCGCCTGGCTGCACAGCGTGGTGATGCGCCTGCCATGGGACGCTTCGTTGCGTGCCTTGCTGGAGCAGGTGCGGCTGGTGTTCATGCCCATCGTCAATCCGGGCGGCATGCTGCGCGGGATGCGGGCCAATTTGCAGGGGGTGGACCTGATGCGCAATGCGCCGGTGGATGCACAGGAGAACGTGCCCTTTCTGGTGGGCGGCCAACGCCTCAGTGCAGGATTGCCCTGGTATCGCGGCGCCCGCGGCGATCCCATGCAGCCCGAGAGCGCTGCCCTGTGCGCGCTGGTGGAGCGCGAGTTGCTCGGGCGAGAGTTCAGCCTGGCGCTGGACTGCCACTCGGGCTTCGGCTTGCGCGACCGGATCTGGTTTCCGTTCGCCCACCGCCGCAGCCCGATTCGTGATTTGGCGCAACTGCATGCGCTGCACGAAATCTTCCACGCAAGCAACATTCATCATCCCTACGTGTTCGAGCCGCAAAGCCGGCAATACCTGGCGCACGGCGACTTGTGGGACTACCTGTACCTGCGCGCGTGTGAGCGACCCGGCACCGTGTTCCTGCCCTTGACGCTGGAGATGGGATCGTGGCTGTGGGTGAAGAAGAATCCACGCCAGCTTTTCTCGCGCCATGGCATCTTCAATCCGCTGATCGCCCATCGCCAGCAGCGTGTGCTGCGGCGGCACTTCCCGCTGCTCGACTTCGCCGTGCGGGCTACGGCGTCCGCGCCGCTGTGGCTTCCCTCGCCGCAGGACTGCGAGCGCCACCGGCGCGAAGCCGTGGCCCGCTGGTACGCTGCCCCATGACCACCTGGGTGCTGCTGCGGGGCCTCACGCGCGAGGCCGGTCACTGGGGCGATGTCGGCAGCCGTCTGGCCGCGCGGCTGGATCCCGGCGACACGGTCGTGGCGGCGGACCTTGCGGGCAATGGTTCCCTGAATGCCCACCGCAGCCCTGCCAGCGTGCCGGCACTGAGCGACGCCTGTCGCGAAGACCTGCGGCGCCGCGGCCTGCACCCACCTTACCTGCTGGTGGCCATGTCGCTGGGCGCGATGGTGGCACTGGCATGGTGCGAGGCGGCGCCGGAGGAACTGGCGGGCTGCGTGTTGATCAACACCAGCTTGCGGGGTCTGAGCCCGTTCTGGCAGCGGCTGGCGCCGCGAAACTACTTGCCGTTGGCCGGCTTGATGCGGCCCGGCCTGTCGGCCCTGGAGCGGGAGCAGCGTGTGTTGCAGCTGACCAGCAGCGAGCCGGCCCGGCATGAGGGCGCCGCCGATCGCTGGGCCGCCATGGCGCGACGGCATCCCGTCTCACCCGGCAACGCGTGGCGGCAGTTGCTCGCCGCCGCCCGCTATCGGCCGCCGCCGGCACGACCCGGAGTCGCGCTGCTGGTGCTGGCATCGGCCAACGACCGGCTGGTGTCGCCGCGCTGTTCGAAACGGCTCGCCGAGCGTTGGGCGCTGCCGCTGAAGATGCATCCCGATGCTGGCCATGACCTGCCGCTGGACGCGCCCGAATGGGTGCTGGACCAGATCATGGATTGGCGCGCCGCCACGGCCGGCCCTGCGCGTCCACCACCGGCTCGCCGTCCTCCTTGACGAACGCGCCCTGCTGCGGAGTGGGCAGCAAGTCGAGCACGGCTTCGGACGGCCGGCACAGGGCCGCGCCCAACGCAGTGACCACGATCGGGCGATTGATCAGGATCGGGTGGGCCAGCATGGCATCGAGCAGGGCATCGTCGGAGACCGCCGGGTTATCCAGGCCCAGCTCCTTGGCCAGCGGCTCTTTGCCGCGCAGCACTTCTCGCAGTGGAAGACCCATTTGCGCGGCCAGTGCCGATAGCTGTTCACGGCTTGGCGGGCTCTTCAGGTATTCGATGACCTCGGGTTCGATGCCGGCGTTGCGGATCAGGCCCAGGGTGTTGCGGGAGGTCCCGCAAGCGGGGTTGTGGTAAATGGTGACTTTGTTCATGGATGCAAATTGGACACTACAGCAGATTTCTCATACCAGCCCTTGGAGCGGTTGACCACCCGCACCACCAGCAGCATCACGGGCACCTCGATCAGCACGCCCACCACGGCGGCCAGCGCCGCCCCGGAGTGGATGCCGAACAGGCTGATGGCGGCCGCCACGGCGAGCTCGAAGAAATTGGAGGCGCCGATCAGGGCCGAAGGGCAGGCGATGCTGTGCTTTTCGCCGACGGCGCGATTGAGCCAGTACGCCAACGCCGAATTGAAAAACACCTGGATCAGGATAGGCACGGCGAGCAGCGCGATGACCAGTGGCTGGCGCAGGATGGCCTCGCCCTGGAAGGCGAACAGCAGCACCAGCGTGGCCAGCAAGGCAGCCATCGACCAGGGGCCGATCCTTGCCATGGCCGCGTCGAATGCGCGCTGCCCCCTGGCCAGCAAGTGCTTGCGCCAGAGCTGCGCCAGGATCACCGGCGCCACGATGTACAGCAGCACCGAGAACACCAGCGTGGCCCAGGGCACCGTTATGGCCGACAGCCCGAGCAGCAAGGCCACGAGCGGTGCGAAGGCGACGATCATGATGCCGTCGTTGAGCGCCACCTGCGACAGCGTGAACAGCGGATCGCCGCCGGTCAGCCGGCTCCAGACGAACACCATGGCGGTGCAGGGAGCGGCCGCCAACAGGATCAGCCCGGCGATATAGCTGTCGAGTTGGTCGGCAGGCAGCAGCGGGGCGAACAGCTGCCGGATAAACAGCCAGCCGAGAAAGGCCATGGTGAATGGCTTCACCAGCCAGTTGACGAACAGCGTGACGCCGATGCCGCGCACGTGCCGGCGCACTTCATGCAGGGCGCCGAAGTCAACCTTGACCAGCATGGGGATGATCATCACCCAGATCAGCAGCCCGACAGGGAGGTTGATCTGGGCGAACTCCATGCGCCCTACGGCCTGGAACGCGGCCGGAAAAAGCTGGCCGAGCAGTACGCCGGCCACGATGCACAGGATCACCCAGACGGTGAGGTAGCGCTCGAAGAGGTTCATCGGCGCCGCGCCCATGGCCGGCGGCGCCGTGTGGCTGGCGGCGGTCATGCAGCCGCTTGCGCGTTGAGGGCGTCGCTCATGTTTCAGCAGCAGCTTTTGGCGGTCGGACGGGAGTTGACGAACGCGACGGGAGCCGCCGCAGGCGTGGCGCAGCAGGCCTGGCCGCCGGCGGCCGGCCGCTGCTGGCTGAAAACAGGAATGCTGTCCAGCGTATGGAACTGCTCCCAGGCAATGCCTTGCGGATCGGTGAGCCAGTATTTATCGCTGCGCGAATAGCAGCAGGTGGTCTCGCCTTCGTCCAGCAAGGTCATGTCGGCGCGCGTCGCGCTGTCCTTCAATGCCGCCAGTTCCTCGGGCGCATCCACCTGGATGCCGAGGTGGTCCACGCCGGGCTTGTCGCCGCGCGTGGAGATCGCGAAGTTCACCGGCGGATCGTCCAGCATCCATTTGGCGTAGTCGTTCTCCGAACGGGCCGGCTGCTGGTTGAACATGGCCGAATAGAAGGCGATGTTCGCCGCAAGGTCTTCAACATGCACATGGACGTGAAAGCGCTTCATGGTGGGGCTCCTGGTTGATATCGGGTGGGTCGGGTGAAGTCAGCACTTGACGCAACTGGCATCCACTTCGCACGGCTCGCCCTGGCAGCAGTGCGCGGTAAGGTAGGCCAGCAGGGCGTTCATCTGCCCGTAGTCCGCGCGGTAAATCAAGTGGCGACCCCGCGGCTCGCTGCTGGCGAGCCCGGCGTGCGTCAGCTCCTTCAAGTGGAATGAAAGGGCGCTGGGTGCAACCCCCAAATCCTCGGCCATCACGCCCGGCGTCAGTCCTGGCGGGCCCGCGGCGACGAGGGCCCTGAAGGCGCGCAATCGCTGGGCCTGCGCCAGCGCGCCAAGGGCCTTGACGGCTGCGGCCTCATCGAGGAGTTTCAGATCTGCTTCCATATTTCAATGATAGTTGAATTATCGAAACGTTGCAAAGGGGTCGATGCCGGCGCTGCAGCTGCACCGCAGGGTCATGTCACGGAACTGCCTTGTGGCTGCCATGAACACGTCACTCGCCATGGCCAGACTGCCGAGCATCAACAGAGAGGAGCCCCTCCATGAACGAACTGCCCACTCCCACGCTGCCGCTCTCGCCGGCCTCGCTGCCACGGGGGTCGCTTCACCGACCGGATCAAGCGGTCGTTCAAGCGGGGCGCGGCATTCTGGTTTCGTGGGCCGGGCACCAGGATGAGGTCCGGCAAGCGCAGCGCCTGAGATACCAGGTATTTGCAGGCGAAATGGGCGCGCGCCTGGACACCTGGATGCCCGGGCACGACGTCGACCTGTTCGACGACTACTGCGAGCACCTGCTGGTGCGCGAAGAGCACACCGGTGAAGTGATCGGCACCTACCGGGTGCTCACGCCGGTCCAGGCCTTGCGCGCGGGCAGCACCTACAGCGACACCGAATTCGACCTGACCCGGCTGCGCCACCTGCGCGGGCGCATGGTCGAACTCGGTCGCAGCTGCGTGCATGCCGACCATCGTCATGGCGGAGTGATCCTGGCGCTGTGGGGTGCCCTGGCTGAATTCATGGTGCGCAATCGGCTCGACACCATGATCGGCTGCGCCAGCATCCCGATGCTGCACAACGGCAACTCGAGCGGCCATGCGGCGGCCAGCATCTGGCGCCAGGTGAAGCAAACCCACCTGGCGGCCGTCGAATATCAGGTGCGCCCGCGCCTGCCACTGCCCGTGGAACGGCTCGATGACACGCTCGACGTCGAGCCGCCGGCTCTGATCAAGGGCTATTTGCGCCTCGGCGCCAAGGTGCTCGGCCCGCCGGCATGGGATCCGGACTTCAACAGCGCCGACCTGCCGATGCTGATGCGCATCGCCGATCTGCCGCCGCGCTACCGCAAGCATTTCCTGGGTGCATGAGGTTGGCCGCAAGTGACCCCGGCTTGCTGATGCGCGCCACCTTCGACGCACTCGGCCCGTTCCTCTCCGGCCTGCCGGCCGCGGCGGCTGACGAGGCGCAGGACGATCCCCCGCACCGGCGCTTGCGCGCCGTATTCATCTCCGATCTGCACTTGGGAACGCCCGGGTGCCAGGCGGCGGCGCTGCTCGACTTCCTCAAGTCGCACCCCAGCGACTACCTGTATCTGGTCGGCGACATCGTGGACGGCTGGCAGTTGCGCCGCCGCTGGTACTGGCCGCAAGCGCACAACGATGTGATCCAGAAGCTCCTGCGCAGCGCGCGCAAAGGCTGCCGCGTGATCTATGTGCCGGGCAACCATGACGAGTTCGCGCGGCAGTTCGTCAATCACCAGTTCGGCGGAATCGAGGTGCTGGAGGAAGCCGTCCATGTCACTGCCGATGGCAGGCGGCTGTGGGTGATCCACGGCGACTATTTCGACGGCGTCGTGCAGTGCGCCAAATGGCTGGCCTACCTGGGCGACAACCTGTACGAGCTCACGCTCAAGCTCAATCGCCATCTCAACCACCTGCGCGGGCGGCTGGGACTGCCGTACTGGTCGCTGTCGGCGTACCTGAAGCACAAGGTCAAGAAGGCCCTCAACTACGTCACCGACTTCGAGGTGGCCGTTGCGCAGGAGGCGCGCCGCCGTGGCCACCAGGGCGTGGTCTGCGGGCATATTCATCGCGCCGAGATGCGTGACATCGACGGCATTCTTTATTGCAACGACGGCGACTGGGTGGAAAGCCGCACGGCGCTGGTGGAGCATTGCAACGGCCGGCTGCAACTCGTGCACTGGTCGCCGTCGCGCGATGCCCAGGGCCTGGGACATCGCTCGCAACCCGAGCAGGAGCACGCATGAAAATCGCGCTGGTGACCGACGCCTGGCAGCCCCAGGTCAATGGGGTGGTGACGACCCTGGTGGAACTCGTCAAGGAATTGACCCTGGCCGGCCATGTGGTGGAAGTGATCGAGCCTGGGCAATTCAGGACCCGGCCTTGCCCCGGTTACGCCGGCATCGATCTCGCAGTCTCACCCAGGAAACTCCTCGCAGCAAAACTGGACGCCTTCGGGCCCGACGCCATCCACCTCGCCACGGAAGGGCCGCTGGGCTGGGCCGGGCGTGGCTATTGTTTGAAGCGCAAGCTGGCATTCACCACCGCCTTTCACACCAAGTTTCCGGAAATCGCCCGCGCCGCCGCCAAGGTGCCGGTGTCATGGGGCTATGCCTTGCTGCGGCATTTTCACAAACACTCCTCGGGCATCATGGTGCCGACCCAAAGCGTGCTGCGGATGCTGGAACGCCGTGGCTTTCGCAATCTGCGCAGCTGGACGCATGGCGTCGACACGGCGCTGTTCCAGTTTCAGCCGGTTCCCCAGGCCTACGCGCCCATGGGCTTGCTGGCGCACCCGGTGGCGCTCTTCGTCGGCCGTGTTTCATACGAGAAAAACATCGAAGCCTTTCTGAAGATGGACTTTCCCGGCACAAAGGTCGTGTGTGGCGTCGGACCGGTCGAGGCGCAGCTGAAGCAGCGGTTTCCGCAAGTCCGCTGGCTGGGATTGCTGCCCCGCCCAGAGCTGGCGCAAGTCTATGCAGCGGCCGACCTGTTCGTTTTCCCCAGCCATGCCGATACGTTCGGCCTGGTCATGGTCGAGGCGATGGCGGTGGGCACGCCGGTGGCCGCGTACCCGGTGGATGGGCCACTGGAAGTGCTGGGGCGGCGCGATGAGCTCGGCCGCAGCCTCGGCGGCGTCATGCATGAGGATTTGCAGCAAGCCTGTTTCGCGGCGCTTGCGATTCCGCGCCACGAAGCGCGCGCCAGGGCGTTGGATTTCAGCTGGCAGCATGCCACCCAGCTCTTCGCGAGTTTCCTCGTGCCCGCTCACGCGCCGGCGCGGAAAGCGCCGGCAGGACCTGTTGGCAAGATCGCCGAAGCGGCTGGGACGGAGCAAACATGGACCTGATCCTGTGGCGTCATGCTGAAGCCGAAGACGAAATCGAAGGCCGCGACGACATGATACGGGCACTGACGGGCCGCGGCGAAAAGCAGGCCGCCCGCATTGCCGCCTGGCTGGACCGCCAGCTTTCCGAGGGAACGCGCATTCTGTCCAGCCCGGCAAGGCGATGCGAACAGACGGTGATGGCCCTGGGGCGCAAATACAAGACACGCGAAGAACTGGCGCCGGAGGCAACGGCAACCGATCTGCTGGAGCTGGCGCAGTGGCCCGACGCCAAACAGGCCGTGCTGCTCGTGGGGCACCAGCCAGTGCTGGGAGAAACCATCGCCCACCTCCTGGGTCTCCAGCATGGCAGTTGCGCCGTGCGCAAGGGCGCGGTCTGGTGGCTGCGTACGCGTGAACGCGACGGCCACGCGCAGACCGTGGTGGTCGCGGTGCATTCGCCGGACGCGGTGTAGCTTGTGTATTCCGGCGAGCGATTCAACGGCTACAGCCATCTGCTGGGGCTGGTGCTCGCGATGGCCGGAACCGTCGTCCTGCTGGTGAAGACGCTGGGCGCGGGCGACGCCGCCCGAACGGCCGCCGGCTTGGTGTTTTCGCTGTCCATGCTCGCGCTGTATGCGGCGTCCACGCTGTTTCACAGCACCCGCGGTCGCAAGAAGCTGTTCTGGCAGCGCGCCGACCATTGCGCCATTTACCTGTTGATCGCGGGCACGTACACGCCGCTGGCGCTCGTCACCCTGAGCGGCGCGCTGGGATGGGCGTTGATGTGCGCGGTATGGGGCGTCGCCGCGTGGGGCATTTCGCGTGAACTTGCTCGCGGCGAATCCGCGCGGCCGTCGCTGAGGGTCTACCTCGGCATGGGTTGGCTCGGGTTGGCCGCAGCAATACCCATTGGAGCGCGGCTGGATGCCGGCGGCGTGGCATGGCTGCTTGCGGGCGCCGCGCTCTACACGGCCGGCACCGTCTTCTACAGGAACCCGTATGGCATGCGGCATGCGCATGGGACGTGGCACCTTTTTGTGCTCGGTGGCACGACGAGCCACTACATCGCGGTGGCCGGCTTCATCCTCTGATCGCGTCAGCCGGTCACGCGGTCAGCCGGTGGGCGATGGCGGCGGCCCAGGTACCACCCGCCAGCAACAGGCTCAGCAACACGGCCGCGCTGCCCATGTCCTTGGCCCGCTTGGACAAATGATTCCATTCCGGCCCGATCCGGTCGATCGCGGTTTCGATGCATGTGTTGAGCAGTTCCACGATCATCACCAGCAGGATCGATCCGGCGAGCAAGGCAATCTCGATCCAGCTGCGCCCGACCCAGAAGGCGAGGGGCAGCAGCGCCATGGCGGCAACGGCCTCCTGCCGGAAGGCTGTTTCGCTCCAGCCCGCGCGAAGACCGGCAAGCGAATAACCCGTGGCGTGCCAGACCCGGCTGAAGCCGGTACGCAGCTTCTGCGGATTGACCTCGGGGAGTGCTTCAGGCGGCGTAGACATCCACCAATTGTCGCCCACGATCATGACGGCCAGAGGACGAAAGCGGCGAATCGAGGTATTCGCCGGCAAGCAGCGGACCTGTCATCAATGCGTCACGGGGTCCTGGCTTACTGCGCGGCAACACCCATGACCCTTGCACAACTTCTCCTTGCCGTGGTCCTCTTTGGCTTGCCGGGACGGGCGGCCAGCCTGGAGGCGTGTGCCACGACAGTGGAAGGCCTGAAGTTGCTGGCGGGCGATCCCTCATTTCCCCTGCGTTGGGAAGAGATTTCGATGTCCGATGGCAAGCCGCTGGTCGTGTCCATCACGGAACGGGATGGCGCGCTTTTCCTCGAGTTCATGAAAACGCGCGAAGGCCTCTGGGCCGAAGGCGCAGCCGTGGTCTGTCGCGGCAGTGCAGGCCTCGAGGCGCGCATGGGTCATCCCCGAATGGGGCCGGCCGCGCATTGGATCTTGCGAAGCGCGGCCGGCGAGGCACGCAGCTTCACCCTGGCGCGTCACGCCAGCGGCCACCTCCGGATAGCGACGTTCGGCTGGCAAGGAACCTTCTCGGCCAACTAGCCCGGCCGGCCGCCGGCCTTTTCCTGTGTCATGACACTGTCATCTGCCTGAAATAAATTGGATGGCACGAAGTGAGGACCGGCCTTGAGATGGAAGACGACGAAAAACTTCAGCGGCTGCAACGCGACCTGATAGACAGCTACGACGAGGAGCTCGAACTCGATCACGACGAGCAAAGCTTCGACGCAGTCTCCGCGCCCCTCGGCGATGCCGAGAAAAGCGCGCGCCGGCGCTATTTCCGTGAGTTGTTTCGCCTGCAGGGGGAACTGGTCAAACTCCAGGACTGGGTGATGGCAACGGGTCACAAGATGGTGATCATCTTCGAAGGGCGGGACGCCGCCGGCAAGGGTGGCGTCATCAAGCGCATCACCCAACGGCTGAACCCCCGTGTATGCAGGGTGGCGGCTCTGCCGGCCCCGAACGACCGCGAGCGGACCCAATGGTATTTCCAGCGATACGTCGCGCATCTGCCCGCCGCCGGCGAGATCGTCCTGTTCGACCGCAGCTGGTACAACCGCGCCGGTGTGGAGCGGGTGATGGGCTTTTGCACCGATGAGCAGTACGAGGAATTCTTCCGCACGGTCCCGGAGTTCGAAAAGATGCTGGCCCGGTCCGGGATCCATTTGCTCAAGTACTGGTTCTCGATTTCCGACGAAGAGCAGCACCTGCGCTTCCTGGGCCGTATCCATGATCCCCTGAAGCAATGGAAGCTCAGTCCGATGGACCTGGAGTCGCGCCGGCGCTGGGAGCAATACACCCGAGCCAAGGAAATCATGCTGGAGCGCACGCACACGCCCGAGGCGCCCTGGCGCCTGGTGCATGCCGACGACAAGAAGCAGGCGCGGCTCAATTGCATCCACCACCTGCTCGAACAGGTGCCCTACACCGAGGTCGACCACCCGGAGGTCGTGCTGCCCAAGCGGGTCCGCCACGACGACTACTCGCGGCGCCCGGTGCCCGAAGAGATGTACGTGCCCAAGCGGTACTGAGCCGGCGCGAGCGTTGATGTCGCTGTCGACGGCCTGGCCGCCGCTAACCAATCGGTATCAGGCGCTCGCCTTCGCCGGCCGCCCGGTCTTGATGGCCGGGACGGACCCCAGGGCGGCGCGGAAGTCGGCGTCCGCCATGGCTGCCAGCGCCTTTACGCCTGCGCGCAGCACTTCGCTTTTCTTTGCCGGCGTTCCCAGTTTGCCGGCGCGTTGCTTCAACTGCTCCAGCACCAGGTATTCGGTCTTGGGAATGGTGAAGCTGTCGCGGACCAGCTTGGGCTTCTTGGGTTTTTCCGGCTTCGGTGTCTTGGCCGCGGCGACGGGTGCAGCGGCCTTCGGTGCCGCCACTGCAGCCTTCGCGGCCGGTCGGCGCGAAGGCGATTTAGCAGCTTGCGCCTTGCCGGCGGGTGCTTTGGCGGGAGCGGTCTTTCTTGCAGTGGCCATGACAAAAGTCCTTGTTGTCGTAAACAGTGTATATAGTTTATACCGTTTTTGACGACCGCCAAGGCCGGCAGCTCAGTGTGCCGGGCTGTTTTCCAGTGCCAGGGCCCATGGCGTTTTCTGCCAGGCAAGTGCCTCTTCACGCAGCAGGTGGGCCGACTGGGGATAGGCAGCGGCCCAGGCCGGAGCCAGGCGCAACTCGAATCGGCGTGGTCCCGTGCGCAGTTGCAGTCCGCGCAGATCAGGATCGCGGCGGGCATGGCACAGGATTACCGCCAGCCGCAGGCACAGCAGCTGCTGCACGAACAGCTCGTCTTCGAAATCCGCTTCAAGCTTGCGCAGCTTGCCGCGATGCCCCAGCACCAGCAGGCTGAGCCGGTGCAGTTCCGACAACGCAAAGCCAGGCGCGTCCGCATTGTCCAGAATGTACGCGCCGTGCTTGTGATAGTCGGCATGCGAGATCTGGCTGCCGATCTCATGGAGCTGCGCCGCCCAGCTCATCTTGCGCTCCAGTCGCGCGAGGTTTGCGCTGCTGTCTTCGCCGCGCAACTGGCGCAGCAGCAGGCACGCGACTTTGCCGACGCGCTGGGCCTGGGCCGAATCCACCCCGAACTTGGCCGCGAGCCCGGCAACAGTCGTCGAGCGGATGTCGGTTCCGCTGTGCTCACGGTCCAGCAGGTCGTACAGGACGCCGTGGCGCAAGGCGCCCTGCGCCGTCTGCATGCGGTCGATCTCGAGCAGGTCGAACACGGCGCGCAGCACGCTGACGCCGCCGCCGATTACAGGACGGCGATCATCCTTGAGGCCTTCCATGCGAACCTTGTCCGCACTGCGGGCGGCTACCAGCCGTTCGAGCAGCCAGTCCAGGCCGTCGCGCGTGATGATGCCCTTGTCCCCGCCAGCTGCCCCCAGCACGTCGCCCACCGCGCCGATGGTCCCGGAGGAGCCGTAGGCCACCTCCCAGGTGTCGCGGCGGTACACGTTGAGTGCTTCGTCCAGCACCGCCTTGGCCGCCACCTCCGCCGATGCGAAAGCCGCGTGGCTGAACTGTCCCTCGGGGAAGTACTTCATCGACCAGGCCACGCTGCCCACGCGATAGCTCTCGACCACCTCGGCCTGGTACTGCCGGCCCAGGATCAGCTCGGTCGAGCGACCGCCGATGTCCACGACCAGTCGGCGTTCGCCGGATTGCGGCAGCAGGTGCGACACCCCCTGGTAGATCAGGCGGGCTTCCTCGCGCCCGGAGATCACGTCGATCGGAAATCCCAGCACCTCGTGCGCCCGATGCACGAACTCGTCACGATTGCGGGCCTCGCGAAGGGTCTGCGTGGCCACGGCCCGCACCTGCGCCTTCTTGAAACCGGCCAGGCTCTCGCCGAAACGGGCCAGGCAGTCCCAACCGCGCTTCATGGCCTCGGGCGTGAGGTTGCGCGCCTCGTCCAGGCCATTGCCCTGGCGCACGGTTTCCTTGATGTATTCGGTGCGGTGGATCTGGCCGTGGTCGAAGCGGCCGATCTCGAGCCGGAAACTGTTGGAGCCGAGGTCGACGGCGGCGAGAAGGGTTCCGTTGTTCATGCCCGGATCAGCATAGCATTGCTGCGCGCCCAGCATGTTGCATTGTGCTGGCGCGCGTGCAGCGGGGCAGGCCGTCTTTGAAAGCCGTGCCGGCCGAGCCTGAATGAAAGGGATCAAAAGGACCGCTCCCCCTTGCACCAGGTGCCGCGCACCACCGGCATGCCGGAGCATTCCTTGACCCGGATGAAGTCCGCACGCCAGCCGGGCGCGATCTCGCCCCGATCGTTCAGGCCGATCGCCTGGGCTGGGTTGCGCGCGACCGTGTTGGCGGCCTTGGGCAGGCTCCAGCCCAACTGGTCGCGCAACAGGAAGGCGGACTGGACCAGGCTGGACGGCACATAGTCGGACGACATGATGTCTAGCAGATCAAGCTGGGCTAGCTCGGCAGCCGAGACGTTGCCGGAATGCGAGCCGCCTTTCACCAGGTTGGGACCGCCCATGATGATGCCGATGCCGGCCGCCCGCGCAGCCTTGGCGGCGCGCACAGTGGTCGGGAACTCCGATAGCGCGACCCGCTCGTCGCGCGCCTGTTCCACATGCTCGATCTCCGTATCGTCGTGGCTGGCCAGCGGGATGCCGCGGGCGTGGCTGGCGGCAATCACCGCCGCCCGGTGAACGGCGGCGAACTTTTCCTGGTGGCCCCGGCGCTCCTCGACCAGCCGTTCGTAGTCGGTATCGCGGAGGCTGCCGTTGCGTTCGGTGTAGCGACGGTACTTCACCAGATCCCGCCATTGGCGCTGCCCCGGCGTGTGGTCCATCACGCTGACGAGCTCGACCAGTTCGTCATCGGCGTAGCGTTCGAATACCTCGACGATGTCGGGCGCCGAAACTTCGCAGCGCAGGTGCAGCAGGTGCTCCACGCGCATCAGGCCGCGATCGCGGCAGGCATGCAGTGCCTCGATCGAGTCATGCTGGGTTTGGCTGCGGGTGCCGCCCTGGTCCATGTCGCCGATGACCACGGAGTCCAGCACAGTGGTGATTCCGGCCGCCGCGCATTGCGCATCGTGCGTGACCGAGGCAGATGTGGCGTTCCACACCACGCCGGGGCGGGGAACGAGGTGTTTTTCCAGGTTGTCGGTGTGCAGTTCGACCAGGCCCGGCATCAGCCAATCGCCATCCCAGTCCTCGGCGCCCGGCACGGTGGTGCCGTTGCGCTCGACCGAGCGGATGGTGCCGTTTTCCACGACCATGCAACCGATGAAGGTTTCGCTGGAGGTGACGATGCGGGCATTGCGGATGACGCGCTGGTTCATGGGGGTCTTTCGTTTCTAGGGATTTCTGTGCTGTTCGACGTCGAAGCAGCGGCTGGCCACGGCTTCGCGCACTTCGTCGTCATGGAAGATGCCGACCACGGCCGCGCCATGCTCGCGGGCGGCGCGAATGAGGTCGACCACCACCCGGCGGTTGCCGGCGTCGAGCGAGGCCGTGGGCTCGTCCAGCAGCAGGACGGGATGGCCGGCAATCAGCCCATGGGCGATGTTCACGCGCTGCTGTTCACCCCCGGAGAAGGTGGCCGGCGGAAGGTGCCAGAGCCGTTCGTGCAGATTCAGGCGCGCCAGCCATTCGGCAGCCGTGGATCTCGCCTCGTCGGCGCCGCGGCCGAGCCGCCGCAGCGGCTCGGCCACGATGTCCAGCGTCGTCACGCGGGGAATCACGCGCAGGAACTGCGAGACATAACCGAGCGTGCGCCGGCGCACGGCGATCACCTCGCGCGGCGCCGCGGCGGACAAATCGAGCCAGCGGCCGTCGTGCCGGATGCGCACCTCGCCCGACGAGGCGCCGTAATTGCCGTACAGGCAGCGCAAGAGCGAACTCTTGCCGCTGCCGGAGCGGCCGGTGAGGGCCAGGCATTCACCGGCGCGCACCTGCAGGTCGATGCCGGCAAATACCGGCAGCTCGATTCCGCCGCGGCCGTGCAGCGTGAAACTTTTGGAGAGCCGGCTGGCTTCAAGCAGAGCGGTCATGTGGGTCAAGGTGTCAGGACGGAGGAAACGAGCAGTTGGGTGTAGGCGTGCTGCGGGTCGTCGAGCACGCGGTCCGTCAGGCCTTGCTCTACCACCACGCCATCCTTCATCACCAGCATCCGATGCGCCAGCAGCCTGGCCACGGCCAGGTCGTGGGTGACGATCACGGCCGCCAGTTGCAGGTCGTCCACCAGTTCGCGCAACAGGTCCAGCAGGCGGGCCTGCACCGAAACGTCCAGGCCGGTGGTGGGTTCGTCCATGAAGACGAGACGCGGGTGGGTGACCAGGTTGCGGGCGATTTGCAGGCGCTGCTGCATACCGCCGGAATAGGTGCCGGGCAGGTCGTCGATGCGCCCGCTGTCCAGCTCCACCCGCTCCATCCAGCCCAGCGCCTGGGTACGCAGGCGCCCGTAGTGGCGCGAGCCGAGGGCCATCATCCGCTCGCCGATGTTGGCACCACCTGACACGTTCATGCGCAGGCCGTCGCGTGCATGCTGCTCTACGAATCCCCAATCAGTGCGGGCCAACCAGCGCAGGCGGGCCTGCGACAGCCCGGCCAGGTCGACCAGGCCAGGCTGCGCCGCGGGCGCGCCATTCGCGTTCTCATGGCGAACGCGATAGTGGACGCTGCCTTCGTCGCAGGCCAGTCGCGATGCCAGCAGTTTGAGCAGGGTGGTCTTGCCCGAGCCGGACTCCCCGACCACCGCCAGCACCTCGCCGGGATAGAGGTCGAAGTTCACGTTTCGGCAAGCCCAGCGGAGCCGGCCAGCCTGCGTGAATGCCTTGCTGGCACCTCGGGCGCTCAGAAGAATATCGTCGGTCATGGCTGTTCCTCCCTTTCCCTCCGGTCGAGGGTGGGGGTGAGGGTCTGGAGCGCGCTGCCCTCACCCCCGCCCTCTCCCAAAAGGAGAGGGAGTAAAACAGCCTGCTGGCTGCCGCTGTGTCCCGCCTCGCGGCGCTCGCCACAGTAGTCGCTGTCAGAGCAGACGAACAGGCGGCTGCCCTCGTCATCCACGATCATTTCGTCCAGGAAGCTCTCGCGCGATCCGCACAGTGTGCAGGCGTGTTCCCAGCGCTGGACCTCGAACGGGTGGTCCTCGAAATCCAGGCTGCGCACGGCGGTGTACGGGGGAATCGCATAGATGCGCTTCTCGCGCCCCGCGCCGAACAGCTGCAGGGCCGGATTCATGTGCATTTTGGGGTTATCGAACTTCGGGATGGGCGAGGGCGATGTGAGGTAACGCTCGTTCACCAGCACCGGGTAGTCATAAGTGCGCGAGACGGCGCCCAGCTGGGCGATGTCCTCGTACAGCTTCACGTTCATGAGGCCGTACTCGGCCAGCGAATGCATGGTGATGGTCTCCTGGCGCCGCGGTTCCAGCCGGAACATCGGCTCGGGCATGGGCACCTGGTACACGATCACCTGACCCTCGTGCAGCGGCTTCTCCGGGATGCGGTGGCGGGTCTGGATGATGGTCGCCTCAGCCGTCTTGTCGGTGGTCGGCACACCGGTCGTGCGGGCGAAGAAGCGGCGGATGTTCACGGCGTTGGTGGTGTCGTCGGCGCCCTGGTCGATGACCTTGAGCACGTCCTGCTGCCCGATCAGGCTGGCCGTGACCTGCACGCCGCCGGTGCCCCAGCCGTAGGCGAAGGGCATCTCGCGCGATCCGAATGGCACTTGGTAGCCGGGAATGGCGATGGCCTTGAGCATGGCGCGGCGGATCATCTTCTTGGTCTGCTCGTCCAGAAAGGCGAAGTTGTAGTGGCTGTCGGCGTCCATTCAGGCGACCTTCCGAGTTGCGGCATCGCCGTGGCCGGGCGCGGCGTTGCTCCGCTGGGCATGGGCGGCACGCAGCTTTCGCACCAGTTCTAGTTCGGACTGGAAATCGACATAGTGGGGCAGCTTCAGGTGCTGCACGAACCCGGCGCCCTCCAGGCAATCCGCATGGGACAGCACGAACTCCTCGTCCTGGGCCGGGGCTACCCTGGGCTCGCCCAGCTCGCGGGCCCGCAAGGCCCGGTCGACCAGCGCCATGGCCATCGCCTTGCGCTCGCCGCCGCCGAAAGCCAGCCCGTACCCCTGGGTGAACTGCGGCGGCATCTCCTGGCTGCCGGAGAACTGGTTGATCATCTGGCACTCGGTCACCTCGACATCACCGACGTCGATGGCAAAGCCCAGCTCGTCCGCGACCACTTCCACCGACACCGTTCCGCGCCGCACTTCGCCGGCGAACGGATGGCCGTTGGCATAGCCGCGCTGGGTCGAATAGCCCATCGCCAGCAGCCAGCCTTCGTCGCCGCGGGCCAGGGCCTGCAGTCGCAGTGGCCGGTCGGCCGGAAACATCAACGGCTCGCGCGTCAGGTCGCCTGGCTCGGTCTGGGCCAATGGCCGCGGCGTCTCCATCAAACCCTCGCGTGCCATCAATTCGTTGACCCGCGGCACGTGAGGCGGCAGCGGCTCGGCCGTCGGCAGCTCCGCGGCTGGGGTTTCCTCGCCCTCGGCCAGCAAGGAAAAATCGAGCAGACGCTGTGTGTAGTCGTAGGTCGGTCCGAGCACCTGCCCGCCAGGCACGTCCTTGAAGGTGGCCGAAATGCGGCGCACCAGCTGCATGCGGGCCGTGTCGATGGGCTCGCTATAGCCCAGCCGTGGCAGCGTGGTGCGGTAGGCGCGCAGCAGGAAGATCGCCTCGACCAGGTCGCCGGCCGCCTGCTTGATGGCCAGCGCGGCAAGTTGGGGATCGTAGAGTGAGCCCTCGGTCATCACCCGGTCTACCGCCAGCGGCAACTGTTCGCGAATCTGCGCCACGCCCAGTGCCATCAGCGCGCGGTCGCCGCGCCGCTGTTCGGCCAGCAGTCCCCAGGAATTCTCGATGGCGGCGGCACCGCCCTTGACAGCAACATACATGTTCTAGATTCCTTCCAGCCGCGCGACGCGCGTGGTGCGCGGCAGGCCGATCGCGCGCCGGCCGCAGGTGAAGATCACATCCACGCCCTGGGGGAAGCGCGCGTGGTTGGCCTGCCAATCGGCCCAGAAGGCCGATGCCAGGCCGGCAATGCGCACGCCCTGACTCTCGCGTATGCCGGGGCCATGCCATTGCAACGCCGGGCCATCGCCCAGGGAATCGACTTCGATCAGCACTGTGGCGGACGACTCGGGCGAGGCCGGCGTGCCGGCGGCGAAGGTGTCGAGCGCCGGCATGGCGGTGGCCTGGGTGACGACCGCGAAGGCGGCGCCGCCCGGCTGCGCGGCATCGCCCGCGCCGGTGTGAAAGCGCAGCCACTGGCCGGTGCCTGTATCTGAAAACTGCCACCACACAGGGGTGTCGACGTCGGTCATCGCCAGCAGCAGGTGGGACATCGCGGCGCCCAATGGCAGGCCGGAAATCGGTGTGCCAATCTCGACTACCCGGCCGGGACGGGAAAGGGCGTCCAGCGCGGCGCGAAAGGCCCGCTGCGCGTCATGCACCGGATCGGCGAAGCCGCTGGTGGGAATGGCTTGGCGGCCAGTGGAGCTCATGTTTCCCCCCGCACCATGGTGAAGAAATCCACCCGGGATCCGGCGGCGGCGCGGCTTTGCGCATCACGCCTGTCCTGCTGGCGCTGGCGCAGCGGCTCGACAACGGCCTGCAGCAGCTGTGCCGATCGGGCCGCGTCCTGCAGCAGCGCGTCCAGCACCGCGATCAACTCCGCCTTGCGCCGGTCGCGGCCGAGTGCGTAGCCCACGCCGAGCGTGGCGCCCAAGCGGACGGCGCATCGCACCAGGCTGGCCTCGCCCAGATTGAAAGCGTCGCCGGTGCCGCCGACCCGACCGCGCAGCATCACCATGCCGACTTCGGCGGCACGCACGGTCTCGCGGGCGGGCAGGGGCTCCATGGCAGCGACGAGCGGTTCGAGTTCCTCGCGGCTCGCCCGCGCCAGCACCGCCAGCCATTGCCGACGCGGCTCGTGCTGTCCGGCGTCACTTTGATTTGTCATACAGATGTCTAGATCAGTGCTTAGAGTCGAAACAGTCCGGTGCTTCTGATGAAAGGGCCGGCGCGTCAGACCCAAGTTCAACCGCCCAACATGACCGACATATGACAAGCGACCTTATTCATCTCGGACTGCAAGGCCGGCGCAGCGGCGTCGCCGTATGGCGCCGTATTGCCGACACGCTGGCCGGGGAGATCCGCAATCGCGACTACGCCGCCACCGGCAAGCTGCCCAGCGAGGGCGAACTGGCCGAACGTTTCGCCGTGAACCGGCACACCCTGCGCCAGGCCGTTGCCGCGCTGCAGACCGAAGGACTGGTGCGCGTCGAGCAGGGGCGTGGCATGTTCGTGCAGCACGAATTGCTCAACTACGCCTTGTCGCGCCGAACCCGCTTCTCGGAAAATCTGCAGCGCCAGGGCCTGCTCCCCGGCAAACAGGTGCTGACGGCGCGCAGCTTGGCCGCCAGCGAGCGGGTCGCCCGTGAGCTGAAAGTGGCGAAGGGCGAGGCCGTGCTGATGACGGAAACCGTCAACGAGGCCGACCTGCAACCGGTCAGCCTGGCCACGGCCTACTATCCGGCCGCCCGCTTCGCCGGCCTGCTGGAGATGCTGGATGGCGACATGAGCAGCAGCGACATCCTCAAGCGCCTCGGCGTGCAGGACTATGTGCGCGCCGAGAGCCGCATCACCACCCAGTTGCCCAGCGAGGAGACCGCCCGCCTGTTGAAGCAGCCGGTGACGCGTCCGCTGCTGTGCGTCGAGAGCATCGACGTCGACCTGGCAGGGAGGCCCATCAAATATGGGGAGACGGTGTTCTGCGGCGACCGCGTGCAGCTGGTGGTGGCGATGGGGGACACCCAGTGACCGTTCGTTACGCCATCTACTTCGCGCCCGCCCGCGATACGCCGTGGTGGCGTTTCGGCGCACACTGGCTGGGCCGCGACGAAGGCAGCGGCGCCGCCTTGGAGCGCGCTGGGCAGCCGCTGCTGGCCGCGGGCGAGTTCGACCGCATCACCGCGCAGCCGCGGCGCTACGGATTTCATGCCACGCTCAAGGCACCGTTCAGCCTGGCCGCCGGTATTGCCGAACAGACGCTGCTGCGGCGCGTCGGGGAGCTCGCCCGCAGGACCCGCGCCCAACCGCTGTCTAAGCTGGTGCCGGTGTTGATGGAAGGCTTCGTGGCGCTGGTCCCGGCCAACCCCCATCCGGGCCTCAGCGCCCTGGCGCAGGCCTGCGTGACCGACCTTGACGACTTGCGCGCCCCGCTGACCGCAGCCGAATTCGCCCGCCGGCGCCCCGAGCAGCTGGATGCGCGCGGCCGCGAACTGCTGGAACGCTTCGGCTATCCGCTGGTCGCCGAGCGCTTTCGATTTCACATGACGCTAACCGGGCCGGTGGGTACGGCGCTGGCCGGGCAGGTGGTTGCGCAGATTGCACGGCGCATCGCCCAGCTCAATGCCGACGTGCCCCCGGCGGTGGATCGCTTGTGCGTGTTTGTCGAGCAGTCCCCAGGCGGGGACTTCAGGCGCATTGCCGATGAGGAGCTACAGCCATGAGCGGCCTATGGGTTTTCGTGTGCGGACCATCGGGTGCGGGCAAGGACAGCGTGATCGGCTGGGCCCGAGAGCAGTTGTCCGGCAACGCGGATGTTGTCTTTTCCCAGAGGCTTATGACGCGCGCCACCCAGGCCGGCGCGGATCACCAGGCGATGAATCCCGAGTATTTCGAGCAGCTGGCAGGACGTGGGGAACTCGCCTGGCATTGGCAGGCGCATGGCTTTCGCTATGGCATCGCGGCACGTTACGCGCGGCAGGTCGCGTGGGGCCGCGTGGTGGTGGTCAATGGGTCGAGAGAGCATGTCGCGGGGCTGCGGCGCGGCGCGGCGCTGCGCGTGGTGCAGATCGGCGCGAACGCTGCCGACATAGCTTCCAGGCTCGCCATGCGCGGCCGGGATGCCGCCGAGGCCATCGCGGGTCGGCTGGCCAGGAACACCCGTCTGGGGAGTGTCGCGGCCGACCTGGAGATTGCCAATGACGGCGAGCTTGCCAGCGCAGGGGAACGGCTCGCGGGGTATCTGGCCGGCTTGGCCTGACCCTGCGCGATCGATAAACTAGGTCCATGCAGATACGCCCCTACCAATCCTCGGACGAACCGTCGGTGGTCGCGCTTTGGCAGGAATGCGGCCTCACGCGTCCCTGGAACGACCCGCGCAAGGACATCGCGCGCAAGCTCAGGGTCCAGCCCGAGCTGTTCCTGGTAGGAACGCAGGAGGGCGAGCTCATCGCCACTGCGATGGCGGGCTACGAGGGGCACCGTGGCTGGGTCAACTATCTGGCGGTCGCGCAGGGCCATCGCGGCCTCGGGCACGGGGAGAGGCTGATGCGGCAGATCGAAGCCCTGTTCATCGAGCTGGGATGCCCCAAGATCAACCTGCAGGTGCGATCGGGAAACGCCGGCATCATCGCCTTCTATCGCAGGATGGGCTATGCCCAGGATGAAACCATCAGCCTCGGCAAGAGGCTCATTCCCGACGAGCCGGCAGGTCGCTGAGGGTCCCCGGACCGCTTAGCGGGGCCGGGCCAAGGGCGTGATCTCCTGAATGCTGAGTGTCATGAAAAGGGAACTCAGCGTTCCTAGACCAATGCCTTGCGGACACGCGCCGAGATCACATCGATGATGCTGACGCTGACCACGATGATGATCATCACGGCGCAGGTCTCGGCGTACTGGAAGCCGCGGATGATCTCCCACAGCACCACGCCGATACCGCCCGCGCCCACCATGCCGACCACCGAGGCCGAGCGCACGTTCGATTCGAAGCGATACAAGGAATAGGAAATCCACAGCGGCAGCACCTGCGGAATGACGCCGTAGACCACTTCCTCCACCGCATTGGCTCCGGTGGCGCGGATGCCCTCCACCGGCTGCGGATCGATCGCCTCCACCGCCTCGGAGAACAGCTTGGCCAGGATGCCCGTGGTGTGGATCCACAGCGCCAGCACGCCGGCGAAAGGGCCCAGGCCGACGGCGACGATGAACAGCATGGCAAAGACCATTTCATTGATGGCGCGCGCTGCGTCCATCAGCCGGCGAATGGGCTGGCGCACCCAGACCGGCGCGATGTTGGTGGACGACAGCAGGCCCAGCGGGACGGCGCAGACCACGGCCAGCACCGTGCCCCACAGGGCGATCTGCAGCGTGACCACCATTTCCTGCAGGTAGTAGCGCCAGTCCCTGAAATTCGGCGGGAAGAAACTGGCCGCGTATTCGGCCATGTTGGCCGAATCGCGCACCAGGTCGCCCGGGCGCATGTCGGCGCCCTGCCAGGAGCCCGCCAGCAGTGCGAACAGCACACCCCAGGCCAGGAGCGCAGCGAGGTTGGCCTTTGGCGCCGCCGGCAGGGGCGGCTGGACCACGGACAGATGGGCGGGCACGTTCACGGCTGCGCTTAGTGCTTGGCCAGTTCAGCCAGCTTGCGGTCGATCTCGACCAGCTTCGCCTGCTTCTCGGCAGCCGGCAAGGCGGCGTCGCTCTCGTACTTGTTGCGCTGCTTGAACAGCTCCAGCTGGCGAATCGGGATCAGCTGGGCGTTGGTGGAAGGCTTGAACATCGACAGTTTGGAGATGGCCATCAACACGTCCTTCTCCTGCTGCCCGCCCTTGCCGTAGCTGTAGAAGAACTCCTTGATTTTCTGCTTGGAAGCTTCGGGCAAGTCCTTGCGCATCACCAGCGGATCCAGCGGGATCAGGGGGGAAGTCCAGACGACGCGCAGCTCCTTGTGCTTTTCCGGCAAGTTGTCGTGGATTTTCTGCAATGCCTCACTGTTGGTGACGGCAACGTCCACCTGCCGATTGGCAGCGGCAAGCGCGTTGGTCTCGTGATTGGCGCTGCGCACGACTTTGAAGGCTGTCTTGGGATCAACCTTGTTCTGGGCAAACGCATAGTAGCCGGGCACCAGGAAGCCCGAGGTGGAGTTCGGGTCGCCCTGACCGAACGACAGGTTCCTCGCGTTCTTCAGAACGTCGTCAAGCGACTTCAGGGGGCTGTCCTTGTGCACCACGAACTGCGAGTAGTAGCCTTGGGTGCCGTCGGCGTTGACCATCTGCGCGAACACCTCGCCGCCGGCGCGGTCCACCGCTTCCATCGCCGACTTGTTGCCGTACCAGGCGATGTGCACCTTGCCGAAGCGCATGCCTTCGATGATGCCGGCGTAGTCGGGGGCGAAGAACGCGTTGACCTTGTACCCGGTCTTGCTGGCCATGCTTTGCAGCAGCGGCTGCCATTGCGACTTGAGGTTCTGCGAGGCTTCGGTCGAAATAATGCCGAAGTTGATTTCCTTGAGTTCCTGTGCCTGGGCCGGCGTGGACGCAATGAGGGCAGCCGCGACGGCGCCGATGATTCCAATATTCATGGGGTTGTCCTTTGTGGATGGGTGTGTATGAGGCGGATTGCCTCGATCAGAGCGAGCGCTGGAGTTCGCCCAGCTTCTTGTCGATGACGGTCAGCCGGGCCGCCTTCTCCTGGGCGTTCACGCCGGTGTCTGCCTGCAGCTTCGTCTTTTCGCGGAATAATTCCAGCTGGCGGGTGGGCAGCAGCTGGGCGTCGCTGGAATCGCGAAATCCCCCAAGCGTCAGCTTGTTCAGGATGGCGATCTCACGCGCGGCGTCCGCGCCCGTACCGTAAGCCAGGAAGAACTGTTTGATGCGCTGCTTTGCGCTGGCGTCCAAGTCCTTGCGCCACATCACCGGGTCACCGGCGATCAGGGGCGACTTCCAGATCACGCGCAGCTTGGCGGCGACTTCCGGCGAGCGTTTCTCGATCCGCTCGAACACGTCCGAGCTGTGCACCGCCGCGTCCACCTGCCGGTTCGCCACGGCCAGGATGTTGGCCTCGTGGTTGGCGCCGCGGATGTTCTTGAAGGTGGTCTTCGCATCCAGGTTGTTGCGGGCGAACAGGTAGTAGCTGGGCACCAGGAAGCCCGAGGTGGAGTTTGGATCGCCGATGCCGAAGTTCAGGGACTTGGCGTTCTTGAAGACGTCGTCGATCGTCTTGTACGGGCTGTCCTGGTGCACCGACACCATCGAGTGGTAGCCGATCGAGCCGTCGGCGTTGACCACCTGGGTGAACACTTGGGCGCCGGCTCGGTCCACCGCCTCGATGCCGGCCTTGTTGCCCATCCAGGCCACCTGCACCTTGTTGAAGCGCATCGCTTCGATCACGCCGGCGTAGTCGGGCGCGAAGAAGGCATTCACCTTGATGCCGGTGCGTTTTTCCATGTCGGCCAGCAGGGGCTGCCAGTCCTGCTTGAGGTTCTGGTTGGACTCCGTGGACAGAATGCCGAAGTTAATTTCCTTGAGCGCCTGCGCCTGCGTCTGCGCCGACGTGATGGCCAGGGCGGCGGCAACGGCCAGGCTGCCAGTGATTGTCTTGAGCATGGTGTTTCTCGTGTTGAAAGCGGGTTGGGACTCAGGCCACTTGGGCGACCGGACTTACCGGCGACGACCAGGGCGTCTGCGGCGCGGGCTTGCGCGCGTCCTGCAGGCTGCCGATGTGATCACCCAGCGCCAGGATCTCGTCGGCCTCGGCTCCATACAGTTCGCGCAACAGCTGCGGCGTCAGCGCCGACGACGGTCCGTCGTACACCACCCGGCCGCGATGCAGGGCCACGGTGCGGGCGCAGTAACGCATCGCCACGTTCACCTGGTGCAGCGACACCACCACCGTACAGCCGTCCTCGCGATTGACCTTGGCCAGGATGTCCATGACCCGCCGCGACGACTCGGGGTCGAGCGAGGCGATCGGCTCGTCGGCCAGGATCACGCGGGCGCCTTGCACCATGGCGCGGGCGATCGCCGCGCGCTGCTGCTGGCCGCCCGACAGGGTGGAGGCGCGCTGGAAGCAGCACTCGGCGATGCCGACTCGACGCAGCGCTTCGACACCTCGGGCAGTTTCCTCGGCATTGAACCACCGCACCAGGCTGCGCCAGACTGGCATGCGATGCAGGGTGCCGGCCAGCACGTTGACGATGACCGGCAGCCGATCGACCAGGTTGAACTGCTGGAACACGAAACCGACCCCGGCCCGTACCGAGCGGATGTCGCGGGCGATGCGTCCGTGTTCCTGCACGGTCTGGCCGTGGATCTGTACCAGGCCGTGCTGCCCGACGTCGCCAGCCATCAGGCCGGCGAGGTGCCGCAGCAAGGTGGACTTGCCGGAGCCCGATGCCCCGATCAGGGCCACCATTTCGCCGGGCGCTATGTCCAGCTGTATGTCCTGCAGCGCGCTGCGCCCATTGCCGAACGTCTTGCTGAGTGCCTTGACTTGAATCGCTGCTGCTTCCATGGGATACCTCGTATGAAGTTTCCGGAATGCTGCGGGCTCAATATGACTGTTTGATGGCAGGACGCTACCCGATGACCCGGCCATCCGCGGTCAACATGCTTTGCGTGACGAAGGTAGCGCTGCGACGCTGGGCGTTGAAACTGATCCGGTAACCGCCGATGTCGGCCACGGCGCGCTTCTGGAAAGCGTGCAGCGCGCTGGCGCGCGTGAGCGGGCCATCCACCTCGCCCAGTACGTCGTAGGTGTAGTGCGCCGCGATGAAGCCGGCCAGGCTGAGCGGCACCGGCGGTTCGTCGAACAGCCGGGCCAGCACGTCCCGGTACCTCCGCACGATGGGAAGGGAGGAGGTGACGACAGGCACAGCCTGGGTTGCGATGACGGGCGTGCTCCGGGTCCCCCCGCCCATCTGCATCATGGTCTGCAGGTTGACGTCGGCCAGGGCCACCACATAGCGCTGGCGCTGCTGCTTTTCCAGTCCTTGCGTGAACTGCACGAGTTCGGGTGTGCCGCCTACGAACAGCAGGATGGCAGGGGTGCCGGGGGTGAGGCGCTGGCCCAGGCGATCCAGGGCGCCATTGGCGCTGAAGGATTGGAGCTTCAGCTTCATGGTGCCCGCAATGCGCTCCAGGTCGCCGTGGTAAAGGGCGTGTTCCTGCGCGGAAGCGTACACGGCGCCCACTTCCTGCACGCCCATCACGGTCAGCGACTTCAGCGCATGGGTGATCTGCTCCTGACGGGCTGCGAAAATTGGAAACGTGCGCTCGTCCACTTGAACGCTCGAATTCTGCAGCCACGGAGCCGCATGGGCGATCGCCATGTTTTCTTGCCGCAGCAGCGTGACCAGCTGGCCGGCCACCGGGTCGCTGACCGTGCCGGACAAGACGACGCACGAGGGGTTTTCGCGCAGGGAGCCCAGGGCAGTGCGCAGGCTGGCGATCGTGCCGTCGACCTCGATCGAGACATGACTCACCGGCCGCCCGCGCAGGCCGCCTCGGGCATTGATGTCCTGCCAGGCCGCGCGCGAGCCGATCAGGAAGTCCTTGGCTACGTCTTGCTGGGCGGGGGAGACGTCGACGATCTGCGCCACCATGATGCGCCCGGGCGGCGCTTTGGCTGGTTGTGCAGCGGCTGCGGCGGCGAAGGGGGCAGACAGAAGCGTCGCGGCGGCCGAACGCAGCACGCGGCGACGGCTGAACGATGGAATGCTGGCGTCCATATTGCCTTAGCGGCGAACCGGCGGCATCAGCACGCGGTCCACGGTGTGCACCAGCCCGTTGGTGGCGGCAATATCCGTGCTCTCGACCATCGCCTCTTCGACCGTCACGATCGTGCCGGCCTTGGCCAGCGCGAGATCGCCGCCTTGAACGGTCTTGGCCTTGCTCATCTTCACGCTGCTCAAAGGCAGGCGAGCCGGCAGCACGTGATAGCTCAGCACCTCCTTCAGGCGGGCCGGGTTCGTCGACAATTCCGCCATGGTCTTGGCGGGGACTGCCTTGAAGGCCGTGTTGGTGGGCGCGAATACGGTGTAGGGCCCGCTTCCCTTGAGCGTATCGGCGAGGCCGGCCTTCTGGATCAGGCTATTCAAGGTGCTCAGTTGGGGATCGCGAGCAATGGTGTCGGCTACGGACAGTTGGCTGGGCCCGGTGGCGCAGGCGCCCAGCAGGGCGGTGGTGGAGATGGCAAGAACAAGGCGGGTAGGGAGCATGACGATCCTCAGGTGGTTGATTTGTTACCAAGCGTATGAGGGGCGCGTGACACGACCATGAACGATTGATGACATGGCTGTGACACACCAGCCGTGACATGCGCGCAGGGCTGTCACATCGCTGTCATAGATGTTTTTTAAAGTCGACGCATCGTTCCACCAACTCTGAGGACTCTCGAATGAACGCTTTCCGTATCGCCGCTCTCGGCCTTGCCACTGTTTCCTTCACCGGCCTGGCTGCGGCGCAGGAAGTCACCGGGGCTGGCGCCAGCTTCCCGGCCCCGCTGTATTCCAAGTGGGCGTCCGATTACAACAAGGCGACCGGCGTGAAGGTCAACTACCAGTCGGTCGGTTCCGGTGCCGGCCTGCGCCAGATCGAAGCCAAGACGGTGGACTTCGGCGCCTCCGATGCGCCGTTGAAGGACGACGAACTGGCCAAGAAGGGCCTGGTGCAGTTCCCCACCGTGATCGGTGGCATCGTGCCGGTTGTCAACATCAAGGGCATCGCCCCCGGACAGCTCAAGCTCAACGGCCAGGTGCTGGGCGACATCTACCTGGGCAAGATCACCAAGTGGAACGATCCGGCCATCAAGGCACTGAATGGTTCCGTCAACCTGCCTGACGCCACCATCGCGCCGGTGCGCCGCGCCGATGGCTCGGGTACCACCTTCGGCTTCACCAACTACCTGTCCAAGGTCAACCCCGACTGGAAGAGCAAGGTCGGCGAGGGCACCGCCGTGAACTGGCCCGCCGGTGCCGGCGGCAAGGGCAACGAGGGCGTGGCCGCCTTCGTCGGCCGCCTGCCGAACTCGATCGGCTATGTCGAGTACGCCTACGTCAAGCAAAACAAGATGACGTATGCCCAGATGCAGAATTCGGCCGGCAACTTCGTGTCGCCCGACGAATCTTCGTTCAAGGCTGCCGCTGCCGGCGCCGACTGGGCCAAGAGCTTCTACCAGATCCTGACCAACCAGCCGGGCAAGGATTCCTGGCCCATCACCTCGGCCACCTTCATCCTGATGCAGAAGGTGCAGGACAAGCCGGCCCAGGCCAGTGCCGTGCTGAAGTTCTTCGAATGGGTTTACAAGAACGGCGACAAGACCGCCAGCGACCTGGACTATGTGCCGATGCCGGCCGTGGTGAAGACCCAGATCGAGAAGTCCTGGGCTGACATCAAGGACGCCTCGAGCAAGACCGTCGCTTACAAGTAAACAGAAGCAGAGCAACTGCCAACCGCCGCATCCCTGACCGCGAGGAGCCGCTAGCCGTGTCCACTACACTCCCCGCCCATGAGGCCTCCTTTGACCCGGATGACACATCGTCCCGCAGGGACGCGAAGCGCATGACAACGCCGCCGGCCCCCAAACGGGTGCGCGGCGGCGCCTGGGCCGACCCGCTGTTCGGCTGGGTGGCCCGGGGCGCGGCGCTGGTGACTCTGGGATTGCTCATCGCCATCATGCTCTCTCTGGTGCAGGGCGCCTGGCCGGCGATCGAGCAGTTCGGCCTGGGTTTCCTGGTCAACAGCGTCTGGGACCCCGTCAACAACGAGTACGGCGGCCTGGTGATGATCTACGGCACCGTCGCCACTTCGCTGATCGCGCTCATCATCGCCGTCCCCGTCAGCTTCGGCATCGCGCTGTTCCTCACCGAGCTGTCGCCCGGCTGGCTCAAGCGGCCGCTAGGCACCGCCATCGAGTTGCTGGCCGCGGTGCCGTCCATCGTCTATGGCATGTGGGGCCTGCTGGTGTTCGGCCCCATACTGGCTACCTATGTGCAGCAACCGCTGCAAAAGCTTTTCGAGGGCGTGCCGTATCTGGGCGCGCTGGTGTCCGGCCCCCCGGTGGGCATCGGCATTCTTTCGGCCGGGATCATCCTGGCCATCATGATCATTCCCTTCATCGCCGCCGTCATGCGCGACGTGTTCGAGGTCACTCCGCCCATGCTCAGGGAGTCGGCCTACGCGCTCGGCTCCACCACCTGGGAGGTGGTCTACAAGGTGGTGCTGCCCTACACCAAGACCGGCGTCATCGGCGGCATCATGCTCGGCCTCGGCCGCGCCTTGGGAGAGACCATGGCCGTCACGTT
>JAKFEZ010000263.1:0-2517 GCA_036675435.1 Ramlibacter sp. | reverse complement strand
GCCCGCTCGGCGATGCCGCCCGACACGATCGCCGGGATGGCCGCGGCAAAGGTCAGCAGGAAGAAGAACTTCACCAGCTCGTAGCCGTTGCGCTCGGCCAGCACCTCCGCGCCGGTGAAGAAGTTCACGCCGTAGGCCACGGAGTAGCCGATGAAGAAATACGCGATGGTCGAGACCGCAAAGTCGACCAGGATCTTGACCAGTGCATTGACTTGGTTCTTCGCGCGCACCGTGCCGAGTTCGAGGAACGCGAAGCCGGCATGCATGGCCAGCACCATGATGGCGCCGAGCAGGATGAAGAGCGCGTCGCTGCCGTGCTTGACCTGATCCATCGAGTCCTCCGAACGAGCCGAGCGACGCGGTGGGGCAGGACGCACCACCGGTGAACAAGGCGCACCGAGATAGCAAGGCCTGTGCCGTTTCTGGTGCGGCAACAGCCCACCGAACAGACGCATGGGATCGCCAAAGACGAGTCAATGCCTTGTGTTGGTGCGCTCATGCACCACGAGGCGGATAGTCAATGTTCGTTGTGGTGCGTCTACCGAATCCGCGGTTGATGCGCCGCAGATGAGTACAACGGATGGCGCTGCGAATGAGCTAGTCCGCTGTGGCGGGCGGCTCGCGCCGGGGCCGTGCGGAACTCGCGTGCGCAGGTGCAAGCCGGGTGCGGTCTGCGCCGTGTGGCGCGCGCATCGGCAAGGGGACTCGCTCCTGAACCGAGGGCGCGAACACTTCGGTCACCAGCAGCGCCTGGCCTCTGCGCACGTACACGGCGTGGCGTCCCCAGGCTTCGTGGCCGTTCCATGCCTGTCCTGTGGCGCGTTGCCAGTCGGCAACCAGGCGGCGGCCGGCTGCGCCTGCAAGCCGAACGCGGGCGTAGGCAAGCGGCAATCGGCGCACGCCGGCGTCATGGAAGAGCAGTTCGGCCAGCGATCGGCTGCCCAGGCCGGTCAGCGCACGCCACGGGCCTTTCAACGAGGCCGGCAGAGCGATGGTGCGCGCACTGATCAGCGGGCGACCGTCGCAGCGCAGGATCACTTCACGCACATGGACGCGCCGGCCCGCGGCCAGGCCGAGAGCCGCTGCCTCGTCGCGACGCGCGCGGCCCGGCCCCTGAAAGATTCGTTGCACGGTCAGCGATCCGAAGGCGCGTGCGACCTGCGCGCTCAACGAGCCCGGCGCGCTCAGCCAGGCGGCCAGTGCGCGAGAGCGGGGGAGGCGGGAGCACCAGAGGGGCATGGTGGGCGGGTCGCGAAGCCGGGCATTGTGGCCTTCGTTCTCCTGGCGCCTGCCACGGCGGGGTGCCTCACGGCTTGTGTCGGCCCCCTTGATTCGCGTGCCCCGCAAAGCGTGCCGGATTTCACGCCTTGGCCGATGCGCCGTTCCACCCGCAAGTAGCGAATTGTTACGGCGAGCCAGAATCGGCTTGTCCCAGGGAGAGAGGGTTCAAGATGAAGCTTGTACAGCGATTGCGTCGGCGGTTCGGGCGTTCCGGTTCGGCGAGCGCAGCGCCCGAGTTTCAGATGACCAGCATGTTCGCGGCCGAGTTCGACCGGCCCGGTCAGGCGGCGCCTGTCGAGATCACGGCCTTGTCCAGCGCTTGGCTGGCGAGCCTGCCGCGGCACGTCCGGCCTGTCGAACTGGGCTCGCGTCATCCCAGAGTCGTCAATCAGCTCGCGCTGTGCTGGAAGGATCACGATCTGACGGAACGCGTTCTTTTGTCCCTGATCCTGGATCAGCGCGGCGGACGCCAGGGCTTCACCGCCACCGTGCTGGCGGAACTGATGAACCTGCGGGAGTTCCACGCCGACCGCAAGGACGGCGGCAGCGATGACGATCCTCTGTGGGCCGACAGCACGCTGGCCACGGTGGACCGATAGCCGGGCGAGCCTTCGCTTTTCCCGCAGCACAAAGCCAAGGGCCACCCTGGGGTGGCCCTCTTTGCTTCCGGACACTGCACCTGAGTGCAGCGACGGGGTCTGGCGCCGGTGACGGGTTCCGGGCTCCGCCCAATGGTGCGGTCGGTTTGTCGCCTTGGTGAAGACAGTGTGCCCTGCGCCGGACCCCGCGATCGTTGAATCAGCGGTGCGAACCCGGCTCAGTTCTGCTCCATCCATACCGCAGGGGCTGAGGCGGCAGGCCGGGGTGACGCCGTCCCCTTCCGGATAATCCCCCGATGAACCCTTCCTCTGCCCAAACGCCGCAGCCCGCCGCCGCTCCCGCTACCCGAGCGATGCCCGCAGGCCCGGCACTCTTCAGCACCCTGCCGCTCGCGCCTGCCGTGCTCGCCAATCTGGAGCAGCTCGGCTATCGGCACATGACCCCGATCCAGGCCGCCAGCCTGCCGCTCATGCTGGCGGGCCACGACGTGATCGCCCAGGCACAGACCGGCAGCGGCAAGACGGCGGCCTTCGGGCTGGCGCTGCTCGACCGGCTGAATCCGCGGCGCCGCGCGGTGCAGGCGCTGGTGCTGGTGCCGACGCGCGAGCTCGCCGACCAGGTGACGCAGGAGATCCG